>JAGCSI010000077.1 GCA_017964255.1 Bacteroidales bacterium | reverse complement strand
CCTCTAACCTCTAACCTCTAACCCCTGTAACCTGAAACCTGAAACCTTTAATGAAATTCCACCCTCTAATCATCACGCTACTCGCACTGCTCCTTCTGTCTTCGTGCAGTTCCACCAAGATATTGAAGGATAATGAGTACATGCTGGTTAAGAACACGGTGACCATGAAGGATGTGAAAGGGGAGGAGTTCTCGGGAATGGTGAATTATGTGCAGCCTTTGCCGAACAACAAGTTCATGGGGATTTTCAATCTCAAGACCTCTTTGTATGGCGAGGCACAGCCGAAAGTCAGCAAGAAAACAGGAGAGCTGAAAGACACCAAATTCCGTCGTTGGTTACGGGAAAGTGTGGGTGAGCCACCGGTGCTGCTCGACTCGGTGCTGATAGAAAAGTCGGAGCAGAATTTGAAGACAGTGATGAAGAAAAAAGGCTATTTCCAATCCGAGGTGAGCTCTGAAGTGGTATTTCCCAAACCGAAAAAAGCACAGGTGAACTATTATGTGAAAGCCAATGACCCATACTATGTGCGCAGGGTTAGTATGAATGTGCCTGTTTTTGAGTTCAGAAAGGTTTTTGTCCTCAACATGCGAGAATCGCTGATCAAGAAAGGCATGAGGTATGATGAGGATTTGATTTCGGATGAAATAGACCGGATGGTGAAGCTGTTGAGAAATGAAGGGTATTATTATGCCAGTTCGGCATTGTTCTATTGTGAGGTGGATACTATCATGTCAGGCCAGAATCTGGACGAGAAAGGGAACAAAACCCTCACTCTGACCTTTGTGATGGATACTACCAATGCCCAGTTGGTGGAAAAAAGCCTTTATAAGTACTATTTCGAAAATGTGAGTGTGTATCCGAATTACAATGTGCTGATAGCGGATACGGTGAGTTACGACACCACGCTGTTCTATACTTTCCGTTTGAAAGGCGACTCTACCACTTATGCTTTTATCACTCCGAAAATCAAGAAGAAATACCGCAAAAACGGCAAGTTGAAAAAGGATTTCAAATACAGAACCTTGACCGACAAGATATATAGCAAAAACGGAACCATGTACACGGAGGATTTGTATTCCCGTTCAAAGAAGGGCTTGCAGGACCTGAACAACTTCAGCTCGGTGGAAATCACCTTCAAGGAAGATTTGTCCAAACGGGATTCCGTCACCAAGACTGGTCGCCTGAATTCGGAATATAAGTTGGTGAGAAGGAGAGTGCATAGTATTGGAGGTCAGGTGGATGTGCGTTCGGATAAGAGTGGTCTTTCTTTCACATACGGCAACAAGAATCTATTCAAAGGTGCAGAGAATTTTACCTTTAACATTTTTGGCAACTATTACTATTATTCGAAATTGTACCGTTATCCTGAATTGGGAGCCAGCGTGAAGTTAGACTTCCCGAGATTGTTCCTTTTCAAGTATTATGAAAATCCCAATGCACTTAAATATTCCACGTCTGTCAAGTTCGGTACTACTTATTCAGGCTTGTATAAACGCTGGATGTTTGACGCGAGCTACTTCTATACCATCCATCCCAATACGTATATGAGTCATGAGATTATGCCGGTTGAATTCAGAACCATCAATATTGATAATTTACGTGGCATGTTGTACTACGAATACTACAAGGGCTCTTATTTGGCACGTTTTAACCAGTTTTTTCTTATGTCACTCAAATATACTTTCAATTATGTAGTTCCATTCAAGAAATATCAACAGAAGAAAAACAGTATGCGCTTGATTTTTGCCTTTGAATCGAGCGGCATGTTGCTTGCGGGATTGAATGCCTTGTTTTCTCCTCAGCAAAAATGGAATTTGGGACAGTATACATATACTACCTATGAAGGTTTTGAGTTCACGTTCAAGTATTTGAGAACCATTAATGAAGATAATGCGGTGGCGTTCCGGTTCAACACGGGTTTCAAGTTGCCGATAGGGGCGGGGAATGTTATCCCATACGAGCTGGGTTACTATTTGGGAGGAAGTAGCAGCATGAGAGGTTTCCCGTTCCGTGGCGTTGGCCCTGGATCTTATCATGGTCCGGGAGGACGAATGGTGGAATATACGGGTGATGTGAAACTTGAAATGAATCTGGAGTATCGAGGTACAATTTACAAAGCTTTCAAGTATGGCGTTTTTATTGATGCCGGTAATGTTTGGTTGGCTTATAAGTATTCAGGCATGGAAAATGCCGAGTTCAGTTTTAAGCGTTTCTATAAGGAATTGGCTTTGTGTGCCGGTGTGGGTATCCGCTTGGATTTCAACTTCTTCATTATCCGTTTGGATTATGCGGTGCCACTTTATGATCCCCGCCTGAAAGACTATGGTCCGTGGATTAACAAGGAATGGGTGGCTGCCAAGGACAAAAACAGCAAGTTGTGGTATTGGGCCCAGGGCTTTAAATTCGCTATCGGTCATGCTTTCTAAACAGGATTTCCAAGTTCGTTTTCGTCAGCAGATTCCTTTTGAGCCTACACAGGGGCAGGAAACGGCTATCGGCATGCTGTCCGAGTTTGTGACCACTCCCCAGACCCATGGCCTGTTTGTGCTGAAAGGCTACGCCGGTACAGGTAAAACCACATTGGTCAGTGCCTTGGTGAAGACCCTGAACCAATTGCGTCAGCGTGTGGTATTGTTGGCGCCTACAGGTCGCGCGGCAAAGGTGTTCTCGGTGTATTCCGGCAACAAGGCTTTTACTATTCACAAGCATATTTACCGAGTGCAGATGCAGGAGGGTATGCTGCATTTCAGCCGCAAGGAGAACAAACTGAATAATACTTTGTTCATTGTGGATGAAGTGTCCATGATTTCCGATTCCCAACAGCGTTCCGACCTGTTTTCGTCTCGTAGCGTGCTGGAGGATTTGATCAATTTTGTCTTTGAGGGAAACCAGAATAAGCTGCTCTTTATCGGTGATGATGCCCAGCTGCCTCCAGTGCATTCGGACGAAAGTCCCGCTTTGCAAATAGATTATCTCCGCCATTCATTCAATCTGAATCTGGTGTCCTGCCAGTTGACGGATGTGGTGCGACAGGCGTTAGATTCCGGTATTCTGTTTAATGCTAATCAGTTGCGTCATAAACTGAAATATCAGGATTATGACTTTCCCTTTTTCAGCGGAGCAGATTTTCCTGATTTCCAGCGTATCTCAGGAGCAACTCTGGAAGATGAGCTGAATACGTTGTATAATCACTATGATCATGATGAGATTGTGACCATCACCCGCTCCAACAAGAGAGCTTTCATGTTCAACAGTGAGATTCGGAACAGGATATTGTTCAGGGAGAACCAGATTGCGGCCGGGGATTATCTGATGGCGGTGAAGAACAATTACTATTGGGTGGACGAAGGCTCCGAGGTGGGCTTTATTGCCAATGGGGATATTATGGAGATATTGGCCATCAATAAGATACAGGAAATATACGGCTTCCATTTTGCGGATGTGACCGTGCGTCTGTGCGATTATCCGCAGTACCCGAATATCGATGTGAAGCTGATTTTGGAAAGCCTGGACTGTGAGGCGGCCTCGCTGACCCAGGAGGACAATAACCGGCTGTATCAGGAAGTATCGATGGATTATCAGGATATTGCGAACAAGCGCTTGCGCTATCTGAAAATCAAGAATGACCCGTTTCTGAATGCGGTACAGGTGAAATTTGCCTATTCGCTAACTTGCCACAAGACCCAGGGTGGTCAGTGGAAAGTGGTGTTTGTAGATCAGGGGTATCTGCCGGATGATGCGGTGGATAAGGAATTCGTGCGGTGGTTGTACACCGCCTTGACCCGTGCCACTGAGAAAGTGTATCTCATCAATTTCAAGGATGAGATGTTCGAAATGTAGGATTCTTCCGTTTATCTTCTGCCTGGAGTGTTCAATGCGCGCATCAGGTTTTTGGCCTTGCCATTGTTCACCATCTTCATCACTTTGCGGGTCTCGTCGAACTGTTTCACGAGGCGGTTCACTTCGGAGATGTCGGTGCCGCTACCCATGGCGATACGTTTGCGGCGAGAGCCGTTGAGAATGTCGGGATGCTCGCGTTCGTAAGGAGTCATGGACAGGATAATGGCTTCCACGCTCTTGAAGGCGTTATCGTCAATATCCATATCCTTGATGGCTTTGCCCATACCCGGGATCATGGACATGAGGTCTTTGATATTACCCATCTTCTTGATCTGGGCAATCTGGGTGAGGAAGTCATTGAAGTCGAACTGGTTTTTGGCCAGTTTCTTCTGTAACTTGGCAGCTTCCTCCTCGTCGTATTGCATCTGGGCTTTTTCCACGAAGGAGCGGATATCACCCATACCCAAGATACGCTCAGCCAGACGGTCGGGGTGGAAGACATCGAGAGCTTCCATCTTCTCACCCTGTCCGATGAATTTGATAGGCTTGTTCACCACGGCCTTGATGGTCAGGGCGGCACCACCGCGAGTGTCACCATCCATCTTGGTCAGAATCACACCGTCGAAGTTCAACTTGTCGTTGAAGGCTTTGGCAGTGTTGACGGCATCCTGGCCGGTCATGGCATCCACCACGAAGAGGATTTCATGAGGATTGACGGCATCTTTGATGTTGCCAATCTCGTCCATCATCTCCTGGTCCACAGCCAGACGGCCGGCGGTATCGATGATGACCACATTGTAACCGTATTCTTTGGCGTATTTAACCGCATTCTTGGCAATTTCTACAGGCTTTTTGCTGCCTTCCTCGGTGTAAACCGGCACCTCAATCTGCTCGCCCAGGACCTTCAGCTGGTCGATAGCGGCGGGACGATACACGTCGCAAGCCACCAGCAAAGGTTTCTTGTTGCGTTTCTTCTTGAGCATGTTGGCCAGCTTGGCGGCATGGGTGGTTTTACCGGAACCTTGCAGACCTGCCATCAGGATGATGGAGGGGTCGCTCTTGATATTGATGTCAATGGCATCGCGGCCCATAAGGCTCACCAGCTCGTCGTAGGTGATTTTCACCATCAGCTGGCTGGGAGAAACGGCTTTCAGCACGTTCATACCCAGCGCTTTCTGCTTCACGGTGTCGGTGAAGTCCTTGGCGATTTTATAACTCACGTCAGCGTCCAAAAGGGCTTTGCGCACCTCTTTCATCGTCTCGGCTACATTGATTTCGGTAATATAGCCTTGACCCTTGATGATCTTAAACGCTCTTTCTAATCTGTCGGTTAAACTCTCAAACACGTTTTTTGAATTAGTTAATTAGTAAATTAGCAAATTAGTCAATGATTTTATATTCAACTAATTTGGTGTATTTTCAATATTTCGTTTGGTTTTTGCGATAATTGAACAAAGAAGTTTTTTCAGTTCATGCACTTGAACTATGAGTTCTTCTGCAGATGGGTAATTGTCTGCCTCGTTGCATAGTTGAAGCCAGTAGTCGGTTTCTTCTGCTTCTTTGGCAGCTACTTTCAGTTTGTGGATAAAGTCAAGTTTGCTTTCTGCATTCTGGGCTTCGTGGATGTTAGCTCCTGTTGAAGTTCCTGCTCGAATGAGTTGGTTTGATATGGCAAATTTCTTGTTTGCATCTAATTTATCACAGTAATTCATGATATTTAATGCAAACGAGAAACTTTTATCCATAATGATATTATTTTTTGCCATATCCCAACTTACAATCAAACTAGCCCAAAAATTAATTTGCTAATTAACTAATTTGCTAATTCATTACGTATCGCCTCTTGAATTAAGTCCACAAAACTTGTTAGTGGCATGGTGCCATTGTCGATGTTGCCGTGGCGGCGGACGGAAACGTTGCCGTCGGCCTCTTCCTTCTCACCCACGATGAGCATGAAAGGAATCTTGGCGGTTTCGGCGTCACGAATCTTACGGCCGGTTTTCTCGCTGCGGTCGTCAATGATGACACGGATGTCCTTTTCTTCCAAGGTAGCCTGCACCTTCTTGGCGTAATCCATGTATTTCTCACTGATAGGCAGAATGATGACCTGCTCGGAAGTGAGCCACAAGGGGAAGTTGCCACCAGTGTGCTCGAGCAGCACAGCCACAAAACGCTCCATGGAGCCGAAGGGGGCGCGGTGAATCATCACCGGACGCTTCTTCAGACCGTCGGCGTCGGTGTATTCCAGACCGAAACGCTCGGGCAGGTTGTAGTCCACCTGCACGGTGCCTAACTGCCATTCGCGGCCGATAGCGTCCTTCACCATGAAGTCGAGTTTCGGACCATAGAAAGCGGCTTCACCTTCCACCTCGATGGTGTTCAGTCCCTTTTCAGCGGCAGCCTCGATGATGGCGCGCTGTGCTTTCTCCCAATTCTCGTCGGTACCGATGTACTTCTCTCTGTTGTTGGGGTCGCGCAGGGAAACCTGAGCTTTGTAGTTCTCGAACTTCAGCGTCTTGAAAATATAAAGGATAATGTCAATAACCTTGCAGAATTCTTCTTTAATCTGCTCTGAAGTACAGAAAAGGTGGGCATCATCCTGCGTAAAACCTCTAACCCTTGTCAAACCATGCAATTCACCACTCTGCTCGTAGCGATATACAGTGCCGAACTCGGCCAAACGGAGCGGCAGTTCTTTGTATGAACGCGGACGGGCAGCGTAGATTTGGCAGTGGTGAGGACAGTTCATCGGTTTGAGGAAGAACTCCTCGCCCTCTTGCGGGGTGGTGATGGGACGGAAAGAGTCCGCACCATATTTGGCATAGTGACCGGAAGTTTTATAAAGGTTCACATTACCGATATGCGGGGTGATAACCTGCTGGTAACCATATTTTTTCTGCACTTTGCGCAGGAACTGTTCCAGACGGTCGCGCAGGGCGGCACCCTTGGGCAGCCACAAAGGCAGACCCTGTCCCACGAGAGGTGAGAAGGTGAACAACTCCAACTCACGACCCAGTTTGCGGTGGTCGCGCTTGGCGGCTTCTTCCAATAATACGAGATATTCGTCCAGTTCTTTCTTTTTCGGGAAAGTGATGGCATAGATACGGGTCAGCTGTTTGCGCTTCTCGTCGCCACGCCAATAGGCACCGGCGGTTTTCAGCAGCTTGATGGCCTTTATGGAGGCGGTGTCGTACAAGTGCGGACCGCGGCAGAGGTCGGTAAATGGACCGCTCTCATAGAAAGTGATGGTGCCGTCTTCCAGGTCGTTGATCAATTCCAATTTGTATTCGTCACCTTTCTTGGTGAAGTAATCCAGTGCTTCGGCTTTGGTCACCTCGCGGCGCACGAATTTGATTTTTTGGGAGGCCAACTCTTGCATTTTGGCTTCGATTTTCGGAAAGTCATCGGAAGAGATGCTGTAATCCATGAAATCGATGTCATAGTAGAAGCCGTTCTCGATATGGGGACCGATGCCGAACTTGACACCGGGGTAAAGGCTCTCAATGGCGGCGGCCATCAGGTGGGCGGAGCTGTGCCAGAACACACCCTTGCCATCCTCGTCATTCCAGGTCAGCAGTTTTACTTCCGCATCCTCGTTGATGGGGCGGTTGAGCTCCACAATCTGGTTGTTGACATTGGCAGCCAATACGTTGCGTGCCAGTCCTTCGCTGATACTGCTGGCAATCTCGTAAGGTGTAACACCTTGGTTGTACTGTTTGACGGAACCGTCAGGTAATGTGATATTAATCATATTCAGTTTGGTTTAAATAGAATTTGCAAAGATACAAATTTTTTCAATGTGCCAGTTATAATTAGCAAATTGATTAATTAGCAAATTAGCAAATGGATAAATGTGCCAATTATTATAGGGAATAGTGACAAGCCGTTAGGCGCAGTGTGGTGGATGAAGGCACTCATACACTACTGGCATCTCGGAGAGATGCGATAGACTACGACGCATGATGGTGAGAGGTCGCATATCTCCGATATGCTGAGGAGACGCTGTCTGCTTGTCACCACACAGCGCTTCGCTTGTGTGGTGTTAATTGTGCCTGAAGGCACGTCTCATGCCTTCGGCATGCCGTCATAGCAAATCTCTAACCCTTGATCTCTAAGCTCAATGCCCAATGCCCTGGTCCTGGTCCAGCATCTCGTACAATATTCATTATAAAAATGACGTTTCTTAACTACTGCTATCAAAAAAATATGTAATTTTGCAGTTTATTTGCATCGGAATGCGTAGATATGTGATCGTTATCGGCCTGTTACTCTGTTGTTTCGTCTCTTTGGGGCAGAAGCAGAAGAAGGGTGTTGACTTCCGTTTGTGGGAGGATTCGTTGATCAATCTGCGCGAACAGGTGATGAACGGAGCGTCGGAAACAGAGCGACTGAGCCGGAATGAGGATTTTATGTATCTGATGGAGAATGTGTTGCAAATGGAAGGCTCTTTCAAATTTGGCTGGGACTCGGTGAAGAACTTTTCGGTAGTGATTTCTCCTGACAAACTGTTCAAAATTTTCACTTGGTATATCATCAAGGATGACTACAGCTATGAGAATTTCGGTTTCCTGCAGGTGTATAACGCCTCCAGAAAGCATTATGATGTGATTCCTCTTTACGATAAGCGTTATTCCATTGACTATCCCAAGACCTACGTGGGCAACCATAACCGCTGGTATGGGGCGGTGTATTACAAAGTGATTCCGGTAGAGAGTGGCGAAAAGACCTATTATACCTTGCTGGGCTGGAACGGCAACGACTTGTTTACCAACGAGAAAATTATCGAAGTGCTTCATTTCAAGAATGATATGACTCCTGTTTTCGGAGCGAATATCTTCAAGAAATATACTGAAAAATGCAGCAGGGTTATCATTTCGTATTCCAAGGATGCTACCATGAGCCTGAATTATGAGTACCAGTCGTATAATGTGGGTACAGGCAAGCGTGATCCGAAGACCAAACAGGTGATATACGACAAGGTGTATGCCAAGATGATTGTTTTTGATGAACTGATACCGATGGATGAGGGCGTGCCCGATCTTCCGGCGTTTATGGTACCCGAATCCAGCCTGAACCAAGGTTTTGTGCTGGAAAAAGGCAAGTGGCTGTTCGTCAAGAGTGTCAATCGGCGTAATCCGGACAAAGATATGCCCAATTATCAGCATAAAACTCGACAAATATACGTTCCAAATCACTAAAATATGTTGTATCCGTTAAAATTCAAGCCTTTTTTCAAAGAAAAAATCTGGGGTGGAGATAAAATCAGGAAATTGCTCCACCGTCCTGTGGGAAATATGGACCATTGTGGCGAAAGCTGGGAGATTTCGGCGATAGAAGGCAATGTGTCGGTGGTGGCGAATGGTTTTTTTGCGGAAGACAACGACCTGAATGAGTTGATAGAGGTGTATATGGGAGATTTGTTGGGTGACAAGGTCTATGACCAATATGGCTTGGGTTTTCCATTGCTGATCAAATATATTGATGCCACAGATGACCTGTCGGTGCAGGTCCACCCCGACGACCAGTTGGCGCAGGAGCGCTATGGCATGAACGGCAAGACCGAGATGTGGTATGTGATAGCGGCGGATAAGGGAGCGGGCCTGTATGTGGGATTCAAGGATGGGGTAACCCGTGAACAATACTGCGATGCGGTAGATGCCGGTACGGTGGACCAGTTGCTGAAATTCCATCCGGTGAAGCCTGGCGACTTGTTTTTCATTCCCGCGGGCACGGTCCATGCTATTGGGAAAGGGGTGTTATTAGCCGAAATCCAGCAGCCGTCGGATGTTACCTACCGCATTTTTGACTGGAATAGGGTAGATGAACAGGGCAATAGTAGAGAGTTGCATGTGGACGAGGCTTTCGACGCCATCCATTTCGAAGGAGACAAAGCTAAAGCCGAAAATAAAACAACCAATGGTGGAGAGGGGGATGACGCATCTTCTAATGTCTCGGAAAACTCCGATAACACAGAAATCCCCGCCGGCAAGGTGAATTATGAAGAGAAATTCAATACCACCAGCAAACTTCTGCGGTCTTCATTCTTCAACCTCAATGAGATTTATTTCGAGAATCCCTTGAAGAAAACCTATACTGAAATCGACTCCTTTATTATATATATGTGTATCGAAGGCCATGTTCACGCTTTCACCGACGACGAGCAGTTTGAGCTGCGCACCGGCGAGGTGATGTTAGTACCCGCCTGCACCCCCGAGTTGAATCTCATTCCCGAAGGGAAAAGCAGGTTGCTGGAAATATATCTTTAAAAATCATATTACTGATATTATGAGAAAAATCTATTTTGTTATTGTTTTTCTGCAAGCCTTGGTAATGGTCGGCAATGCGCAAACTTTAACCAGAAGTGTATGTGATAACCCGCCGACAAATGTACAATCTATAGCAGAAAATGGCAGTTTGACGCTGACATGGAATGCCGTTGGAACTGGAGTGTTAAGCCAGGCTACAGATACGGCATATAATTCTGCAATTGGTGCAGGAAACTCGTATTCATTCGGAGTATACCACCTGTTCACTCCTGCAGATTTGAGTGTTTATGATGGTTCTGCAATTACTAGTATTGGATGTTCTTTCATGGGAAACATATTATATACCACCTATACTATCCGTATTTGGGTTGGTGGTTCTGATACAACTGGTCCCGCATCCACTGTCCCTGTGTATGAACAAGTGGTCAGTTCTGATGAAGTGGCGTTTTCTTCTTGGAGTGACATTATTTTGGATACTCAATACGTAATTGATGCATCCCAAGCCTTATGGATTGGTTATCAATGCGATGTTGACGCTCCTCAAGATATCACCGTTTATGCGGCGGGTGTTACGGACTATCATAATGCTAATCCTGGCTATGGTAACGTAATGCATATTGATGGGAATTGGACGACTTTGGCGTATATGGGTTCTTACTTTGATTATAACTGGATGATTCGTGCCCATGTTGTTGGTCCCGATGTAAGCTATAATATTTTGTCTGACAGTGTGGTCATTGCTTCAGGTATTCATGGTATTGAATACGTCATATCTCCATACGACACTAACGTTTGCTACCGAGTGTCCACCTCTTGCGAAGGTGGTCAGATGTCAGCTCCTTCAGATTGTGCGACACCTATATATATGCAACCGTCCGTAAATACAATTCAGGTTTATAATATTACTGCATTTTCAGCGGATTGTCAAGCGTCTTTGCAAAGTGACGGACATGATCCGTCATGTACCGTAGGTGTTTGTTGGAGTTCGTCGACAGATCCCGACTTACAAGACAATTATGCCATACACAATTGGAATGAGTACAGAGGTCGTGTTTATACAGTCACTATGGGAGGTTTGCATGCCAATACTGTCTATTACGTTCGTGCGTTTGCAACCAATGCTTTAGGCACGGTATATGGTGAAGAGATGTCGTTTACAACAGACTCGTGCGAAATGATAATGGATGATTACCTTACTATTCATGAGAGTGATTTGCCCTATACGTACGGAGATACTGTTTTTATGCCAGGTACCGTACAGAACGGAGAATTTACATTTAATTACACATCTGTAGATGGTTGTGATTCCGTGGTGACCTT
>JAGCSI010000076.1 GCA_017964255.1 Bacteroidales bacterium | reverse complement strand
TATTTGTATTTTTGTAGTTTGTTTAATCTTGAAAAAAACTGTCCTATGGAAAAAGAAAAAATGAATGAGGAAAAACTTAAAGTGCTGAATTCCACCCTGGAAAAATTGGAAAAGACCTTTGGCAAGGGAGCCATCATGCGCTTAAGTGACACTCCCGTTGAAGATATCGACGTTATCCCTACCGGTTCACTGACCCTTGACCTGGCCCTTGGCGTGGGCGGTCTGCCAAAAGGAAGAATCATCGAAATCTATGGTCCTGAGTCTTCCGGTAAGACCACTTTGGCCATCCATGCCATCGCTGAGGCCCAGAAAGCCGGTGGTATCGCCGCTTTCATCGATGCTGAGCACGCTTTCGACCGCTCGTATGCCGAAAAGTTGGGCGTGAACACTGCCGACCTGTTAGTTTCCCAGCCCGACAATGGGGAGCAGGCCCTCGAAATTGCTGACAATCTGATTCGTTCCGGCGCCATCGACATCATCGTCATTGACTCTGTGGCCGCTTTGACTCCCAAGAGCGAAATTGAAGGCGACATGGGCGACTCCAAGATGGGTTTGCAAGCCCGACTGATGTCACAGGCCCTCCGTAAACTGACCGCCACTATCAGCAAAACCGGCTGCTGCTGCATCTTCATCAACCAGCTGCGTGAGAAAATCGGTGTTCTCTTTGGCAACCCCGAAACCACCACTGGCGGTAACGCCCTGAAATTCTACGCTTCCGTGCGTCTCGACATCCGACGTACCTCCCAGCTGAAAGACGGTGACCTGGCCGCTGGTAACCGCGTCAAAGTGAAAGTTGTGAAAAACAAAGTGGCACCGCCATTCCGCACCGCCGAATTCGACATCCTCTTTGGTGAAGGTATCTCCAAAACCGGTGAAATCATTGACCTGGGCGTGGATTACAACATCATCAAGAAATCAGGTTCCTGGTTCTCTTACAACGACAGCAAGCTGGCGCAAGGCCGCGACGCCGTGAAACAGTTGCTGAATGACAATCCCGAACTGATGGAGGAACTGGAAGCTAAAATCCGTGAGGCTGTCGCCGAGAAAAAACAATAATCTATCTTCATCATGAAACATTATTTCGTCAGATTGATTCTTTTCTCCTTGGTGGTGATGCTGATGGCCTGCGGCCATAACAACAAGCAGTATGCCAACATGCCGCCAGACCTGGCCAAGCTGAGCAAAGCCATCGACAAGCATCCGAAAGATGCGGAAGCACGCTATGCCAGAGCCGTTTACTACTACAACCGCGGCTTTATTGACGAGGCGAAATTGGACATGTTCGAATGCCTGAAATTGGACGACAAGACCTCCAAATACTATGTGCTGATGTCGGACATCTACTTTGCGGAGAAAGAAACCGATGAAACCGAGGAGATGCTGGAACGAGCCATCGCTTTGGATCCAACCAACAATGAGGCACGTCTGAAACTGGCTGAGTTATATTTCCACCTTCGAATGTTCTCGGAATGCAACAGCACCTTGGATGCCGCTTTGGAACAGGAGAAATTCAATCCCAAGGCCCACCTGATCAGAGGTTTCTGCCTGAAAGAAATGCAGGATACGGTGGGCGCCATGCGTATGTTCCAGCTGTGCATCGACCAGAATCCGACTGAAATCAGGGCTTTTCTGGAATTAGGCTATTACTACCAGCAAAAACTCGATCCTATCGCCATTAGCTACTACCAAAACGCCCTGCAAGCCGACCCCAATAATATTGAAATCAACTTCAATCTGGCCAAACTGCTGCAAGACTTAGGAGAAAAGAATCAAGATGACGATCAGATAGAACAGGCGGTGGAACAGTACAAAATTGTGCTGCAACTCAAAGAAGACCACCTGCCTGCCCTCAACAACCTGGGCTACGTCTATATGGTGGATCAGGACAAATACGACGAAGCGATGACCATGTTCGACCGGGCCATTGCCGTGGAGCCGAACTGTGTGGAGGCCCACTGTAATCGCGGGGTCTGCTTCGAATGCACTGGCCGCCTGGAAGAATCCCGGGAAGCCTACAACACTGCCCTGAAAATACTGCCAAACTACGAGCCCGCCGTTGTAGGCCTGAATCGATTGGACAAAATGAAATAAGCACAAAACATGAATAATAATCTGGATCCAAATTCCGCAAGACTTTCCGCTGCCGAGAAGGAGTTCGAAAAAGCCATCCGGCCAACGGACTTTGCCAATTTCCATGGGCAAGAGCAGGTTATTGACAATATCATTGTCTTTGTGCGCGCTGCCAAAGCCCGTGGGGAAGCCTTGGACCATGTGCTGCTGCACGGCCCTCCAGGACTGGGAAAAACCACGCTTTCGCACATTATTGCCAACGAAATGGGGGTGAACATGAAAATCACCTCCGGTCCCGTCATCGACAAACCCGGTGAACTGGCCGGTCTGCTCACCAACCTGGAACCTAACGATGTGCTGTTCATCGACGAAATTCACCGTCTATCACCTATCGTGGAAGAATACCTGTATTCCGCCATGGAAGACTATCGTATTGACATCATGATAGATAGTGGTCCCAATGCCCGCAGTGTGCAAATCTCACTCAACCCCTTCACCTTGGTGGGAGCTACCACCCGTTCAGGCTTGTTGACCGCTCCTTTGCGCTCACGTTTCGGCATCAACCTACGACTGCAATACTACGACGCGGAAACTTTGTCCACGATTTTAAAACGCTCGGCTTCCATCCTCAACATCCCCATCAAGGATGACGCCGCCTTCGAGATTGCCCGCCGCAGCCGTGGCACACCCCGAATCGCCAACCTGCTACTGCGCCGTGTGCGCGACTTTGCCCAAATCAAAGGCGACGGCACCATCACCTACGACATCACACAGGTGGCACTGGCTGCCTTGAATGTCGACAAGCACGGCTTGGACGAAATGGACAACCGCATACTTTCCACCATTGTGGAGAAATTCAAGGGCGGACCTGTCGGCATCTCCACCATCGCCACCGCTGTGGGAGAAGACCGCGGAACGTTGGAAGAAGTTTACGAACCCTTCTTAATCCAAGAAGGCTACCTGATGCGAACTCCCAGGGGCCGTGAAGTGACCGATTTGGGTTATGCCCATTTGGGAAAATTTCGCATGACAGATCAGCAACCTTCTTTGTTTTAGAAAAATTAACTTTCAAAAAATACCATCATGAAAAAATTTATTTGTCTTATTTGTTTAGTTGCCTTGGTTTCTTGCACTTTTGCCCAAGAATATTATTCAACTAACACCAATAATACTAAAAACAAACAAAAAACAACAGAAAAAATTCAACGGCCCGACAATTACAATGAATTGGAAGCCCGTAGAGTCATTTTTGGCATTACTTTCGGACCCACTTTCAACTGGATGAACTGGAAAAACCACAAGGCCGCCCCGGAAGGCTATGAGAGAACTTCCCCGGGTGGAACCAAAATTGGGTTACGTTATGGTGTCAACTTGGATGTGGACCTAACCAAAAGCAAAAATTTTTATGTTTCAACTGGTATTTTGATTGAACATACAGGAGGTAATTTGAATTTCAATGAAAATGTATATCTGATACGAGACAGTCTGGTTCGGAATATGGACCGTAGTTATAAAAGTATCTATTTCACCATTCCCACGGCTGTTACACTCAGAACTCCCAGTTTTAGCAATTTCATTATTTGTGGAAATATAGGATTTTACCATAGCTTTAACTTGTACTCACGTTATAGATCCAGTTTCCAAATCGATCCGTCAGCCGAAGACATAGAAAAAGAGAGTATTAACCATATTACCACCGATTGGTTGAAAGATAACGAGGTGGCTTTGTTCAAAGAATCCATTTTCGCAGGTATTGGCGTAGAATATGTCATTAAAAATAACTTGAAAGGCAAACTTTATATCAACTATGCCCAGTCATTGAACAACTATTTCTCCAAAAACGCCAAGAACAGTCTCACTGGCGTTCAGGAAAAAGCCGCTATCGGCACAGTTGAAGTTCTTTTTGGCCTTTCGTTTTAATCAGGAAACATGAAAATCATCTGCGTCGGCAAGAATTACCTGAAACATATTCAGGAACTGGACAGGCAACGGCCCTCCGAGCCGGTGTTTTTTCTAAAACCCGACTCGTCCATCATTATCCGCAACCGTCCCTTCTTCCTGCCGGATTTCTCTGAGGAGATTCATCATGAGGTGGAGCTCCTTTTCCGCATTTGCAAAGTAGGAAAATGCATCCAGCCCAAATTCGCCCATACCTATTATGACGCTATCGGCTTGGGTATTGACTTCACAGCAAGGGACTTGCAACGGAAATGCGTGGCCGAAGGCAACCCTTGGGAAATTGCCAAGGCTTTCGACGGCTCCGCTGTCATCAGCAAATTTGTGGAAAAAGAGCATTTCGGAGACCTTAACAACCTGGATTTCAAGCTGATGCTGAACGACCACTGCGTGCAACACGGCAATAGCGCCGACATGCTGTTCTCCATTGACAAAATTATTTGTCATGTGTCGAAATTCATGACCCTGAAAATCGGAGACATCATTTTCACAGGAACCCCTGAAGGCGTGGGCAAAGTGGCCATCAACGACCGACTGCAAGGTTTTATCGGAGAAGAAAAATTTTTAGATTTCAAAATAAAATAAACCACTATGATACCAAGATATTCGCGCCCCGAGATGAGCGCCGTTTGGACTGAAGAAAACAAATTCAACAGCTATCTGAAAGTAGAGATTGAAGCCGCCGCCGCATGGAGCAAATTAGGCGTGATTCCCGAACACGACGTGGAACTGCTGCGCCAGAACGCCCGCTTCGACATCCAGCGCATCTACGAAATCGAAAAAGAAACCAAACACGACATCGTGGCTTTCACCCGCACCGTGAGCGAAAGCCTGGGAGAAGAGAAAAAATGGGTACACTACGGCATGACTTCCACCGACGTGGTGGACACCGCCAACGGCTACCTGCTCAAGCAAGCCAATAAAATCCTGCGAGAAGACCTGCAGCGTATGTCCGCCATCCTGAAAAAGAGGGCTTACGAGTTCAAAGACACTCCCTGCATCGGCCGTACCCATGGCGTACATGCCGACATCACCTCGCTGGGCCTCAAATGGGCTCTGTGGTTTGAAGATATGCAGCGCAATATCGCCCGCTTCGAGGATGCCGCTGCCGATGTGGAATGCGGCAAAGTGAGCGGTGCCGTAGGTAATTTCGCCAATGCCCCCGCTTTTGTGCAGGACTATGTATGCGAACAATTGGGTATCAACTCCGCCAAGATTTCCACCCAGACCCTGCAGCGCGACCGCCACGCCCATTATATCGCCACCCTGGCCCTGATTGGCGCCTGCATCGAGAAAATGGCCACAGAAGTGCGCCACTGGCAACGTACTGAACTGCGCGAGGCCGAGGAAAAATTCGGCAAGGGACAGAAAGGCTCTTCCGCCATGCCCCACAAGCGCAATCCCATCAGCAGCGAGAATATGTGCGGCTGCGCCCGCGTCCTCCGTGGCTATATGATCACCTCTTACGAAGACATCGCCCTGTGGCACGAACGCGACATCTCCCACTCCTCCGCCGAACGCATCATCCTGCCCGATGCCACCATCCTGCTCGACTACATGCTCAACCGCTTCAGCGGCATCCTCGAAAACCTCGTCGTCTTCCCGGAAAACATGCTGAAAAACATTTACTTGACCCACAAAGTCATCTTCGCCCAGCGTGTCATGACCACCCTCATCGGCAAAGGTCTGTCTCGCGAAAGCGCTTACGACCTCGTACAGCCCATCGCCATGACAGCCTGGTTCGACGGCAAAGACTACAAGGAACTGCTCGAACAAAACGAAGAAGTGTGCAAATATCTTAATAAGAGCGAATTAGATAGCTGCTTCACCTTGGAATACTACCTCAAAAATGTGGATCTGATTTTCAAACGTGTTTTTGGAGAATAAACCATCAAAACATATAATCATGAAAAAAATATTCTTCGCCATCATGGCTGTGACCCTTGTGCTGGCGTCATGCGGCCACAAAAGTGTGGGTTCCTTCAAAGTGGATAATTTCTCCAACGGCAAAGCCGGGGAAATGCTTCTGGTTATGGATGATAAATTCTTTACCGAAAGCCAGCTACAGGAAGTTACCGACAGTTTGCAGCAAGCTCAACCCGCTATCAACCAGAACGAACCGATGTTTGACGTACTGCACCTGCAGGGCAAGGACTTCACCTCCAAATTTGTAAGGCATCGCAACATTGTCCATTTCGATTTCAGTCCGAAATACAATAGCAACATCATTGTTTTCGACCGGAATGCCTGGTCCAACCCACAAGTATATATCAAAATCAAAGGCTATGACGTAGATTCCTGTCTCAACCTGTTCAGAACCCATGCAGACACTATCATAGACTTGCTGTATGACAATGATTTGAAGCGTGTCCAGTATGCATATAACCGCGAACTGGAACCCACCATTCAGAAAACCCTGAAAGAGATGTTCGGCATCTCGCTCAGCGTTCCCATGCACTATTTCATTGCCAATAAGACCGACGATTTCCTGTGGTTGCGCTTCAGAACCACCAAAAACGACCGGTTCATCATGGTATATAAACTGCCCGCCTACGAACTTACCGAGGACAATGTGATTGCCATGCGCGACAGCGTCACCAAGAAATACATTCCCGGAGCTGTGAAAAACGCCTACCCCATCATCGCCCAGAAAGCTGGTTTCCCCATCGTGAATCCAACCCAAATTGGTGCCAAAAAAGGTATGGAAATGAGAGGCTTGTGGGAAAGCATCGGAGACTACATGGGAGGTCCCTTCTACAGTTTCACTTTCAAAAGCCCTGACGGTCAATATTGTATCACCGTGGACGGCTTTGTCTATGCCCCGCAAGAAGACAAAAGAAACTACCTCCGTGAGGTGGAAGCCATTGTGAAATCCCTCCGCTAAAAAAATTTTCTTTTCGTTGTAACGTTTTCGCAGTTTAAAGCGTCATATAGGTGTGGAAGAATTGTATAATCATAATGACCTGATTGATGGCTGTCTGCGTAACGACAGAAAAAGCCAGCAGGCATTGTACGACCTCTTCGCACCTAAAATGCTGGCGGTATGCATGTATTACGCCACCACCAAGCATGAGGCTGAAGATATTATGATAGAAGGGTTTATGCAAGTTTTTACCCATCTTGACAAATATCTTGGCCAAGGCTCTTTGGAACACTGGATCAGGCAGATTATGGTCAACAAAGCCATCTCGAATTTCCGCAACAACAATAAACGATATGGTTACGATATCATTGACGAGCAAGTGGAAATTGCTGACGAAACTGCCAATATCGAAACCCACCTGACCGCTCAAGAGATTTTGAAACTCATGCAAAAGATGCCTGAAATACAAAGAATGGTCTTCAGTTTACGAGCGCTTGAGGAATATTCTTTCAAAGAAATCGGGCAAGAACTGAACATCACAGAGAATACGGCGCGGGTTTATTTTATGAGAGCCAAAAACTGGATTACGGAAGAAATAAAATAGCATAAGATATGAAGATGAATATCAAGGATATTATGGAACAGATGCAGGAGACTCCCTCTCCGCGGTGCTGGGAAAGCATTGCCTCCCAGTTACCTGCCGCAGGGGCCGCCGCAGGAGGAAGCGCTGCCGCCACAGCTGCCAAAGGTGCCATGTCCGCAGGTAAATTAGCTGCCATTATCGGCTCAGCCAGCGCAGTGGTGGCCATTGTCACCGGCACCACCATCGCCATCCTCACCCACGAACCTGCCAATGTTCCCCAATCCAACCCCGAACCCGCTGCCACTGTTGTCGTTGCCGACAATACCGAAGTGGCTACGGAAGATATACCCGATATCACAGAAGTTGTTCCTGCCGAGGCTCCCGCAGTAGCGGAAACAGCTGTCATAACCCCCAACAAAACGGAAAAAGAGGCTGACGAGCCCGCTCAAAATACCCAAGCCAATCCCACTGTCATCGCTGCCAACCCCTCCACTGCAATGGTGAGCACTCCCACCCAAAGTACCCCAACCGCCACCACCACTTCGGTTTCTCCCAATCCTTCCGTTGGAAATACAAACTCTTCTGGCAAAAATACTTCCGCAAATGCCACTACAAAACATGACAAACCCGTAGCCGTGAGCGAGCAAGAAGAAAAAAGCGAAAATGACAACCCCTGGGAAGAGGCCGGCTATTCACGTCCTATCACGATTGAAATCCCCAATATTTTCACGCCCAACGGAGACGGGGTGAACGACAAATTTGTCATCAATGGTCTCGAAAACTGCGAGAAGAAAGCGCTAATGGTGAAAGACAGAAACGGACAGATTGTCTTCCAAAGCCGTAATTATGATAACAGCTGGGATGGCGGCAACCTGCCCAACGGCACCTATTACTACCAGTTCAGCTATAGCATCAACAACATCAACGAATTGCGCCAAGGAGCCGTGCTTATCCGCCGGTAATTTCAGCACTGCGCCCTTGAGGGGTGTCCTCGCATTGCGTGCCCAAGGGGAGTTTCGCTACGCTCGAGGGGAGATTAACTGATTACAGGATTATGGATTATGCGGTGAAATTGTGTGATTAAATGTAGGGCTGTCGTATTACGGCAGCCGAATCTTTCATGGAGCAAAGCATGTACAGTATATACAGCCGTGCGGTTGGTTTTGTACAAAATATAGCCCAAATTATCTTAACGAGTCTTGTCTACAACAGGTTGAAATATTGGCAAATTAAACAATTGTTCACAAAAACAAATATATAACATATTGATTAATAGTAAATTACACCCCCCCCTGTTTTAAAACAAAAAATTGCAATAAACACTTGAAAATTAAAAAATAATATGTAACTTTGCCCTGTTGTATTTTCAGATTTTCTTTAACGGACTTCGCAATATCTTAAAGTATGACAAGAAAATATTAAAAAAAGTCCCCTTTATTACTTTTGCATGTCAATTGAATAGTATTGATTATCAACAATAAACCAATAAAAACATAAAACTATGAAAAGCCGTAAAAACACAACAACAAAAGCAATGGTAATCATACTGGCGGTTTTATGCTTGATTTCCGTTTCTTGTAACAAAAAGCATGATTGCCAATACGACAACATGACTTACAATAAAAATGACAAACAATGCGAATGCATTCAGCCTTATGCGCCAAACGAAATCCCCGCTTTGTCGAATAGTGAATACAACACCTGCGAGGCTGTGGTCAGAAATTTCATCTATTTCAGTGTCGATAATGCTGACTATCCTTATTATTCGCATGCCGGAGATACCATAAAATTCTGTGGTTATGTGAAGCACTCTTATGGGAAACCTCTGATGTACAGCGAGGACAGCACATACTGTCAGTTCACCATGGTTGACGATTTTGCGACAGCAATGGATGTCTCAAATTACAATGGCGGTGCATTCTTTGTGGAAAGTCGGATCAGTCGAATGGAAAATATAGATATTACACGAAAATGTTATGTAAAGGGCATACTGTCGTTTGGCTCCCAATCCGCAGTGATTCCATGGGTAAGTATTACTGAACCCGGCACCTGTCATTCTGCAGATATACTGTTTGATGTGATTGATATTCACAATGAATAAATGTTTGGTTTTTTAATCAAACTTGATGGCAGCCAGGGGACTGCTTTTGCGGGCGACAATGTAGGCGGGGAGCACCAATATCGCCATGCATAAAACCAAAACCGCCACATTTACCGCCAAAATCAGCGGTATGTTGAATTCCACCGGCACATACGATACATAATAAGTGGCGGCATCCAGGTGTATCCAGTGAAATTGTTGCTGCAAGAGGCAGAGAACAACAGCTGCCACATTGCCCCACAGCAGACCCCGTAACAGGATATCCGAGGCTATCATCAGAAATAAAACAACCACCGATTTGGTCTTCATTCCCATGGTTTTCAACAGACCGATAGTAGGCGTTTGCTCAATCACAATGATGAAAAACGCTGACATCATGGTAATCATGCAAACCAAAAAAGTGATGATAAGTAAGACTACCACATTGGTGTCAAACAAGGCTATCCACTGGAAAATCTCGGGAAAAACCTCCTTGATGCTCTCCGCTTTCAGATCATAACCCACTTTTCTGTTGACCTTTTCGCTCACCGCATCCACCTGGTCAAAGTCATACAGCAACACCTCCATGCCGCCCACCATGCTGCTGTCCCATTGGTTGAGCTTCCGGATTTGGCGCAAATCCACCAAGGCGATTTGGCTGTCATACTCTGGCAAACCTGTTTCGTAAATACCTGTCACCGTGAAATTTCGCTGCATTGGCGGATCCTGCACGAAATAAGTCCGCACCTTGTCCCCAACATTTAGTTTCAGTCTTTTGGACAAGGTGGAAGAGATTATCATCTCTTTGGAAGGTACTGTATCTTCCAAAGACAGCAACTCACCTTCTATCAGGTTTTTCTGAAAATGATCTTTGTCAAAGCTTTGGTCTATGCCTTTCAGCACAATACCCTCCACCTGATCGTCGGTCTTAACTACTCCCGACTTAGTAGAATAGCATTGCACGGATTGCACCTCGGGTAGGGTCTTGATTTCCTCAACAAAGGGACGGTTTTTGTCGAAAGGCACTGGCTCGAAGGAATAATTCATGTCGTAATTGGAAATACGGATGTGGGAGCCCAGAGCCACCACCTTGTCGCGTATCACCTGCTTGTAGCCCGTAGTGACTGCGATAGCCACCAGCATGACCACAATACCCAGTGCCACGCCCGCCACGGAAAGTCTCACAATGGGGCGTGAAAAGCCGCTGTTTTCTCCTTTCAGCAGTTTACGAGTGGTGCGCCAGTAAAAATTGAAAGAAGACATGACGATTAAAAAAGGTAATTGTAGCCCACCCTGACAATCGGAGTGTACCAAGCACCGTAATAATTAACTCTGTCTGGATTAAATTGATATACAGGCAGTAAAACGATGGTAGTAATACTTGAACGGTCGCTCAATTCTTTGCGATAACCGGCACCGACGAGGATCACATGTGAGGAACTCCTGAATCTCCCCATTTCATTGCCATAAATGTCGTATTCTCTGACCGGAAAATTCACAAACTCGTATTCAACATGCAGAACTAACTGTTTCTTAATGAGATAACCTTCCACAAACGGACTGAGTCCGAAGATGTTGCTTACTTCCTTCATCGGTACATTCCATCTGAATACGTATGTGGCGGTTAAACCTATCGACAACTGTTCAATAGGAATAACCGCAATTTTGGGCTGTATTTCCAAGCCCATAAGCGCTCCGATTTCCACTCCGACATTACCGCCAGTCTGAAATTTGATTTTACGGTCGGGTTTATCTTTGGAGTTGACCGTACGAAGACTCTTGGGGAGGGGCACATCGAATTTCACCTGTGCCCACGCCCCCTGAGCCATAAAAAAGATCAATATGAGTACTAAAAGTCTTTTCATAAAATATTATTTGCCAGCAGCTTGGCAAGCGGTAATCGCCACAAGGCTAACGATATCCTCTACCGAGCAACCGCGTGACAAGTCATTGATAGGAGCTGCCATACCCTGCATCACAGGACCCACTGCATCGGCGCCAGCCATACGCTGCACCAGCTTATAGGCGATATTACCTACCTCCAATGACGGGAATACCAACACATTGGCCTTGCCAGCCACGGGGCTACCGGGAGCTTTCTTTTCAGCCACAGATGGAATGATAGCGGCATCAGCCTGCAAGTCACCGTCGATTACCAATGTGGGATCCATCTCCTTGGCGATACGGGTAGCGTTGACCACCTTGTCCACCAGTTCGTGTTTAGCGGAGCCCTTGGTAGAGAAGCTCAACATGGCGATACGAGGTTCGATACCTGCAATGTTGCGGGCGGTCTTGGCAGTCACTACAGCAATCTGAGCCAGCTTGTTCTCGTCGGTGTTCGGGTCGGCGGCGCAGTCAGCGAAGACCATGATACCATTGTCACCCCATTTTTTGTCGGGGAAGCACATGATGAAAGCTCCTGAAACCACGGAAATGCCGGGCAGAGTCTTCACAATCTGGAAAGCGGGACGCAACACATCGCCGGTAGCATGCTGGGCACCGGTAACCTCACCGTCAGCATCACCGTTCTTAATCAGCAAAGTAGCCAGATACAAGGGATCTTCAACCAGCTTGCGGGCTTCCTCAATGGTCATGCCTTTCTTTTTGCGGATTTCATACAGCATTTCAGCATAGAATTCCTTCTTGGGGTTGTCTATCGGGTCAATGATTTCGGCCTTGTCGATATTTTTCAAGTTCCATTCTTTGGCTTCAGCCTCAATGGTAGCCTTGTTACCCAACAAAACGATGCCCGCATAGCCTTTTTCAAGGATGATGTCGGCAGCTTTCAGGGTTCTTTCTTCTTCGCCTTCCGCCAAAACGATGCGTTTGTTGACGGTTTTCGCTTTTTCTTTGATTTGATCAATGATACTCATAGTAAACTCAGCGGACTTCAGACCTATATCTTTTCGCACCCCATAACAGCACGAAGTCCTTTAATGCTGCCGGTAATGCCTTTCGATTATAAATTACAATCTGCAAAGTTACACAATTTTCCTGAATTATGCATAATTATTTGAATTTTGATATTTCGGGGAGGCGTGAAGGCGTGGAGACACTCGCTTCGCTCGTTCGTGGAGGCGTGGAGACGGATTTCGTCTTAACGAATGCACGCAGTGCATGTCTTAACGAACGTACGTAGTACGTGTCTCCACGAATGTACGCAGTGCATGTCTCCACGTCTAATTTGCTATATTTCCTCCAGTACTGAATAAACAAAAGGATTGGTGGGATAGAGTGTGACACGGTAACTGATAGGTATGGTAACATGGTCCTTATCAGGATTCCACAGATATACCTTGATACGGGTGTTTTTCAATAAACTGCGATGCTTTACCCAGGTTTCCATACGGACGGGAATACTGATCTCGCAGGTGTCACCTTGACAGTACCGGAATCCGTCAGTAGTACACTCGCGCCAGTCCACACAGCAGCCATTCACCTGCGTTTCCGTCACCAAATGCAAAGAACCCTGCACACTGTCTGGCACACAGAACAACAAACGACTGTCAAGACATACAAAACGGCTGATGCTGAGGTCGCCCAAAATAGTGTCAAGCAGGTCGTAATACTCTCCATCAAAAGCGGATAAGCTTCTCTGGCGGTCAAAAATGGCGGATTCTTCCATATCAATGGCCTCTTTTGCCGGTTCGCGGCCAAACAAAAGCACTTCGGTGACCAGACAATCCCTATACCGTAGCAAATACGGATAATGGCGCATGGCAATATCCAAAATTTTAGGATCCTGAATGCCACTGCAAAGCAGATATGAGGTAGAACTGGCTGTCAATACGCTATCAAAAACGGCATAATTTTCAAGAACTGACTGGGGAAGACTGTATAACGACGCATCGTAATATTGCAGTTTCGCCAAGGCGATGTTCACCATACATGTCACATTATCAGCACCATAAAGATCTATGGCAGCCCGTTCTTCCTGAGCGGTAATCTCTATATAGTCACGCTGCACCATCTGGAAATGTTTGCGGGTAAATACCAGCGAAAGTACCATTGCGAAGCAATAAATGAGTAGCACCAACGCTTGACGACCTTTTCTTTCCTGACTGTCCACCGCCCCCGCCAAAGCCAGCGGAAAAAACGGAAAGACAAAAATGAGGGAAGAAAACTGCAGCACCGGATTCACTTTGACAGAATAAAAATACCCTATCGCCAGCGGCAGCAACCACATCAGCCATGACATGGATATCAGCTTTATATTCTTTCGGAAATCTTTCGGACTGAATACCAGCAAGTAACCCACAACAGCCACGCCTGACACTATCCAAGAATAATGAAACAGATAGCGCAAATGTTCGGGAAGAAAACTGGGTGTTGGCTTGCCTAACCAGCCTCCTGCTCCACCAATACCCTGCAAATCAAATAGTTGATGTGACGTAATACCCCAATGTGGCAGGAAGAGCAACACCGCCCCCATGCAGGCAAGCAGATAGCGCCACCATTGATGGCGATCGACAAACAGCAGTCCTGCCAAGCCCAACAGAAAAGCCGAAAGCATGCAGAAATAATGGGTGTAAGCACATCCGGCAGCAGATAAAGCCAGCAGTGCCAGCCAGTGTAATTTGTATTCCTTATCCAGCAAAATCCTTGTCCAGCAATACAGCATGCACAGCATCAGGAAGAGTCCGGCAATATAAGGTCTGGCAATAACAGAATAATACACAGTGAATTGCGTTACAGCCAGCATAGCCGTGGGCAGCAAAGCCGGCCATTCGCCATACCAGCGGCGGGCAATGACATAAACCAGCATAACGGAAGCTATGCCCATCAGCAAAAACGGGAGTCTTATTGCAAAAGCAGAGGTACCGAAAACCCTACTCCAAAGCCACAAAAACACTTGGACGCCAGCAGGATGGCCATCTTCGCGGACACCATAGTCTATCAGGTCGGAAAACGTGTCGAAATTCAGACGTACGATGGCGCTGAGTTCATCATGGGACAAAGGACCCCATAAACTTCCGATTCTTAGCGCCGCACCCAACGCCACCAAGAACCAGAATATAGTTTTGGGATTCAGTATTTTATCAGAATTTATCGCCATGAAAATCTGTTTTTTTCATTTTGCAAAATTAAACTTTTTTTAATTCCCTCTGATTCTTTAGATTTTCATATCTTTGCATTCGTAAATCTACTTGTATGGGACGCGAAAAAGAAATCTACAAAGTAACGCTATGGGGCAGTTTCGTCAACGCCCTGCTGATGGCCCTCAAATTCGCGGCGGGCATTTTGGGTAACAGTTCCGCCATGATTGCCGATGCCGTACACTCACTGTCTGATTTCGCTACCGACATTGTGGTGCTGGTTTTTGTTCGTATCAGCCACAAACCCAAAGACAAAAACCACGACTACGGTCACGGCAAATACGAAACTTTAGCCACTACTGTGATAGGCTTGGCGCTTTTCGCAGTGGCAGCGGGAATATTGATAGAAGGAGCCAAAAAAATCGCTTTCTGGGCCACTGGTGGCACTTTGGTACAACCCGGAAAACTGGCACTTTGGGCAGCTTTGATTTCTATTTTGTTGAAAGAATTGATTTTCCAATATACTAACCGTAAGGCGAAACAACTTGACTCCCAAGCGATGAAAGCCAATGCTTGGCATCATCGCAGCGATGCGCTGTCATCCATTGGTGCGGCCATCGGCATCGGAGGCGCCATCTTCTGTGGTGAACGGTGGGCAGTACTCGACCCCATCGCTTCCATCGCCATGGGTGCAGTCATCATCAAAGTGTCTATAGATTTGCTCAAAAACGGACTTGGCGACCTGATGGAACAGTCTCTGCCCGAAGAAGTAGAGGCCGAAATCATGGAGATAGTAAAATCTGTGCCAGAAGTGACAGAACCCCACGACCTTTGTACCCGCCGTATCGGCAACCATTACGCCATCGAAATGCATATCCTCATGGATGGCGAACTGCCACTGAAAACCGCCCACGACAAGGCCGATGAAATCGAACGCCGGCTGAAGGAACATTACGGCGAAGACACCCACGTGTCCGTGCATGTGGAACCCATCTCGCAGGGGGTTTAATAATATTGACGAACCCGAGGTGTGCGGACTCAATTTTTTTTACGGTTCGTAGAGGAGTGATCAATAAACAAAGCCGAACATCCATATCGGAATAGAATTGCCGACAGCGTAATTATAGTATTTTTTTCAAACTGCACTTCGTGAAGTGCAAAAATATATATAAATTGCACTCTGAAAAGTGCAGCTTTTATACCAAATGAGTCCTTTGTAAGGTTGTTAAAGCGAAGTTTGGGGTGGTGATGCTGACGGTAGAAGTCCGCGTGTCAAAGGTATGCAATTATGAGTGTCATTGTAGCGTGCCTTGCGCGAAATATTTTATGGATAAATGTGTGTTGTAATCAAATTTTATGTAAATTTGCAATCAAATTGCAAGATTGCATAAAAATTATTTATCTGTATGATTAATAGAACGTTAGAAGATGTTATACGGGAGAATCTAAATTATTTTTCCGTTGTTATGGTAACTGGACCACGACAGTCAGGCAAAACCACACTTATCAAAAGCATGTTTCCGGAACTGCCCTATTTCTCTTTAGAAAATCCTGACACTAAAGAAATGGCAATGACCGACCCAGTGGCTTTTCTTGCACAGGGAACAGGGGGAATGATTCTTGACGAGGTGCAGAACACCCCAGTCTTATTGTCATATCTTCAGGGAGTGGTGGATGAACACCCGCAACGGAAGTTCATCCTTTCCGGGAGTTCACAGTTCAGTTTGCAGAGCAGCATCACACAATCGCTTGCAGGACGCACAGCCGTTCTTGAGTTACTGCCGTTGTCGTTACAAGAATTGTTGGACAATGATACCGACATAAGCGTTGCCGACCGAATGATATACTCTGGCTTTTACCCTTCAGTTCATGCAGACATAAATATCCCTCGACTGTTCTATCCTGCATACGTCCGCACTTATTTGGAACGCGATGTACGGGGGTTCTTGCAGATTAGTGACCTATATCGATTCCAGACCTTTCTCAAACTCTGCGCAGGCCGTATTGGTAGTCTTTTTAATGCCAGCGAATTGTCAAATGAGGTGGGGGTAGCTGTCAACACCATTCGCGCTTGGCTGTCGGTGTTGCAGGCTTCCTATATCGTCTTTATGCTGCATCCTTACTTTGAGAATACTCGCAAACGCTTGACCAAAACTCCCAAGCTATATTTTTATGATACTGGTTTGGCTTGTTACCTGATGGGCATTGAAAATGATCGTCAATTGTCGACCGACCGAATGCGGGGACATCTGTTTGAAAATATGGTTATTGCTGATATGATGAAGCAGCGTGCCAATGCCGGTCGCGAAGCGGGACTAATGTTTTACCGCGACTCCAATGGGAACGAGGTTGACCTTCTAGTACCCAAAGGCACGGGAATTGAAGCCTACGAGATAAAGTCTGCGGCCACATACAGCCCCTCATTCGAGACGGTTTTCCACAAGCTTCCAGAACAACTCTCCTCGCAACTTACACGTCGTGCCGTAATTTATAATGGTTCACAAGAAAGACGTGACGCAGACATTGAAGTACTACATTATGTTTCTCTTCTTTCTGTTTAATCTATCAATGATAATAGGTTACAAAACAACAGTTTTTACACAAAGAACAACGCCACGCCAATCACGCTGATGACAGCACCAATGACCTCCCGGACAGTGACTTTCTGATGGAAGAGGAGGGCTGCCGGGGCGATGATGAGGATGGGCGTGAGCGCGAAAAGGGTCTGGGCAATGCCTGTTGAGGTGTATAACGTGGCCATCAGCGAGGCGCTGACTCCGATAAAGGGACCGAAAATAGTGGAAATCAAAGCACAGCCCATCGCTTTGCGGTCGCAAACCGCACGATGCAACTTCGAAAGACCGTCTTTGTTGAACAGCATCAATGCCAGAAAAAAGCCCGCCAAGCCAATAAATGCGCGAATCATGGTGGCCGCAAAAGGGACACTGAAGCCTATCGGCACGGGCAGAACCGCTCCATCGGGTATGTCGAAGCCGGAAAGTCCTGCCACCGCAATGGATTGCTCATAATGTAAAAGTCCTATCTTGCTGATTACCAGACCAACACCTTGCCCAATACCTGCCATGGCCGCATAGAAAATGCCCTTGGCCGGCAGTTTCAGTCGCACCCCATGGGTTGTTTTCGATGCAGAATCATCTTTGGAAAGAATGGACAGGGCGATACCGCTAAGCGTGATAATCATGCCCAAGATGGCCAGTGGACGCATCTGCTCGCCCAAAAACAAACGGCCAGTAATAGCCGCTGTGGGGGCCGACAGCGTCATAAACAGCTGTCCGAAGCGGGAACCGATATGGATATAACCCTGCATCAGGCAATAATCCCCAATAACATAACCCACTAAACCTGAAAGCAATAGCCAGAACCATGTGCTGCCATCCGCATAACG
>JAGCSI010000075.1 GCA_017964255.1 Bacteroidales bacterium | reverse complement strand
TCGGACGCGATGAATCGCGTCCCTACAATAAAAATTTATTTGTCTGTGTGTATTTCAGGAAATTTATGTAAATTTGCAAAAAATTAGTACTATGGACATAAAGTATTCTGATGAGTTGAAATATGCCATTGAGGAGGCGAAAAAACTGGCCGTCAGCTACCGCTCCCAGTCTGTGGGTGTGGAGCATATCATGGTGGCCTTGTTGAAGTATGACCAGTATTCCGAGATGCAGCAACTATTTGATATATTTAAGATTAACAAAGTCAGCATTAGAACCAAACTGGAAGAAATGCTGGAAAATAATGAATATAAAAGCGATGTTTCTGCCGAAAATGTCAAGCTGAATATTCAGGCTGAAAACACGCTACGCCGTTCCTTCTTGCTGGCACGCGAATTGCGCAGCGAAATCGTGGAAGCCCAGCATTTTTTGCTGGCGGTGATGCGTGACAATGGCAACGATGCCAACAGTGTGGTGAAAATGCTGCTGAAACGCGCAGGCATGTCCTACGATTCATTGGTGTCGGAGATGCGGCACGAGGCGAAACGCGAGGATGATTCCATGTCGGCGGGCACCGACGAATACGACGATGATGACGACCGCCGCAGCAGTACCCGTTCCACGAAGGGGGCAAAGGCTTCGGCTACCCCGATGCTGGACAGCTTCGGCAAGGACCTGACCAAATATGCCCAGGAGGGCAAACTGGACCCGATTGTGGGACGAGAGAAGGAACTGGAACGTATCGCCCAGATTTTGAGCCGCCGCAAGAAGAACAATCCCGTACTGATTGGTGAGCCGGGTGTGGGTAAGTCGGCAGTAGCCGAGGGTTTGGCTATGCGCATCGTCCAGGGCAAGGTGTCCAGAACCCTGCACGGCAAGCGGGTGGTGAGCCTTGATATGGCTTCGCTCGTGGCCGGTACCAAATATCGTGGACAGTTTGAGGAGCGTATCAAGACCATCCTTACTGAATTGGAGAAAAATCCGAATATCATCCTCTTCATCGATGAGTTGCATACGATGGTAGGGGCAGGCGGCTCACCGGGCAGCCTGGATGCTTCCAACATGTTCAAGCCGGCTCTGGCCCGTGGCGAGCTGCAGTGCATCGGTGCCACTACCCTTGACGAGTATCGCCAGTACATTGAGAAAGACGGTGCTTTGGAGCGCCGTTTCCAGAAAATCATGATGGAACCGACCACCCCTGAAGAGACGGTGATGATTCTGAACAACATCAAGGACAAGTACGAAGACCATCACATGGTGCGTTATTCCGACGAGGCCATCAATGCTTGTGTCAGTTTGACTACTCGCTATATTACCGACCGTTGCCTGCCAGACAAGGCTATCGATGCCTTGGATGAAGTGGGCTCACGTGTGCATTTGCTCAATATCAAAGTTCCGGAAGATTTGATTCAGCAGGAAAAAGAAATCGAGCAATATGAACAGCTGAAACAGGAAGCCATCAAGGATCAGCAGTACAATGCCGCCGCCGGTTACCGCGACAAAATCAAAGAGGCGGAAACCCGTTTGGCAGAGATGAAGAAGGAATGGGAGGAGAAGGAAGACCTTGAACGTCCTACTGTGACTGAAGAGGATGTGGCGGAAGTGATTGCCATGATGACGGGCGTGCCGGTGAAACGTATCGCCAAGAATGAGGGCGAGCGCTTGATGAAGATGTCCGACGAGTTGCAAGGCAAGGTTATCGGCCAGGATAACGCTATCGTCAAGATTGCCAAGGCAATACGCCGTAATCGCGCGGGTTTGAAAGACCCGAACAAGCCTATCGGTACATTCATTTTCTTGGGACCGACAGGCGTGGGCAAGACCTATCTGGCCAAGGTGCTAGCTGAATATCTCTTTGATTCACAGGATTCTATCGTTCGTATCGATATGAGTGAATACATGGAGAAACATACGGTTTCCCGACTGATCGGTGCGCCTCCGGGTTATGTGGGCTACGAAGAAGGTGGCCAGCTGACCGAGAAAATCCGCCGCAAACCTTATTCGATAGTGTTGCTGGACGAAATCGAAAAAGCGCATCACGATATTTATAATGTTCTGTTACAGGTGTTTGACGATGGTCAGCTGACTGATGGTATCGGTCGTAAAGTGGATTTCAGAAACACCATCATCATCATGACTTCCAATATCGGTTCCCGCGAACTGAAAGATTTCGGAACGGGAGTCGGTTTCAGCACTTCCGCTACTGATGCGGCGAAAGACAAGGTGGCGCAGGGAATTCTGGAGAATGCGTTGAAGAGAAACTTTGCACCAGAATTCCTGAACCGTATTGACGATATTATCTATTTCAATAGTCTTGAAAAACAGGATATTATCAAAATTATTGATATTGAACTGGCCAAGGTGTTGGATAGAGTCCGTGTGATGGGATTGGAGGCTGAGGTGAGCGATAAAGCCAAGGAGATACTGGCCGACCAAGGTTGGGATGCCAATTTCGGTGCCCGTCCGCTGAAACGGGCTATCCAGAAGCATGTTGAGGATGTGCTGGCGGAGGAAATCCTGATTCAGTCCTTCCCTGAGGGTACCAAAGTGCTGCTGGATTATGATGATGTGACCGAAGAAATGAAAGTGACGAAGATAAATGAGTGAAAAACTGGAAATTTGGTGGAAGAAGATCAAAGTTCTGATGAGCGAGATCTTCCATTGGCTTTATCCTTATCAGATATTTGAGGAGGAGCCGATGGAGTTCCGCTTTGTGAATATCCGGCGCCCCAAAGTTCGATATGATATCAAGAAACATTTTCTGTCCTTTGCCATCAAGAGCAAGGATGATGGTTTCAAGTACGCTTTTTTCATTTTGATACTGGCTTTGTTGTTTCTGATGCCTTATTTCAGCAGAAATGTGGGAGTCTCCACCCGTGAGTGGCAGCAAAATGAGTATTCGGAGGCGGTGTACCAGTATTATCAGACCGGGGACAGAACTTTCACCACTATGCCACAATATGTTACCAAAGGGCAGTCAGCGGATATCTTGCTGGTGTCGGTAGCGCATTCTTTGGGTTTCAAGAATATTTTCAGACTGAAGCACCGTTTGTCGGCCCTGTTGGGATGGTTGCTGATTTTGGTGAGCGGCTTGTTCCTTGCGAAAAATGTCAGTTGGCGCAGCGCGTTCTTCTGTTCGCTGCTGATGTTCTGCACGCCACGTTTTCTGGGTTATACCTTCGGTAATTTCAATGATACCCTTTTTGCGCTGGCATTCTTCTTTACCTTGTTCCAAATCTGGCAGTTCTGTTATGATTTCCCCTTGATTCGCTGGATTAGGGTGGTGGGAATTTTCCTGGGAATACTGGTGGCTACCACTACCTCGTTGAGCGGTTTCGCTCTGTGTGAGCTGTTTTTCTTCTTTACCATCATTTATTATGTGGTGAAAAATCCCATGAAGAAATTTTTCACAGGGCAGTACTGGGTGTCGCTGCTGACGCTGATTATGATTGTCGGGGCAACTTCCTTGCTGGTGGTCTTGATGAATCTGATTCTTTCACCGGGTTTCCAGATTCAGGATTTGCGAGGCGGTGACAAGTTCATGCAGATGTTTGTAGCCACGTCGCAACAGCTTCCGCAGTTTTTTGAAGGGAAGACTATCAGTATTGCGCAGCCTCCGACTGATTATGTCATGAAATATGTTTTTATCACCACTCCTTTCGTGGTGATTCTGGGTTTGTTGCTTTGTGTGGTTTTTTTCAGAACTGTTCTGAAAGAGTTCACGTTGTTCACTATTTTTGCCCTGACCTTTACCATCTTGTATTTGTTATGGTCGTTTTCGTCCAAGTATATGGGGGCGGACATTGTCTGCACAGTGATTTTCATGATGTTGCCCTTGCTGGTGATGTTGGCTGCATTAGGGTATGAGGCGGTGTTGCGGAAGGTGGATGACCGCTATACCAATGCGGTGATTGTGGGGTTGGCGTTTTTCCTGACTTCTTTGCCGTTGCGTCATGTCATCTTTAACCGGCCTTTGACCTTGTGCTATTTTAACGAGGTGTCGGGCGGAATCCACAATGCGGCGGAGCGTTATGAGTTGGATATCAACAACCAGTCGTCGAAAGTAGCGGAGCAATGGTTCGCGCAGTATCTGGTTGGAGTTCAGGATAGTTTGGACCTTGTGAGGGAGCAACAGATGGACTCCCTGCTATTGTATGTGGATAGTGTGGTGTCGGATATGCAAAGTCTTGATTCGCTGTTGTTTGCCATGAAACCGGACAGTGTGTCGGTTTATACCAATGGCAACGAGGCCTTTTGCCAAATGCTGTCAGAAGAAGACCTGCGTTTGTCCGTCATTCGTGCCGATGTTCATTCGATGGATGAACTGGAAGGGGACTACTATATATTGTTTGGTAACCGGACGGGGTTGTTCAAACAGATTGACAGTGCCTTCTATACTATTGACTTGGAAAGGGTGCCGGTGGTGTCTTTTTTCAAAAAAAATAAAAATCTCGGCAACAAAAATGAGGAAATTACGTCTTTAGAAGAAATGAAAGAATAAAAACGATAAAATTTATAATCATGAAAAGAATCGCATTTGTATTAGTAATGGTGTTTGTAATGGGTGTAGCCCTGGGACAACAGGTTGTCAATGGCGTGTACCAAGGCTCTCCCAGCAGCTTTATGTATTTGCCCACCACACCCCCTACAGGTGGTTGGGATAATTCATGGGTAAAACCAAGCTATGAGGGTTCCGGTTCGGGAAGTACATTTAATTTTACCAACCACATGGGAGCGGATCTTGGCAGTAACTTTTCCCACAGGTTTATTGTGCGCGGTGCAGATTCCACTGTGTCACCCACCAATGACTATTGTTTTAGGGGACAGTTGGGAAACAATTATTACAATAAGCCCATATTGGCCGAGGCATGGAATTCCGACCGTTATCCAGGTACGTATGTTGATACGGTTATCCAGATGGGTAAGGTGGGGCCCAATGGACAGAATCCGTCAGGTTGTTACGCACAGCAGATTATATACTCTTTTGTGCCAGATACCATTAATCCTGTGTTGTTGTTGAATTTTGCTTTTGTGACCGAAGATGGTCAGCATAGCTATACCTCTAATCCTGCCGTTGAATTTGCCGTGTTGACCCATAGCAACAATTACTCCTCCAATAACAATTACTTGCCATTGGGAAACTATGACTGGAATCACCCATATTCCAGATTCTGGTATAGAACTCCGTCAGGGTCAAGCCATAGTCCCGAAGACCCGGATAACACTCCTGTTAACTCAGCACCAGAGTACATAGCTGTGCATAGTAGCTGTCCCATCCAGAATTCGGGTCGTCCGGTGGTAACCTATCCGTACACCATTGTGGCCTACGACTTGTCGCAGCAGGCACGTGATCACACAGCGGTGGACTTCAGAATCCGCGTTAATTCGTGTACCTCACGTTTCCATTGGGCTTATTGCTATTTCACAGCCAAAATGATTCCTGCAAAACTGCATGTGGAGTATTGTGGTGGTGATGAGTTGAATTTGAATGTGCCTTGGGGCTTCGATGAATCCAATTCCTATCAGTGGTTTAATGGTACGGATGCTGCTCATGCAAACGAGTGGTTCGATCCGGATGATCCTACTTCATGGGGTGTGCTTCCAGGTAGTACGAAATACAACCCGAAATTGATTGCTAATCCTGCTAAACCATATTATAAATGTACGGTTTATTCCTATACGGGTATTCCGTTCACATACGAGGCAACCGTTAATTACTATGATTTGCAACCCACATTTACAGTGGAACCCAAAGCACTGACCGATGGAAAAAATTGTGATTTGGGAGTAGTGGTGCATAATCACAGTAGAATTGGTGTAATCAGACCTGATGGTAATGGCGGGGTAGATACTACTTGGCAGGATTTGGAAAATCATCCTAATCAGTGTACTTGGGATTTCGGTGATGGAACTCCCGAAGTTCATGGTTTTGAACCGACACATACATACGCCCAGCCAGGAACCTATACTATCAAACTCCATATCTCGGATTTTGATGGTATTTGTACTTCTCCCGATACCACCCAGGACGTGACGGTGTTGCAAGAGTACATAGAGAAACAGTATGCCACTGATGCAGTGACCACTTGTGAAGGCAAACTTCCGTATTACTATAAACCGGAAATATTCGGTTATGACAATGTGCAAACCAGATGGGATCTGAATGCTGTGGGCGAACGTCAGGTGAACTATTCGTATGCTTTGCCACAGTTCGAAATACGCGCATGGAACGGTTGCGACAGTATCGTAAAGGTGAATTTCGATGTGTTGACCCCGGCGGTGACCATCCAGGAGGCGGGTACGGACTTCTGCGACAGCGCTCAGACCTTGCTGGAAGCACAAGTCAGCAATGTACGCGAGGATGCGGTTCGCTATCAATGGTCGTTTATGGATTCCGTCATGAGCACAACCAATACTGTGTGGGCTTTGAGCGATGGTACCTATTCGTTAACGATTGAGGATACCACCACGGGCTGTGAGGCTTCAACAACCTATAAGATAGATCCTTGTGTGCCCAATGTCTTCCTGCCTAATTGCATTACGCCAACCCGTAGCGTCAACGAGGGACCTGTGCAGAATGATTATTTCTATTTGGACCAGTTTGTGCAGAGGTTCATCAGCGAAGTGAAGTTTATGGTGTATGCAAGCAATGGTGAGCAGGTGTATTACTACGAAGGTTCGAAAAATGTTGCCGGAAAATTTGAGCCGGAGCCTCCTTTTGTCAATTTGCCTGCTGAGATGAATGGCCGTTTGGTGTTGTGGGATGGTATGGTCAAAGGTCGTATCATTGATGGTACCTATACATACGCTCTGTGGATTGTCAGCGGCGGACAGTCATACTTGTACAAGGGCAAACTGATTGTAATGTGATGAATTAGCAAATTAGTTAATTAGCAAATTAGTTAATGTGCTAATTTACAATGTGCTAATGTGCTAATGAATTGATCCAAAATCTTATAATCTATTAACCTCCTAACCTTCTAACCCAATGAAACCAAAACTCTTCCTCATTATAATTCCCCTCTTCCTCTTGTTCTTTTCCTGCGGACACGAGCAAGACAAAGGGCAGACAGATCAACCAAAATCAGAAATCAGCGCTCCCGCCTTTAATGGCGATAGCGCTTTTGCCTTTGTGAAGGGCCAGACCGATTTCGGTCCCCGTGTGCCCAATAGCGAGGCACATGAACAGTGTGCGGCCTGGCTGGTGACCAAGTTGCAGGCTTATTGCGACACGGTGTATGTGCAGCATTTTACAGCTACCGCCTACGATGGCAAACAACTGAAATCACAGAATATCATTGGTAGTATCAGTCCAGAGAAGTCCGATCGGGTGCTGCTGGCCTCCCATTGGGATTCGCGACCTATGGCTGACCATGACGCGATAGAAGCTAACCGTAGCAAACCTATCGATGGTGCTGATGATGGTGCCAGCGGGGTAGGGGTGCTGTTGGAACTGGCTCGCCAGTTGCAGAACGAAAGACCCAATGTGGGGGTGGATATCATCTTCTTTGATTCGGAAGATTATGGAACGCCCTCGGGGGTGAATATCCCTGGCGACTGGTGGTGCCTGGGCTCCCAGTATTGGGCAGAGAATCCGCATGTGGCGGGTTATACGGCCAAGTATGGCATCCTGTTGGATATGGTGGGCGCTCCCGATGCCAAGTTTTATCACGAATATTTCTCTAGCTATTTCGCCCAGGATGTTTTGTCAAAAGTGTGGGGAACCGCATACAAATTGGGCTATGGCTCCTACTTTATCAACCAGCAGGCGCATCCCATCACAGATGACCATTATTATGTAAATAAGCTGGCCCATATCCCCATGATAGACATTATCCATCAGGATAACAGTACCGGTACAGGTTTCCGTTCGGTTTGGCATACCACTTATGACAATATCGACAATATCGATGCCAAAACTTTGGGAGTAGTGGGCTCCACGCTGCGAGCTGTGTTGGCCAGTGAATAGGGGACAGGTATTAGGTTACAGGTTACAGGTGTCAGGTGACAGGGGTTAGGGATTAGGTTTTAGTGATTAGTGATTAGTGTTTAGAAGGTGAGAAGGTGAGAGATTTTGAACTTTGAATTTTGAATTTTGAATTCCCCTTCTTTTAGAAGGGGTGCCCGAAGGGCGGGGTAGTATAATTATCAATTGTCAACTATCAATTATCAATTGTAAAATGAAAGTCTACAAATTCGGCGGTGCCTCCGTGAAAAATGCTGACGGGGTTCGTAATCTTGAAAAAATACTGAGAAGCCATAACCCCCAGGAACGTCTGGTGGTGGTGATTTCTGCCATTGGCAAAACCACCAACCTGTTGGAACAGGTGCTGGACGCTTATTATTACGACAAGTCCAAACTTCCTGAATTGACAGCTGCTCTCCGTGAGAATCATTATACTATTGTGAGAGAATTGGCATTAGGCGATGACTCCTTGATAATGAATCGCTTGAATGATATTTTCGCACTTTTGGACAAGGTGCTGACAGGTCCGCATTCGGGTAATTTTGACTACGATTACGACCGTATTGTCAGCTTCGGAGAAATTTTATCTACCACGTTGATTTCCACTTATTTGAACGAGGTAGGGGTTCGTAATGAATGGGCAGATGCCCGCCTGCTGATCCGAACCGACCATAACTATCGTGAAGGCAAGGTGGATTGGGAAGCTTCCGCCAGTTTGATTCAGGAGAAGGTGGGAAAGATATTACAGGGAGATGAGGCTCATATTGTGATTACACAAGGATTTATCGGTGGTACGGAAGAAATGCTGCCTACCACTTTGGGGCGTGAGGGTTCTGACTATTCAGCTGCCATTTTTGCCTACGTGTTGGGGGCCGAGAGTGTGACCATTTGGAAAGATGTGCCAGGTTTGCTCAATGCCGATCCCAAGTTCTTCCCCGATGCGGTCAAATTGGAGCATATTCCCTACGAGGAGGCCATTGAGTTGGCTTATTATGGTGCCAGCGTGATTCATCCGAAGACACTTAAACCGCTACAAAATAAGCAGATACCGCTTTATGTCAAGCCTTTCCTGCATCCTGAGGAGAGTGGTAGCCGGATTGATGCCGGAAAGATGACCGAACATATCCCTTGCTACATTTTCAAGACCAATCAGGTGCTGATTTCCATTTATCCCAAGGATTTTTCCTTCATTGCGGTGGAAAATCTGGATGAGATTTTTTCTATCATCTCAAAAAATAAAATCAAAATCAACCTGATGCAGAACTCGGCTTTGAGTTTTTCCATTTGCTGCGATAACAAAGTTCACAAAATCGAAAAACTCATTACCGAACTGTCGGTGAAATACAAGGTGAAATACAATCTGGATATCGAGCTGATTACCATACGTCACTATACGGATGATATTGTGAATAAGGTGATTAAAAACAAGGATGTGCTGGTGGAACAACGCAGTAGAGCCACGGTTCAGCTGGTGACAATGTAAGCTGTTTGTATGGATTTTTTCCTTATCTTTGCAGGCTAATTCTAAGAATTATCCTGCAATGAAAAAATTAAAATTCTTATCTTTGATGATGTTCGTGACATGCCTGCTGATGACCGGTATGTCCTATAGCGTTATGGCTAACCCTACTGCGTTGGCAGTGGCTAAGGCAGCTCCGAAATCCCCTGTGATCAAGGGAAAAGTGATGAATAACACTTTCTCCAAGGTGACGCTGAAACTGGCGTATGGAAGTAACCCTGCTACTTTCGGTGAGGCGGAGATTGACAAGGATGGCAACTTTACCCTGCAATCCACAGTGACGAATAATGACATTTATGTATTGTCGTTTGCTGAAAAACAGAATTTTCTGCTGGTGCTGTCTCCTGGTGAAGTGGTGGAATTGGTGATTAATGCTGATAATTTGCGGGAAATTCCGTCGGTTTCGGGTTCCAAATCCATGATTTTTGCCAAGGAAGTGACGGAGTTGCTGACGGGTAGCCAGAAGTTGCTGGACAGCGTCAATCATGCGTTGCAGACAGACAAAAACCAGCTGTATTTCCATGGTTTCTCGCAGAATTTCAGCCGTTACTATCAAACTAATGTGGATGTTTTCAAGAGTATTGATGAAGCAGCCCAGCAGATTGACTCGTTGAAACGAGTATGTGACCAGTATGCTCCCAACGGCAAAGTGGCTCCTAAAACCATGAACGATTTCAGCTATTATGCCAACAAGTTCATGCGTGCGGTGACCGAGGATTTCTCCGCTACTGAAATGTTCAACCAAGGCGCCTATACCATGTATGATTTTAAGAATGGAAGGGTCCCATCTAATTCTGATTTCTTCAAGGAAGTAGATCAGTATTTGGGTAAAGTGGAGTCTATTCGTCAGATTGCGGATGATAATTACAAACCTTTTGTGGAGCAGTTGAACCGTTTGATAGCTAAACGTGACAGCTTGGTGTTTCATGACGCTTTTGAGAAAAAAACGGCTAAATTGGCCTGGTGCACTGAGGTGGCCGCTTTGGTAAACAATCAGTATGCAAAAGTGCAGAAAGACAAACAATCTTTTGAACAGCGGATGAATGAATCCAATCAACAGGGTCGGACTATTTATACCCAGTCTCAGAACATTATCAGTGGTATTGTGCAGCAATATCAAACCATGTATAATCAGGAAAGTGATAAAAATAACAAAAAACTGCAGAACTTGTTGCTTGCTAACAAGGACGATATCGCGGTGTTAATGTTTCTGGATAATTTCCCGAGAGAGAAATATGCGGCTTTGCATAATGAAGTGGTCATGGCTTTGTATGCAAAATACCCTGATCATCAGTTGGTTAAAGAGAAATATGCGATAGAGACTTCTCCGGCCACTTCCACTTCTATTGGTGCTATCGCTCCTGATTTGGCATTTCCTGATCCCGATGGCAATATCCGTAAATTGTCGGATTTGAGAGGCAAAGTGGTGTTGTTGGATTTTTGGGCTTCATGGTGCCGTCCCTGCCGCGGCGAGAATCCGCATGTGGTGGCGATGTACCAGAAGTATCATGACAAAGGTTTTGAGGTGTTCAGCGTTTCATTGGACCGTGAGAAAGAGTCATGGAAACGCGCCATCGCTGCCGACGGACTGGTATGGCCGAATCATGTCAGCGACTTGAAGTACTGGTCATCAGAGGCTGCCAGAACTTATGGCGTCTCTTCGATTCCCAGCACTTTCCTGCTTGACCAGAATGGCCGCATCATCGCCAAGAACCTTCGTGGCGAGGCCCTGAGCAATGCGCTGAAACAGCTCTTCGGAGAGTAGTGACAATTAACCAAATTCCGTTTAGACGTGAAGGCGTGAAGACATGCACTTCGTGCATTCGTTAAGACGAAATTTCTCTCCACGTCTTAACGCCTTAACGTCTCCACGTCTTAACGCCTCCACGAATCAACAAACTTTATAATCCCTTAATCCCCAAAAATATGAAAGACCTCAAAAATTACATTGAACAAAACAAAGACCGTTTTCTGGAAGAACTTTTCAGCCTGATCAGAATTCCTTCTATCAGCTCGAAAACAGAAAACAAAGCCGATATGGTGCGTTGCGCCGAACGTTGGAAAGAACTGATACTGGCTGCCGGTGCCGACAAAGCCGAAGTGATGCCTACCGACGGAAATCCCGTGGTGTATGGCGAAAAAATGGTAGACCCCAAGGCTCCCACAGTGTTGGTGTATGGCCATTATGATGTGATGCCCGTCGATCCCGAGGAATTGTGGAACACCAAGCCTTTTGAGCCGGTAATCAAAGACGGTAAAATCTGGGCTCGTGGTGCCGACGACGATAAAGGTCAGTCGTTCATGCACGCCAAGGCTTTCGAATACCTGGTAAAAACCGGTCAGCTGACCTGCAATGTGAAATTCATGCTCGAAGGCGAGGAGGAAATCGGCAGCACCAGTTTGTATGGTTTCTGCGAGAAGAACAAGGAACTGCTCAAATCCGATATTATCTTGGTTTCCGATACTTCGATGATTGCCACGGATACTCCTTCTATCACGGTGGGTCTGCGCGGCCTCACCTATCTGGAAGTGGAAGTGAAGGGCCCGAATGCTGACCTGCACTCCGGTATCTTTGGCGGTGCGGTGGCCAACCCCATCAATATCCTCTGCCAGATGATTGCCTCATTGACCGATGAAAGAAACAGAATAAACATTCCTGGTTTCTACGATGACGTCTTGGTGGTTTCTGACGAAGAGCGTGCCCTGATGGCTCAGGCTCCCTTCAATCTGGAAGAATATAAGAAAGCTTTGGATATAGAGGAAGTTCATGGCGAAGAAGGTTATACCACCATCGAACGCACTGGTATCCGTCCCACACTGGATGTTTGCGGTATCTGGGGCGGTTACACAGGCGAAGGCTCCAAGACCGTGTTGCCGTCAGAGGCTCATGCCAAGGTGTCAATGCGACTGGTGCCCAACCAGAACTCGCAAAAGATTGCCGAATTGTTCCAAAAACACTTCGAATCGATGGCTCCAAAGTGCGTAAAAGTGAAGGTCACTCCGTGCCATGGTGGCGAGGCATACGTGTCGCCAATTGACATGCCTGCGTACAAAGCTGCCGAAAAAGCTTACGAAACTACCTTCGGAAAGCGCCCGATTCCGACCCGTAGCGGTGGAAGTATTCCCATTATTGCCGGTTTCGAGAAGATTTTGGGTGTGAAGTCCATCCTGATGGGCTTTGGCTTGGGCTCAGATGCAATTCACTCACCCAATGAGAATTACAAGCTTGAACATTTCTTCAAAGGCATCGAAACGATACCCTATTTCTACCAGTATTTTGGCGAAATGATGAAAAAATAAAAAAAAATCACTGAGGGTGCAAAACGTATTGAAAAAAGTCGTATTTTTGCACCCTCAATTTTGAAGTTCAACTCGTTCTTTGAAGGATGCCTTGGTGGTGGAATTGGTAGACACGAGGGACTTAAAATCCCTTGCTCATTGCGAGCGTGCGGGTTCAAGTCCCGCCCGAGGTACGAAAAAAAATAAGCGGAAGTAGCTCAGTTGGTAGAGCATAACCTTGCCAAGGTTAGGGTCGCGAGTTCGAGTCTCGTTTTCCGCTCAAATGTAGAGACGCGATTAATCGCGTCTCTACACACCAACATTAACGCGGAAGTAGCTCAGTTGGTAGAGCATAACCTTGCCAAGGTTAGGGTCGCGAGTTCGAGTCTCGTTTTCCGCTCAAAACAGGGTTGTCACATTGTGGCGACCCTGTTTTTCTTTTTCCGCCTTAAACGTTTTTGTAATGCCGACACTAATCAGTGTGATTCTTGATCAAGTTGGACGGCATCGCTGAGGTCAGGGGCATTTTCTTTTTGTGCGCTAAACCGTTGGGCGAACCAGCGGAGGGCAAAGAAAAGCACTATCAGGCTGACGGCAGCCACAATAGCCTCGGTGGTGAGACTCATTTGTTCAATGGCGTTGTCAACAGATTCGGGCAATGACATTGCGACGGTGTTGTTGGCGATATGAATGACAATGCCTGGCAGCAGGCTTCCTGTGCGCCAGAAAAGCCAGCCAAGCAAAAGTCCGTATAGGGAACCGTACACCATCTGTACAGGGTTCATGTGTATCAGTCCGAAGATAAGAGCCGAAATCACAATGCCTACCCACGGGCGACGTGGCATCACCATCAGCAAGGTGCCTATTTATATTATATTTTTGTGTTCATTTTCAGCATCCTGCGGGCAATCTCTTCCGGATGATCCACCAACAGTTGCCCGTGATTCATTTTGGGGAAGACCTCCACGTGGGCGTCAGGGCATAGTTTTAGCAGATGCTCGGCCTGCGGCTTGGCCACAAACGCTTCCTTGCTGCCGTACCAAAAGTGGATATCGGTTCCTTGGATGGATTCCAGCTTCTGGGTATAAACATCTTTGTACCCGTTTCTAACGGCTTTGCCTTTGCCGGAGGGCCACACCTTCTTGCATTCGTCCAAGAGCACATCGAAATAGTGCGAATGGAACACAAACTTCCAGAAGCCCGTCCAATGATAACAGGTCCATACATTGAAACTTTGATAGTATCGCAAAGGATTTACACACCATTTGGGCAGCGGCAACAGCGGCGCTGCGTCCATAATGGCATGGTTAATAACAATCTCGTTCCGCTCTAGGATTCTGGACAGAATCTTCCCTCCCAAAGAAAGCCCATAGGCAACATCCAGGTGTCCGTTCAGATTATTCTGAATGTATTGAATTGCTTGAGCAGCCTGGTCATCGACAGAGGTAAACTGCGACTTTTGGCCGATGAGGAAACCATCGATGCCAACGGCGATGATATAGTATTTGTCTTTCAGCAAATCTATTAATGGCAGGAATATCTCGTAGGATACTCCCAGTCCAGGTATCAGCAGTAAACTTTGATTTTCTTTATTTCCGTAGGTATTGAATGTCATAATACAGTTTTGTTACTTCGTTCCGAAGAGGAAACGGCGGAAAAGGGTTTGGGCAGACTTTGTGCCGATCATTTTGCTGACGACCTTGAAAGTGGGACCATCGTTGATGAGACCTTCCACGTAAGCGCTGTTGCGGGCGGTCTTGGCTGTGCGGTCTATGTCGCGAGCGGAGGCGAAGAGATCTAAATAGGCGGTAATCATCTCTGTGGCCAGGGCGGACAGCCGTGCGCTGTCTCCCTCTTTGCAAACGGTGGGCGAGAGTTTCAATGAATCGTACCAGGCAGGTTTGGTAGGTTTGTCCTTCAAATCCTGATATTTTTCTTTCACCGTCAGCATAGCAGAGAGGTTAACAGGTTCCACCAAGGTGTCATACGTCTCCACCATCAGCGTTCGCCGTCCCATAGCGGAGATGAAATCGTAAGAGAGAAGTGGCATATCCTTGGCGTAAGGTGTGCATATCAGCGTGTCCATCTTCATCAGGCCGAGGAAAGCCCGCATGGTGAGACACGACACACAGGCACAACCATTCCAGTCGTACGACTGCAATTGAAATGTCATCCCCTTGCCGGAAAAAGTCTGGAAAGGACTTACGTCCTTGGAGACGAGTACACCGTTTTTGGAAAAGAGATCAAGCTTTGAGCCATTCATAACGCGCAACGGAATAAATGGGTAAGAAAGGAATCAAAATAGGGGTATTCTTGATGTAATTTTGGTATTCGGGGTCGTTGCCGTAGGTTTCGTTCTGTCGAAGTTCCAACCGGCGGGCGCCGCTGAACATGACAAATACGATGCCGATATAGCCAATACCTGCCACTATCCATTGCCACCAGCTGAGGTGGGCTCCGATAGCACTAATCAGGACACCGGTCCAGATGACCAGCTCACCGAGGTAGTTAGGGCAACGAACGATGCGGTACAGTCCAGTATCGACGAAGCGCTTGGGGTTGACCTTTTTAGCGGCAGCCTTCTGCGCATCGCTGATAGCCTCTAACAGAATTCCGCACAATGTCACGGCTGCTCCTATCCACGCCCACAGTTCGCTGGCGTGAGGGCCGTTGGCCAAACGAAACGCTACGGGACTCACTTGTGTCACATATAGCAGTGCGCAAAACAGCCATACTGTGATAATGACTCCAAGTGGTTTCTGCTTTTGGTTCAACGGGGCATAGAGAATCTTGCGATACTCAGCCGCCTTGCGTTCTCGTATGAGCAGGTAGGTGCCCAGGCGCAAGCCAAAGATAAACAGCAAGATAAGAAGCAGAATGGTGGGTAGACTAAGGTTGGCGTGAAATAGGATAGCTATCGTCACAGCCAATGCCGAGATGCCATAACCGTAACCGACACTGAAGAAATAAATGAAATACTTCCAACCCACTGCCGAAACGGCAAGGGAAACCGCTAAAAGAATGAATAAATACGTCATGTGACAAATTTTTTAATGTATAAATTTAGTTTGTGTGCTTGGTCATGGTTGGTTTTGTGCCATTTTCAACCAGTTTGTAATGGGTGCTGCGGCCGCCTTCTTCGGTGCGGCAAAGGATGCCTTTGTCCACAAGGTCCTGTATGTCGCGCAAGGCGGTAGCTGCGGAAGTCTTGGTCATTTTCGCCCATTTGCTGGTGTTGAGTTTGCCCTCAAATCCATTCCAAAGCCGGTTGATGATTTTGATTTGCCTTTCATTCAGCGCAATCGTGCTGTGTTTCTGCCAAAACAGCGATTTATGTATTGCCCGTTGGGTTTTCTCAATGGCGGTGTCGATAGCGTTTCCCATGGTTTGCAAGAACCACAAAAGCCATTGGGTGATGTCCAAGCCGTGTTTGCCCATGTACTCCAGCAAATCATAGTAGTTGTTCCTGTCGCGCAAAATAGCTGCCGACATGCTGTAGAAACGCCGTGGTGATCCGTCAGCCCGTGCCAGTAGCATGTCGGTGAGTGTGCGTGTCAAGCGGCCATTGCCATCGTCAAAGGGGTGTATGTTGACAAACCAAAGGTGTGCGATGGCTGCCTTCAGCACAGGGTCAGTGGTGGGCTCGCTGTTAAACCATTGCATAAACTGTTGCATCTGACAGGGCACATCGTCCGATGGGGGCGCCTCGTAATGGATTTTCTCCTTTCCCATCGCCCCGCTTACCACCAGCATCGGCTCTTTGCCTGTACGCCATGCCGCCACAGTGATGGGGGAGATGCCGCTTCTTCCGCTAGGGAACAACGCAGCGTGCCAGTTGAAGAGTCGTTGCTCAGTCAATGGGTTGTCGGCTTGTTGTACAGCATCCATCATCACCTGCACCACACCTTCTGTATAGTGATCCGAGTGGGACAGTCCGCCAATGTCAAGTCCGAGGTGCCGTGCCACAGACGAACGCACATGCTCGGCATTGAGGCGCAAACCTTCTATCTCGCTGTTGCGCAACACGTCTTCGGTCATCACTTCAAGCGAAGAGGCACTCTGGACATCAAAGCCCAAGCCGTCCATCAGGCCCAGTAGCCGTCCTTGTTTCTCGCGAACCCGTGCCAATGAAGCAATGATGCTGTCATTGTTCCAGCAGAAATGGGGCCATTCGTCATATTGCCATATCCAATACGGATTTTTCATATCAAAATTTGAAACGAATAATCTTATATTTCGCTGCAAAGATACAAAAAAATATTGTGATAATTGTTCAATGATGTAAAAAAATGCAATATTCACATCAAAATTTGATGGGAATAAAATTCAGCCTCAGGTGAGACTTAATCTTCTTCTTTGGCATTTGGCACTGCAAATATTACGGAGAGGATACCAGCGGCACCGGCGATGGGGACGATGATTTTTGTCACTGAATTTTTGGGAATAAAGAATAAAACGGAAAGCAATACCATAGCTGCCATGATGCCGCATGCACTTGCTTTTTGCGCAAAGGTCATTCCTCCCCGGCGGTGATAGCTGCGGATGTATGCCCCCAACCATGATTTCAACAGCCAATCCTGTAACCGTTGGGATGAATGGTAGAAGCACCATGAAGCCAACAAAAGGAATGGCGTGGTGGGCAAGCCTGGTACGATTACGCCCAACGCTCCAAGCCCGACACAAAGCAGTCCCACTGATATATATATGATGCGTTTCACGTTCGACTTGTTGATAGGGGACCTCTATTTTTAATATTTTTACGTTATACTTTCAGACATTGCGAAGTCCGTTAAACAAAATCTGAAAATACAATAGGGCAAAGATACATAATAATTTTTGATTTTCAAGCGTTTTGTAACAACGGATGTGCATAAATAAAAAAAACATTTCTCCTGTCACGTTTTGACAAAAACCTGCGTCATTAGTAGCGGATGGACATCAATCATAGAATAATAAATAGAAGAAAGATCTTAAATAGTTGAAACATAAAAACAATTTAATTATGACCATACGATGAGAAAAGTAAAATTTATATTCGGACTTCTGCTGGTGATTTCGCTGCCAGTTTTGGCTCAGAAAAACAGTTATTCCATTGTTGGCACCATAACAGACCATGACGGAATGTATGTGAAAATGCAAAACAAGGAGACTAATGTGAAGATGGACTCTACGATCATTGTTAACGGGAAATTCCAATTTCGTGGACATACAGACACCGCCATGCTGGTCATGGTCAATACCGAAGACTGGAGTATGAACCATACTATTTTGATACAGTCGGGCACCAATTTGAGCATTGATGCAACTAACGCAACAGTGAGAGGAGACCGCCCTTCAGCGCAGCTCAACCAGCAGATAGAAAAGCTAAAGGCGTTGAAAACCAAACAGCAACAGGTGGCGCGCCAGGCAGTACGTGTATTGGATGAGGATAAGGTAAAGTATGATTCGCTGGTCGCAATATATGATGATTATACTCAACAGATGAAAGACTACGTAGACTCGGCAGGCTGGTTGCTATACGAAGCCAATGCCGAGAACAAGATTGGTGGGGAAATCCTGCTCAATATTGCGTATGTTTTGACTAGGGGTATAGACCTTTATAACGAGGCGCCCACTCCGGCCATCTTGCGTCTGCTTTCTAACTATGCCTCTGCCTCACCGGTTGTCAAAAATCACAAGGATCTTAGCCGATTCATGCAGAATGTCTCTACACAAATACAGGTGAAAACAGGTTCGCCATTTCGCGACTTCGAGGCTGTGGATTATGCTACAGGCAAGCAAACCACCCTCGGAGCGGTCATCACAGGCCATGTGGCAGTGGTGGATTTCTGGGCATCATGGTGTGGCCCTTGCCGAAGGGAAATTGAGGAGACGCTGAAACCCCTGTACATGAAATATGCCGACAGCGGGCTTGTGGTGGTAGGTGTTGATATTTGGGACAATATCGAGAATCACGATGAAGCTGTTAAGGAGATGGGCATCACTTACCCGCAGTTGATAGATACCGACCGCAATAATTCGTCCCTGCTTTATGGCATTCCGGCTGTTCCACGAGTGTTCCTCATCGACCGCAATGGCATCATGCTGGGCTATTTCCGTGGCGAGGAGTTGATAAATGCTGTAGAGAAAGTACTTATAACATCAGAATAGATAAACTATACTGCAAAGGGTCCCTTATAACTCCGTTACTATAGTCTCCAAGGGGTTGCGGTGGAAATGTTTCGGATAGGGCTCCGATTCGGCGGAAGGATAGCCGAGGGGGATTTACTTCAAAAATTTATACCTTTAAGAATTCCCTCTGCCACCACCGTTGCGGTGCCACCGACAAAGATATTCCCGTTGGACTGGATTCTTGTGGCGACCACCGACGGACGTCCCATTGCTTCGCCTTGGATAAAAGCGCACTCAGCTTCGGCACCGATACTGTCGTGCTGCTGAAGGTAGTAGGTCAGCGAGGCATTGGCGGTGCCTGTGGCCGACTCCTCAGGGATGTCGTACAATGGTGCGAAGTCACGCACGTGAGCGGTGTAGTTGTCGTTGCCGAAAGCGAAAACGTGGAAACTCACAGCATCGTGTTTCTTGGTGATCTCGGAAATGGCTTCCATGTCGGGTTGGAGCGACTGTAGTGTAACCACATCCGGCAGAGGAATCATAAGGTCGGGCAAACCTGTGGAAACTACCTGAACGGGCATTGTTGGACGATAATTCTTCACTCCTAAAGCTTGATAGATTTCTTCGTTTTCGCCAAGGGTTGCGACTATTTGCGGCTTCGCCATCTGCATCATCACCTTTTCGCCAGCTTCGATACGCAAGTCGCCTGCTTTGGTATGGCAGAGGCATGTTCCCGACGCCAGTCCTTTCTGATGCAGCAAGAAAAACGAAGCTATCGTGGCGTGGCCGCATAGTTCCACCTCCGCCTTTGGAGTGAAGTAGCGGATGGTGAACTCCTGAGCGGAATGCTTGCGAACGAAGGCGGTTTCCGAATAGCGCAGCTCTGCGGCAATATTCAGCATCAGCTCTTCTTCCGGAAAAGCATCCGAATCAAGCAGTACCACTCCGGCAGGATTGCCCCCGAAGGCTTGGTCGGTGAAAGCGTCAACGATGAAGTATTTCATCAATACCCCAACTAAAAAGTCACCATTTTGTCAGCCCAGGCGACCATTTCAACACAAGTTACCATATTGGACATGGGGCAAGCCTCAGTGCCGTTCATGTTGCGGCTTCGGAGGCAGGTGCCGCAAGCCAGCACAGTTCCTCCCATATCCACAAATTCGTTCAATTTTTTGTCAACATTGTATTTGTCGTGGGTAAGTCCAACACATTCAACACCTTCTCCCATCAGGAAAACTTTGACTTCATAACCTTGTTCCTTGGCAACGATGGCGAATCGGAAGGCGTTCCATGCCTTTTCGTAGTCTTTGGTTTCAATAATAACTCCTATTTTCATTGCTGATATATTTGTGTTGGTTTCGTTTTCCTGTTTGGCTTGGTCGCTGCACTGAGCATAAGTTGTGTTTGTAACTGCGGCTAAAAGAATGAATAGGCCAAGGATTGTCGCAAGTGCTTTCTTTCTTTTCATAGATGCTTTGTTTACAGGGGCTTTGTTTAAAATGAACTGCTTCGCAGAGAAAGGAAAGCCCGATACCCCGGCTCTGACGAAATCTTGGGGCAAAGATACAAAAAAAGTCGCAGCCCAAATGCTATGGCTTGAATTGCGGTTCACTTCAATTATAGAAGCTGTTGATAAATCTCCCTATCCACACCCTTAAACACATTGAAGACCACCTGTCTGACGCTGCAATCGGGATGTTCTGTCAAATAATCCTTGACGGTTTGCACTGCGATTTCGGCGGCCAACTGGTTCGGAAAACGGAACTCGCCCGTGGAGATGCAGCAGAAGGCGACGCTTTCGAGACCGTTTTCATCGGCACAAACCATAATGTTGCGGTAACAGGAAGCCAATTGTTCCTTCTGGAATGCCGTCGGGTTGCCGTCAGGGATGATGGGGCCGACGGTGTGGATGACGTACTTGCACGGCAGGTTGTAGGCCTTGGTGATTTTGGCCCGCCCCGTCGGTTCCGGATGTCCTTGTTGCAGCATCAGCCGGTGACATTCCTCGCGCAACTGCACGCCCGCCGCGGAATGGATGGCGTTGTCGATGCATCTGTGCAACGGGTGAAAACAGCCCAACATCTGCGCATTAGCGGCGTTCACGATGGCATCCACGCGGAGACGGGTGATGTCGCCCTGCCATAACGACAATTGTTTCCCTGTAGGGGCGAAAAATTTTTCGCCCTTACAAACACCCACAATATCATCCAATTCCACCACACCCTTCTCCTGCAATTGCGCCTGCAATTCTTCATCCTGTAAACGCAGGAACTCCTCGCTGACGGGCTTGGGTTCGCACACGTTGCGCAGGGCGCGGAACAGGTCGCGCTTGCCCTGTAAATCCTCGGGAATCTGAATTTCGGAATATTGCGGGTCTTCGTCAATCAAATATTGTATCAAACAATCTAAACGGTTCATAATCAATGTTTTTTGTTTTGTTGGGACGAATGTAGGGGCGAATGTGGTAGGGGCGAATAATTATTCGCCCCTACGGGCAATCAATGTTTCCAATACATCCCCAATGTCGCCGTTGATTACAATCGACTGGTCCGCGATCTGGTCCACGGTGAACGCCTCGCCAAGGTTGATGGTGGCGTAGGTGGCGTTTGGGTTCTGCATTGTCCAGCGGATGAACGGGATCTTGAAGATGACGGGCGTGTTGCCGCCGCTGCCGAGGTCGAGGAACAACACCTTGCCATCTATATGCCGCCGGATAAATTCGGTGTATCGTTCCGATGCCGCATGCCAGTCCTCGTCCTCCACGAAGGTCTCGTCGGCGCGCAGGTTGACCTTCATCGGACCGTCACAGACGGGACAACGGGGCACCAATTCCGACGGAATACGCATGTCCATTTGTTCCGCAATCATCCGTTTCACCAATTCTTCGTTGTCGTAGGTCTTCTGGTGACAGGGCTTCGCGCATTGGAACAGTCCGTAGTCGCCTTGCGTGTAGAATAATCTCTGTTTGTCAAATCCTGCCTTCTGGAACTGGTGATCGACATTGGTGGTGATGACGAAATAGTCCTTGTCTTTCAGCAGTTTGAGCAGGTTGTCATACACGGGCTTCGGGGCGGGAACATAGCGGTTGTAGTAGATATGGCGGCTCCAGTAGGCCCAGTACTGTTCCTCCGTGGGGAAGGGATAGAACCCGGCGGTGTA
>JAGCSI010000074.1 GCA_017964255.1 Bacteroidales bacterium | reverse complement strand
TCGCTGATAATGATTTTGTTGATAAGGATCAGACAATCCCTCCACATCCCAGAATTTCACCAATGCCTGAGGGTTGGCATCATCCACCACCACCAAACTGTTGGCCGTAATGGGCACTACCCGCTGCGGGAACTCTCCATCAGGCACCGCCGACTCAAACTGCCGCATAGCAGAATTCTCAGTATCAATATACCCCGACAGAAAGATTTCCACATCCGAAAAGCGCACCTGATAAGCACACCAGGAGGTGAGATTAGTCCACTCATCCAGAAAAGAGCCATACGATTCATTGGTCTTGCCTTTAATGTATTCGGCATAGTTTTTCGGATTTACCAGCAGCCAGTTCTGTTTCTGGTTCTTCTCCACCAGTTTGTACAACTGTTTGAACGATTTGTCATGAACCAGTCCTTTGGGGAATTTCAGCTGCACAATTGATTTTTTGAGCAGCTCAACATCCTCGGAAGCGGAAAAGACATTGTTGTGAAAAACAAACTTAAAATCCTTGTAATGAGTACCATACGAATAAATTTCATATCCTTCGAAAGTGATATTGTTACGAGGGTCAATCTGCAACAACTTCAGCAGGTTTTTGAAATAACGCTCATCCATACGGGTGGAAAACAGAGGAACTATCTTGTTGTCAATCACATAGCCAGACACCAAGATAGCCCCTTCCCTATTGTTCATCTTTTCCAGAAAAGACTCATAACCAGCCAGTCCATCCAAAGCAAACAATTCTGTAAGATAAGGCATCAGCGAAGCGGAAGTCTTCACAAATTGCTCATTATCATTGATTTCGAAGACAAAAGCCGCATCCGGCGGCACCGTTTCTATCAGCGGACCATTGGTCTGTCTGAAAAAATTGTTGTAAAAGAATATCGCTGCCAGTATCAGCACTATACCTACTGATGCTGTGGTGATAATCCATGCCTTGGTATTGGGATTTCCTTTCATATTATAATAAGGGTTACAGGTATCAGGGGTTAGGGGTTAGAATTCAAAATTCAAAATTCAGAGTTTTCAATTTTCAGCTTTTAGCTTTTAGTCTCCGCCTTTTCATGGGTAATTGTTGTAGAGACGTTTCATGAAACGTCTCTACTATTTTTCCTCTTCCGCTGGTTTATCGTCAATCAAACCCTTCTCTACCAGCTGGTTATACCACAGCACCACCTTCTTCATATTGGAAACATATACTCTCTCCTTGTCGTAGTTGGGCAGTACTTCGGCAAAATAAGCTTTCAGCGACTTGCTGTCAGATACATCCACACTTGCCTGGGCACCATTTTCTTTCTTGTAAATCGACAAGAGCACTTCCTGCAAAGGCACATCTTCATCTTCAGTGAAAATAGATATATTGTCCAAGGTGGCAACACCATCGTTAGGGAACACGGGCAGACGTTTGCCATCGGTCAGAGATTCAACAATAAAACTGCTTTTGTTGTGTGAGAGAAGTTTGAAAAGTCCACTTTTTCCAGTTACAGATAAAATTTTCGATAAATCCATTGTTTAATTTTTTTGATGATTAATAATAGATATACGTTCTGATTCTTTTGTATTGTAATTTCTTATTTTTGTATCTTGTTTCTGATGTCCAGTTGTTCTGCTGATCATGACCTGCATAAACATACTGTTCTTTGTCGTTGTGCAGACGGTCCTCAAACAGCACTTTCAACAAAGCGCCATTGTCCTGATATTGGGTATAGGTATACTCAATCAGGTCGTTCTCGCCTTTGAAAGCCCTGCGGTTGACCTCATCGCCATAATTGTCATACTCGATGGTCACATACTTGAACAACTTGCCCGACGGCTCGAACTCGTCGATACGGCTCAGCAAGCCTTGGGCATTGTATTTAGACGTATTTCGCACCGAATAACCATCGTAATGGCGTACCATCTCTATCACATTTCCCTCACCATCAGTCTTATAGCTGGTAGTGCTCAATACAGAATCGCGCACAAAGATTTTCTCAGCGGAGAGAAAATCATTCATGTCGTATTCGTAATGGCACACTACCGTGTCGGGCTCTCCCGGATAAAACTCTTTCCAATAATCGGCACGGGCGTCGGCATGGTAGGCAAATATCCTTACCGCCAAAGTATCACCCTGCGGAGTCATTTTGCAATAATCCAGCAAATAGCCGTCAGGACTGTAATGCTGCACCATCACACTTACCGTATCGAAGCGCAAGGAGTCCAATGCCATGGTATCATTCTGTGCGACAGAATTTTCCGGCAACAAAGTATAAGTACACAACTCCTTCACTTGACCAAAGATATGGTTTCTTTGCAGATGGTTTTTCTGGACATCGGGAATAATAACGATTTCCGCAGGCTTGCGCTTGCATCCCGACAAAAGAAGCAGTGCCGGTATCAAAAGAGCCGGCACAAGCACAGTCAGGAAAAGAAACCGTTGCTTCATCCTACAAATTATTTTACAAGTTCGTCAATCATCTGATCATCAGCGATATTGGCGATGGTCACCTTCAGATTCGGATTCAGACTCATGGCACGCTTGATAGCGAACATAGCACCATCGTTGCGGGCCCATGCGCGACGGGCGATACCATTGTTAACATCCCAATAGAGCATATTCTTCAGTCTGCGTTCGGCATCTTCGCTACCATCGAGCAGCATACCGAAACCGCCGTTGATGACTTCGCCCCAGCCAACGCCACCACCATTGTGGATAGATACCCATGTGGCTCCGCGGAAAGAGTCGCCAATGACATTCTGCACCGCCATATCAGCAGTGAAGGAAGAGCCATCGTAAATATTGGAAGTTTCTCTAAAAGGTGAATCTGTTCCAGAAACATCGTGATGGTCACGACCCAGCACTACAGGAGCGGTCAGCTTACCCGACTTGATAGCATCGTTGAACGCTTTGGCAATCTTGATACGTCCTTCAGCATCGGCATAGAGGATACGAGCCTGCGAGCCCACCACCAACTTATTGGCTTTCGCGCCTCTGATCCAAGTGATGTTGTCGTGCATCTGCTGCTGGATTTCAACCGGTGAGTTCTTCATAATCTCATCCAGTACTTCCATAGCCAGATGGTCAGTCACCTCCAAATCCTCAGGTTTTCCGGAAGTACATACCCAGCGGAAAGGACCGAAGCCGTAATCGAAGCACATGGGTCCCATAATATCCTGAACGTAGGAAGGATAGCGGAAAGTACCGTCTTCCTTCATGATGTCGGCACCGGCACGGCTGGATTCCAAAAGGAAGGCATTACCATAATCGAAGAAGTACATACCTTCGGCAGCCAACTTGTTGACAGCGGCCACATGGCGACGCAAACTAGCCTGAACAGCTTCTTTGAACTTGTCGGGTTCATCAGCCATCATACGTTTGGATTCCTCAAATGAATATCCTACCGGATAATAACCACCTGCCCATGGATTGTGCAGGGAAGTCTGGTCAGAACCCAGGTCAACTTTGATATGATGCTCAGCACAATACTCCCACAAATCCACGATATTGCCCTGATAAGCAAACGATTTGGCAATCTTCTGCTGGCGAGCCTCATTAACTTTGGCCATCAGCACATCAAGATTGTCGCAAACCTCATCTACCCAGCCTTGGGCATAACGTTTCTGCGTAGCAGCAGGATTGATTTCAGCGGTGATAGATACCACACCGGCAATGTCACCAGCCTTGGGCTGGGCACCTGACATACCACCGAGACCTGCAGTCACAAACAATTTACCGGCAGCGCCGCCACCGATTTTACGGCAGGCATTCAGCACTGTGATAGTAGTACCATGCACAATACCCTGAGGGCCGATGTACATATAAGAACCGGCTGTCATCTGTCCGTACTGGCTGACACCCAGTGCGTTGAATTTTTCCCAGTGGTCGGGTTTCGAATAGTTCGGAATCACCATACCATTAGTCACCACCACTCTGGGAGCGTCTTTATGAGAGGGGAACAAACCCATAGGATGACCAGAATACATCACCAAGGTCTGCTCATCGGTCATCTCCGACAAATATTTCATCACCAGACGATACTGAGCCCAGTTCTGGAAAACGGCACCGTTTCCACCGTAGGTAATCAATTCGTGGGGATGCTGTGCCACTGCCGGATCCAGGTTGTTCTGAATCATCAGCATAATGGCGGCAGCCTGACGACATTTGGCCGGATAGTCCTCAATCGGACGAGCATACATCTCGTAATCCGGGCGAAGACGATACATGTAGATACGGCCGTAATCATGCAGTTCCTTCAAGAATTCGGGAGCCAACGTAGCATGCAAAGAAGGATCAAAATAGCGAAGTGCATTCTTCAGCGCCAGTTTCTTCTCCTTTTTGGTCAGAATATCCTTGCGTTTGGGCGCATGGTTAACGCTTGTGTCGTATGGTTTCGGTGCGGGCAATGTGGTAGGAATGCCCTGTCTCAAATCATTTTGAAATTCTTGTAAAGTCATATCTTGTGTATTTTTGAATTATTTTCCGTCATCTTCTGTATCTTCCTCATTCTCAGGAGCCTCAATAACATGCTTAAACTCATCTTTGCGCTCCTTCCATTTGTTGCGGGCATATTGCTGCATGTCCTCCACACTATCCGTTTCGTCCACAATCTCCAAACCAAAAATGGATTCAATGATATCCTCCAGGGTAACAATACCCGTAAACGAGCCATATTCATCCACAATCAGGGCAATATGCTCTTTTTCCTTCAGCAGGATTTCCCACAATTTGGTCAAAGTCTGTCCTTCCTCCGCCACCACAATCAGTCGCTTGATATCGGACAGACGTGTATTGAACTTGTCGTTGGCCACACTTTCGAGCACCTTCTGCCGCAACACATAGCCGGTGATATGATCCTCATCGTCGTCAGCATAGACAGGAATACGCGCAAAATGCAGATAATCCTTGTTCTTGTAGAATTCGGCAACCGTCATCTCCTCTGGGGCAATGGAGACCACCGTCTGCGGGGTCATCACATCCTCCACCTTCACGGATTCAAGTTTTACGATATTCTGAATGATTTTATTCTCAGACACTTCGAGTTCGCCTTCTTCGGCAGCCATCTCCACCATAGCGGAAACCTCTTCGCGGCTGACAGCCGCCTCATGATTCTTCTTCCCTACCACACGTATCAGCAGCTTGGAAAGCAGCACAAATGGATACATGACAACGATCAGCACCCTCAGCAATTTGGCCACAGGAATACAGAGTTTGCGCCAATAACTGGCTCCCAGAGTTTTAGGAATTATTTCGGATAAAACCAAGATCAAAAGTGTCAGAATAGCGGAACCCAAACCGAACCACTCGTTGCCGAAAACTTTCACCACCTGGGCACCCACACCTGCGGCACCGATGGTATTGGCAATAGTATTCAACGACAAAATAGCGGCCAGTGGTTTATCAATATCTTCCTTATATTCCCGCAACAACCCGGCATTTTTCCGTCCTTCAGCCTCCAGCATATTGATATACGAGAGCGGCGTTGACAACAGCACAGACTCCATCAACGAGCAGAAAAACGAGACGCCCAATGCCAAAAAAAGATAGAAAAATAATGTTCCCATTTCTATATTTAAAATTGTGGCAAAGATACGGAAATTTTCAATGCGTCTTACGCTAAAAAAGCATTGCAAAGATACGTTTTTTTCATTGCGGATATTGTTTTTTTTTGTATCTTTGCACGCTTAATGTGGCAAGAAACTGAAAACTGAAAATTGGCACATTAGCACATTGAATTGACAAACAAAACAAAAACAAATAACAATTAAACCATAAAATAATGGCAAGCAGAAGAAAAGAAATGTTCCCGAACGTCACCGACGAACAGTGGAACGACTGGAAATGGCAGGTGAAAAACCGCATTGAAACCTTAGACGAATTAAAGAAATATATCGACCTGACTCCCGAAGAGGAGGAAGGTGTGGCACAGTCGCTCAAGACTTTGCGTATGGCAATCACGCCTTACTACCTGAGTTTGATTGACCCCAACGACCGTCACTGTCCGGTGCGCCGTCAAGCTATCCCGACCATCGCCGAGACGCATCAGTCACCCGCCGACCTGCTTGACCCGCTGCACGAGGACGAGGATTCTCCCGTTCCGGGCCTCACCCACCGCTACCCCGACAGAGTGCTGTTCCTGATTACCGACATGTGCTCCATGTACTGCCGCCACTGCACCCGCCGCAGATTCGCCGGGCAGAATGACTGCGAATCTCCTTCAGAAAGAATTCAGAAAGCTATCGACTATATCGCCAGCACCCCACAGGTTCGCGACGTATTGCTGTCAGGTGGCGACGCCCTGATGGTCAGCGACCGCATGCTGGAGTCTATCATCCAGCGTCTGCGCGCTATTCCTCATGTTGAGATTATCCGTCTGGGCACCCGTACTCCCGTGGTTTGCCCACAGCGTATCACCGACGACTTGGTCAACATGCTGAAGAAATACCATCCCATCTGGCTGAACACCCACTTCAACCATCCGAACGAAGTGACCGAAGAGTCAGCTGCCGCATGCGCCAGACTGGCCAACGCCGGTATTCCTTTGGGTAACCAGTCCGTACTGCTGCGCGGCGTGAACGACTGCCCCTACGTAATGAAGAAACTGGTGCAGGAACTCGTCAAGATGCGCGTACGTCCGTACTACATTTACCAGTGCGACCTGTCCATGGGTCTGGAGCATTTCCGCACCCCGGTTTCCAAGGGTATCGAAATCATCGAATTTCTGCGTGGTCATACATCAGGTTATGCAGTTCCCACTTTCGTGGTGGACGCTCCCGGCGGCGGTGGCAAGACTCCTGTGATGCCGAACTACGTCATCTCCCAGAGTCCGCATAAAGTCATCCTCCGTAACTTTGAAGGTGTAATTACCACTTACACCGAACCCAGAGAATATCACGAAGAGTGCCAGTGCCCCGAATGCCAAGCTGAGAAACACCACACCGAAGGCGTGGCCTCCTTGCTGGCTGGCAACCAGATGGCCCTGGAACCGATGGATTTGGACAGAAAGAAAAGACATAGAAAATAGGGAACAGAGGACGGTAGAGACGTTTCATGAAACGTCTCTACAAAAATTAGGGTAAACGGAATCAAAATGAATAATAGCATCATCGAAAACGCCAAACGAGTACTTCAAATGGAGTCGAAGGCAGTGCTGGATCTCCAGCAATACCTCGATGATGATTTTGTGCGCTGTCTCGAGGTGATTTTACAATCCAAAGGACGCGTGGTGGTCACCGGCATCGGCAAGAGTGCCATCATCGCCCAGAAGATTGTGGCCACCTTCAACTCGACGGGCACCCCGGCAGTGTATATGCATGCCGCCGACGCCATCCATGGCGACTTGGGCATTATCCAGCCCGACGACGTAGTGATTGCCATCTCCAAGAGCGGCAACACCCCCGAGATTTCTGTGCTGATACCCTTCCTCAAGCAAAGTGGCACCCCGCTCATCGCCCTGGTCGGCAACACCCAGTCATTTTTGGCCAGCGAAGCCGACTATGTGCTCAACTGCACCGTCGACAAAGAAGCCTGTCCTAACAATCTGGCCCCGACCTGCAGTTCCACCGCGCAATTAGCGATGGGCGACGCTATCGCCAGCTGTCTCATCGAACTCCGTGGGTTCTCTTCCAACGACTTTGCCAAGTTCCACCCCGGTGGCATCTTGGGCAAACGACTCTATCTGAAAGTAGCTGACTTGTATAAGTTCAACGACGTTCCCCTCGTTCACCCTGACGCAGCCATGCCTCAGGTGATCTTGGAAATCTCAGGCAAGTGCCTGGGGGTAACTGCTGTAACCGTTGACAATAAAGTGGTGGGAGCCATCACCGACGGTGACCTGCGACGTATGCTGGAAAAGAATCCTGACTACGCCCAGCTGACCGCCCGCGACGTGATGACCGTCAACCCCAAAACCATCAATGTGAACAGCCTCGCCCTTGACGCACTCAACCTGATGAAACAAAAGAATATCACCAATCTGTTCGTGGTGAACGATGCCAACGAATATCTGGGTGTTATCCATATCCATGATTTAATTCGGGAGGGAATTTTTTAAAACCGACTATCACACACACTATGAAAAGCACCAAATTAGCAAGCCGATATGCCAAAGCACTGTTCGATTTAGCCCAACAACGGGGAGAAATTGAGACCGTAAATCAGGATCTGGCCTTGGTAAAATCCGTCCTCAAAGAAAATCGGGATTTCAAAGGAGTCATCGAAAGCCCTGTCATATTCCCCGACAAGAAGAACAGCATCTTCAAAGGGGTCTTCGACGGCAAGCTCAGTGACACCGCTTTCGGTTTTCTTTCACTGATTATCAGGAAGAAAAGAGAACCCGCTCTCGGCATCATTTGCGACGAATTTCTGGCTTTGTACAATATTCATCATAATATCAAGATTGCCCGTGTCGTCACAGCTTCGCCAATCACGCCTGAATTGACAGAGATTCTGCGGCATTTGCTGGAAGAAGAAACACATTCCACCATCCAGATTATCACCGCTGTGGATGAAAGAATCATCGGAGGCCTCATGGTTGAAATTGACGGCTATCTCTATGATGCGAGCCTCCTGACCAGAATCAACAGACTCAGGGCAGAATTCTCGCACAATGTTTATCGCGCAGCATTCTAAATAATTGATAATTGATAGTTGACAGTTGACAATTAAGAACTAACACTCAAATTTACTAATATACCTTACCTGACTTTTACGACCTTAAAGACCTTACGACTTTAAAACAAAACACAATATTATGGCAGAAATTAAACCATCAGAAGTAACCGCGATTCTGCGGGAGCAACTTCAAAACTTCGAGGTCAAAGCTCAATTGGAGGAAATTGGCATCGTGGTGGTAGTAGGCGACGGAATTGCACGTGTTTACGGACTCTTCAATGCCTGCTCTGGCGAGCTGGTGACCTTTATAACCCAGGAGGGACAGTCCATCACTGGCATTGTACAGAACCTGGAAGAGGACAACGTGGGTATTGTGCTCCTCGGCGACTCCAAAAAACTTAACGAAGGTGACGTTTGCAAACGTACTGGCAAAATCGCCTCTATCAATGTGGGCGAAGGTCTGCTGGGCCGTGTCATCAACACCTTGGGCGAGCCTATCGACGGCAAAGGCAATATTGAAGGCAAACTGTACGAGATGCCTATCGACCGAAAGGCTCCCGGCGTTATCTTCCGCCAGCCCGTGAAGGAACCGCTCCAGACCGGTATCAAGGCTATCGACGCCATGATTCCTATCGGCCGTGGCCAACGTGAGCTGATTATCGGTGACCGTCAGACGGGTAAAACCGCCATCGCCATCGATACCATCCTCAACCAGAAGGAATTTTATGACAAAGGCGAACCTATCTATTGTATTTATGTGGCCGTTGGCCAGAAGGGTTCATCAGTAGCCGCCATCGTGAAAACGCTGACGGAAAGAGGCGCCATGCCTTATACGGTAGTGGTTACCGCTACCGCTTCCGACCCCGCCGCTATGCAGTTTTACGCTCCGTTCGCCGGAGCCGCCATCGGCGAGTACTTCAGAGATACCGGACGTCCCGCCCTCATCATTTACGATGACTTGTCCAAGCAGGCCGTGGCTTACCGTGAAGTTTCCCTGCTGCTCCGTCGTCCGCCTGGACGTGAAGCTTACCCCGGCGATGTGTTCTACCTGCACTCAAGATTGCTGGAAAGAGCCGCCAAGATCATCGAGTCTGACGAGATTGCCGCCCAAATGAACGACCTTCCAGAAAGCATCAAGCCCATTGTCAAGGGTGGTGGTTCACTGACCGCTCTGCCCATCATCGAGACCCAGGCCGGTGACGTGTCAGCTTACATCCCAACCAACGTCATCTCCATCACCGATGGTCAGATCTTCCTGGAGACCGGCTTATTCAACTCCGGTGTGCGCCCCGCTATCAACGTAGGTGTATCCGTGTCACGTGTCGGTGGTAACGCCCAAATCAAGTCCATGAAGAAAGTTGCCGGTACGCTGAAACTCGACCAGGCCCAGTTCCGCGAATTGGAGTCCTTCTCGAAATTTGGCTCCGATGTGGACCAGGCCACACAGAACGTGCTGGACAAAGGTGCCCGCAACGTCGAGATTCTGAAACAGCCCCAGTACTCACCCCTCAAGGTGGAAGAGCAGATTGCCATCATCTTCTGCGGTGTTAAGGGACTGCTGCAGAAAGTGCCCACCAACCGTATCAGAAACTTCGAAACCGAATATCTGCAAACCATGCGCGAAAGTCATCAGGATGTTTTGAATACCCTGAAAAGTGGCAAGATTGACGACAGCATCATGCATACGCTGGAAGAGGTCTGCAAAGACGTTTGTAGAAAATACGAGAAATAATCTATGGGAAATCTAAAAGAAATACGAACCCGCATCTCCTCTATCGAGTCCACCGAGAAGATCACCAGTGCCATGAAGTTGGTGTCGGCGGCCAAATTCCGCCGCTCGCAACAGGCTATCATCGCCTTGCGCCCCTACTCCAACAAACTGAGCGAGATCATGCGGAGTATTGGCGATGCCGCCGACAGCGTCGAGGATATGCCCCTGTTCGCCCAACGCAACCCTGAGAAAGTGGTGGTTATCGCCATCACCTCCAACAAGGGATTGTGTGGCAGCTTCAACTCCTCCATCATCAAGGAGACTAACCGCCTGATACAGGAGCGGTATGCCAAACAGGTGCAAGAAGGACAGGTACAACTCATTTGTCTGGGCAAAAAAGGAAAAGATACGCTCAGCAAGAGTTACCCGCTGATGCTTTCGAACGAGACGGTGCTCGACAAACCTGAATTTGCCGAAATCGCCACCATCGCCGAAGATCTGATGGACAAGTTCGCCAAGAAGGAAATCGACCGGGTAGAAGTGGTTTATAACCAGTTCGTGAATGCAGCTACCCAAAGGGTCACGGTAGAACAGTTTCTACCGGTAGCCCCGCAACAGAAAGCCGAAGGGGGAAGCAGCATGAAAAACGACTTCATCTTCGAACCCTCGAAAGAAGAACTGTTCAGAACCCTGACCCCCAGAATCCTGAAACTCCAATTGTACAAAATGCTCATCGACTCTATCGCTTCAGAACATGGCGCCCGTATGACCTCCATGTCGAAGGCTACCGACAACGCCAACGAGATGCTGAAAGAACTGCGCCTGAGATACAACAATGCCCGTCAATCGTCCATTACCAACGAATTGATTGAGATTGTGAGCGGCGCTGAAGCATTGAACAACTAAACCAACAAGCACAATATGCTATAAGTCGGGACAACCTCCCGGCTTATTTTATATATACCAATCTTATATAATAAGCCAATGGGTATTATCATCCGACAAAGTATCAAGGGAACCATCGCCAACTACATTGGCATCGCTATTGGCTTTGTCACCACATTTTTCGTACTGACCAAATATCTCAGCACCGAAGAGGTAGGCTTGACACGTGCGTTATTGGACATTGCTATTCTGTTCTCAGGACTGGCACAGCTGGGCACGACCGCCTCCATGATGCGCTTCTATCCCTACTTCAAAGATGAAGAGCACAAAGACCATGGCGTCTTCTTCTGGAGCATCGTCATTCCTTTCATTGGCTTCTTTATCTTCCTATCAGTCTTTCTTTTATGCAAAGATTGGATTATCAGCAAGTACATCGACAATGCCCCGTTGCTGGTCAACTACTATTACTTTATCATCCCCCTGGCCTTCTTTATGCTCTACATGTCGGTGTTTGAAATCAACTCCAACGTGCTGATGCGTATCACCATACCCAAATTCATTCGCGAAGTGGTGATAAGAGCCTCACTGCTGATAGGATACTTGCTTTTTGGCTTTCATTATATGAGCCTCGATGGCTTGGTAATATGGTTCTGTGCCACATATGGTTTGGCTACCTTACTGAATATCATTTATTTATTAAGTCTTAAAAGAATCTCCTTCAAACCCGACTGGGCACATCTCACCCCAAGATTGAAGAAAGATTTCGCTCTCTACACTTTGTTTCTGATTACAGCGGCCCTGGCCGGCAACATTACCCCCACCCTGAGCACACTGTTCGTCACAGCCAAAATGGGCTTAGCCTATATGGGCATTTATGCCATCGCCACCTATATCGCCACTTTGGTGGAAATTCCTTACCGCTCGTTGGGGGCCATCACTCAGCCACAAATTGCCCAGGCCATGAAAGACAACGACATTGATACCGCCGACATGTTCTGCAAGAAAGTGTCGCTTCACCAGCTATTGGCCGGAGCATTCATTTTCGTGATGATTTGGATAAATATAGATTTGATTTTTCAAATTTTACCCAACGGAAACAAGTACGTTGAGGGCAAATGGGTGGTGTTTATTCTGGCATGCTCACGTCTTTTTATCTCCACATTCAGTGTCGGATCTTCTGTACTGGGTTATTCCAGATATTACTATATGTCACTGATATTCACAGCGATGCTAACCACCTGTGCCATTCTGCTCAACATATACCTAATACCTATTTTCGGCATGAACGGATCAGCACTGTCCAATTTGATTTCGTACGTCATCTTTATTTCACTGTTGCTGATATTGATCAAATGGAAAATCGGCACCAATCCACTATCATGGGCACAACTCAAGGTTACATTGATTATCGTGAGTATTTTTCTCCTCAACATCGCATGGTTTCACACCCTGTACCCGCTATTCGACAGGCTTCCCTTCAATCCTAAAATCAATGCCATCATTGACGGTATTGTCAAAACTATGATATTGGGAAGCGCCGGCATTGCCGCTATCTATTTCTGGAAGGTATCGCCAGAGGTAAACCACATCGCGCAACAGGTTTGGAATAAAATCAAAAAGAAATAAATTACTGATTGACAAATAATAACACTAAAATAAATCTCAAAAAAATATGGCATTCATTTCTACAAAAAATCTGAAAGGAGACATTTTCGGAGGCATCACGGCGGGTATTGTAGCCCTGCCTTTGGCATTGGCATTCGGTATTCAGGCATTTGGCGGTGTTGACGACCCCGCGGCCAGCTCCATGGGAGCCATCGCCGGTTTGGTTGGCGCAACCCTGCTTGGCTTTTTCGCCTCGCTCTTTGGAGGCACCCACTCGCAAATCAGCGGTCCCACCGGCCCCATGACCGTAATTACCGCAGCCCTTATCAGCGGCGTATGGGCTTCACAGCAGTCCATGAGCGCGGTGCTCATCAGCATGTCTCTGGCAGGACTCTTCTGCGGTCTCTTCCAGATTGTTTTCGGCATCATCAAGTTAGGAAAATATGTACGCTACATCCCCTACCCCGTTCTGTCAGGTTTCATGAGCGGTATCGGTGTCATCATCATCCTGCAGCAGATTTATCCGCTGATAGGTTTGAAATCACCTGTGCTGGTAGTGGATATGATTACACAGTTGCCTGATAAAATTGCAGGAGGCATCTCCCTCACCGCCTTTTTCTTAGGCTTGGGCACTATTGCTATCATCTACCTTTTCCCATTGATTACCAAGAAGATACCATCAACCTTAGTAGCTTTGGTGGTGATGACCGTCGTTGCCCTGTTTTGCAATATGGACGAGAAACTGCTCATCGGCAGCATCCCGTCGGGTTTCCCCATGCCCTTCTTCGCGAAGGAAGAGATTTCGCTGGTTGGACTCAACTGGGCTGAGATTCTCAAGGCTTCAGTCATTCCGGGCCTCACACTGGCGGGTTTGGGTTCCATCGACACCCTGCTCACCTCGGTCGTGGCCGACAATATCACCAAAACGCAACACAACAGCAACCGCGAGCTCATCGGCCAAGGTATCGGCAACATGATCAGTGGTTTGTTCTGCGGTATCGCCGGCGCCGGCGCCACCATGCGTACCGTTGTCAACGTGAAGAGCGGTGGCCGCACCCAAATAAGCGGTATGGTACATTCCATGTTCCTGCTTGCTGTCCTCCTGGGACTGGGAAGTTTAGTGAAATACGTTCCCCTTTCTGTGTTGGCAGGTATTCTGATTACCGTGGGCTGGGGCATCATCGACTTCAAAGGCTTCAAAGACCTGCTCAAAATCCCGAGAGCCGACGCTGTGGTACTCATCATCGTATTCTTGCTTACTGTCTTTGTTGACCTGCTCACCGCTGTCGGTATCGGCATGGTGATTGCCTGCGTGCTCTTCATGAAGCGCGCCAGCGACCTGGTGGAAGGTGGCTACAGCTCCAGCGAGATGACCAACTTCGACAAGGAAAGTCCCTGGAGTGACGAAGGCGGTATTCCGGAAGAGATGCTTCACAAGATTTATATTCAGCGACTCAACGGACCTATTTTCTTCGGCACCATCACCAAGTTCCAGCATGTGATGAACGACGTGCCGGAAGATGCCAAGATTGTCATCATCCGTATGCGATTAGTCAGCTTTATGGACCAGTCGGGACTGTATGCCATGGAGACCGCCATCAAGGATATCCAGGCGCGTGGCACCATGGTGCTGATGACCATCATCCAGCCGCAGCCCATGTACATGCTCAAAACCATGAACCTCATTCCCGACCTCGTTCCCGAAGAGCATACATTCAAAACCTTCGAAGACTGCACCGAGTTCTTGAAAGGATTGGAGATGTAAGTTTTTTTCTGTGACTTTTCTCATGATAGAAAAGTCACCAAAAGATCTAGCCGACGGTAAGTGCAGCTGCACAAGCCCGCTCCCCCCAACCGTCGGCATTGCTTTCGCACGCATCGTCATAGCATGGAGGCAACTGCGTCCTCGCAGTTGTATGACTTATAGAGACGTGGCGTGTCTTTTCTCTAGTATATGACAGTATGGCATTCTATGTAAGGACGCATCGAATGCGTCCGTATCCGCATCCGTTGTCGCATCATATAGGCACATCATGTGGCACCTTGTATGGCTGTCGCATCTCGGCAGCCGTATCATTTTAGCCTCGCAGAGGCGTCATCTCAATAACCCCAGACATGAGTCTGGGGTGGAAGCAGCATCCACCTCATCTCCTCGCGGCACGTGTATCTCTTACCCTGATGATGAAACCTTGCTGCCGCGAAAGTGAGGCATCAAAGACTTGTCCGTCGTAAAAGACACCCTCAACGGGAGGCAATACGGTCCCTTCTTTTCCATTGAATGCATTGAGAATTATGAACTTATCAGGGAACTGACTTCTTTCGGGAAAGACCTCATTGTCCTAACCCCTGATAACATTAGACAAAGAGTCTACAATCATATTACAGAACATTGCAAGGCTTACCAAAATATTATCACCGACTCAAAATAAATTTGCCATATCACTCGTTTTTCGTACATTTGCAGACAAAATATATAAGTTTCATACAGACCGAATAACAAGATAAACATGCCCAATATATAAAGTATTTATAAGCAGCGTACAATCGGAGTTCTCGCAAGAACGACAGCTTGTTTTTGACTTCATCCGTAACGATGAGTTGATGGGACAATATTTTGAGCCGTTCATTTTTGAGCAGATTGCCGCACAAGATACGAATCCACGCCAATTATATTTGGACGAGGCTTCAACGTGCCAGGTTTATCTCCTGTTGATGGGAAAGAAATATGGTAATATTTTGCCAGACGGCATTTCTCCAACCGAGAAAGAATATCAAGCAGCAGGAGAAGGGAATGCTTGGAGAGTTGCATTTATCAGCGATTTGGACGGACAACAGCGTGAAGAAGAGGAAGAGCGCTTCTTCCGAAAGGTGCAGAACGAGCTTTCATACCGTGTTTTTTCCAATCCATCCGTTCTGGTTTCGCTGGTCAAGCAATCCTTGTATGCATATCTTAAATACAAAGGTATTATCCAAACATTAAGTTTTGATGAGCAAATCTGCGATGATGCCTCTATGGCCGATATCGATGCAAAGAAAATCAAGGACTTTCTGCATCAGGCCCGTCAAAAACGAGGATTTCCTTTGTCCGAAGACTCCGACCCGATGACGGTGCTTAAGCATCTGAGATTGCTGAGGCAGGACAAGCCCAGCAATGGAGCGTTGCTTATGTTCGCCAACGACCCGCAATACTTTTTCCCCTCAGCGGCGGTCAAATGTGCGTGGTTTCTCGGCACAGAGACAGTAAAGCCTATCGAAGATTATAAAATCTTTGAGGGAAGTGTAGCTGATCAAATCAGCCAAGCCACCAGTTGGGTGATGTCAAAGCTGTCGGTACGCTATGGCCAACGAAATGTGGAAGCTCAAAACGAGGTCGAATTTGAGATACCACGATCCGTCATCTTCGAAACCATTGTGAATGCTGTAGCCCACCGCGACTATAATAGCACGGGGAGTGTGCAGATTTCTGTCTTCCGCAACCGTATTGTGGTACGCAATCCGGGGACATTGCCTGTTGAGCTCACCAAAGCCGACCTGATGAAAGAACACGGCTCTTATCCACATAACCCGTACTTGGCAGAGGTCTTGTACCAAATAGGCTATATTGAGAAATATGGAACTGGCATTACAGAAAATATTCGCAAGATGCAAGAGGCTCGTCTCCTTGCTCCGGAGATAGACTTGAGTGCCGAATTTATTACTACCATCTGGCGCGATGATGTTGCTGCTAATGATGCAACTTCCCTTTCTAATGATGCAACTGACAATTCAAATGTTGCAACTAACCTTGGAACTAATGATGCGAGTAACACTCTGATTGATAGTGTAAATAGTGCAAACAATATTGGAACTAGCAAGACAAATGTTGCAACTAAAAGCTCAAATGTTGCAACTGACTTGTTGGCAGAGAACAAACGTGTCGTGGATGAAATTGTAAAGAAGAAAGTTCATTCAAAGATGTCGCCACAACAAATCAAAGAATGTATCATAGAAGCTTGTGTAGTGGAACATTCTGTAGATGAATTAGCGAAACTCCTGAACAAGGTACCTGGACATTTGCGTAACCGTTTTATCCCAGAATTGGTTGCCGATGGCATACTCTTGCCCACCAAACCGCGCCACAGCCCAGGACAAACATACATAACAAATCCAAAACTTGATAAATAGAGTTTGTAGTGTTGTCGTTGCGCAAATAGATTGCGCAATAAAATTGTATCTTTGCAATCGAAAACGATAAAACAATAAACATCATGCCAGCCAACAAAAACGCCGTTACACGATACTATATAATTGACAAGTTACTTGCCAACCGCTACAGAAACTATTCTGTTGCCGATATACGCAAGTTGGTAAATGAGGAACTGGGAGAAATGGGACTTGAACCTGTTAGTATTCGCACCATCCAATATGATATCAACTATATAGAAAACGGAGGCCCTTTTCTCGCCGATATTGAGCACTATCAGATTGATGTGGTCAGCCAAAAGAATCCAAATCTCACGGTGAAAAAAGAATGTTTGCGTTATAAAGACCCATCGTTCTCCATTTTTAAGAAACCATTGACCGAAGATGAAAAGTATCTGCTTTCAGAAGCATTGTCGTTGCTG
>JAGCSI010000073.1 GCA_017964255.1 Bacteroidales bacterium | reverse complement strand
TATGAATTCACTGCAACTGCAGCTGAAGGTTATCACATTACTTCTGTTGTGATCAACAATGAAGAAATGGAAATCACTGATCCTGCAAACTTCACTTACACTATCGAAAACGTTGCTGACAATTATGTAATCAACGCTCACTTCGCTATCAACACTTACACTATGACTGGTGAAGCCTATAATTATGGTGGTACAATTACTCCTTCTGGCACTCAGATAGTGAACTATGGTGCTGAAGTGGTTTACACAATCAATGCTAATGAAGGTTATTATATTGCTGAAACCTCTATTGATGGTGTAACTACTTCTTACACTCAGGATGATGCTATGAATACCTTGGATGTACCGTTCACCAATATCAATGATAATCACGAAGTAGTGGTGGCCTTCCTGCCTTACATGTACACCATTACTACAGCTGTTGATGGCGGAAATGGTTATATCAACGATGTCTATGATTCATTAACTGAAACTGTTCAGTATGGTACTAACTTAATATTCACCTTCGACGCAGAAGACAACTATCAGGTTGCTGACGTGGTTATCGACGGTGTAAGCATGGGTGCTATCACTTCATACGAATTCATCAACATTACCGAAAACCACAATGTAGTTGTTTCTTTCGAGGCTATCATGTACACCTTGACCGCTACTTCCAACACTGAAGGCTGCACTATTACTCCTGCTACTACTACCGTTCAGGCTGGTAGCGATGTGGCTTACACTTTGACCGTGGCTAATGGTTATCACTTGGTGAACGTTATGGCTAACGGTGAAGAAGTTGTTGTGACCAACAATGCATTCACTATCAGCGATGTTCAGAGCGATTACACCATCTTCGCTAACTTCGCACCCAACTATGTGACTGTTACCGTTGATCAGCCCGAACATGCTACTATCACTCCTGGTACCATGACTTACGCATACGGTGCTACTCCTTCTTACATGATTGTTCCTGAAGTGGGTTATGACGTGGTTAGCGTAACCGCTGGCGACGCTATTGTGAATGTTACCTACAACAACGGTATCGGTACCTTCACTTTGGATGCACTGCAGCAGGATATCACCTTGACCGCTACTACAAGCATCAAGAAGTTCGAAATCACTGTTACTCAGGGTGAAAATGGTACTATCGCTCCTGATACCCAGACCGAAGTTGAATATGGTTCAAACAAGACCTTCACTATTACTCCTAATGATTACTATGTAATTGCTGACGTTATCGTTGATGGTTCAAGCAGAGGTGCTCTCAGCTCATATACCTTCTACAATGTAACCAGCAACCATACTATTACCGCTGTATTCGAAGCTAACTGCCAGACTCCGACCAACTTGACCGCTATGAATATCGATACTACATCTGCATTATTGACTTGGATGGGTACCGCTCCTAGCTACGAAGTACGTTACAAAGCTGCTGACGAAGCTAACTACACCGTTCTGACAGCTAACGCTACTTCACAGCAGTTGACCGGTTTGACTCCTGGTACTTTGTACGAATATGGTGTTAGAGCTCTTTGCGGTACTGACATGACTTCTGATTGGGCTACCAATGCATTCACCACCAGAGATCTGCCTCTTGGACCTGTTGAAGGTATTGCTAACGCTGACATGTCAAGCATCAAGGTTTACAGCTTCCAGAACAATGTTTACATTGTGAACGAAGACGGTATCGCTATCAGCAATGTTGACATCTATGACATCTATGGCAAGCAGGTTTACACTGGCAAGGTGCTGAGCAGCCCCGAGGTGATTTCTCTGAGCGTGGCTAACGGCAATTATGTAGTGAGACTGGCTACCGAAAACGGTGTTGGTGTTTACAAAGTGGCTATCGTTAGATAATAACCTATTCCTGTAGAGACGCGATTAATCGCGTCTCTACAAAATATTACACGGGGTATCGCAAGGTTCCCCGTTTTTTTGTATTTTTGCACCCTCAAAAAAATACGTTCTCAGAAGATGCAAAACATTAGAAATATTGCGATTATCGCTCACGTTGACCACGGCAAAACCACCTTGGTTGACCGTATTTTATACCAAGCCCATCTGTTTCGCGCCAACCAGCAGGTACAGGAGCTGGTACTCGACAACAACGACCTGGAAAGAGAAAGAGGTATCACCATTCTTTCCAAGAATGTGTCGGTAAGATACAAGGACTGCAAGATTAACGTTATTGACACTCCGGGCCACAGTGACTTCGGTGGTGAGGTGGAACGTGTGCTGAATATGGCCGATGGTGTGCTGCTGGTGGTGGACGCTTTCGAGGGTCCCATGCCCCAGACCCGTTTTGTGACCCAGAAGGCCATAGAATTGGGCCTTAAACCGATTGTGGTCATCAACAAGGTAGACAAGCCCAACTGTAATCCGGAACTCGCCCAGGAGGCCGTTTTTGAGCTCATGTTCAATCTGGGTGCTACCGACGACCAGCTGGACTTCCCCACGGTGTATGGTTCGGCCAAGCAAGGCTGGATGGGTCCCGACTGGAAAACCCCGACCAACGATATTTCCTATTTGTTAGACCAGATTATTGAGCATATTCCCGCTCCGAAGGTGGAAGAGGGCACGTTGCAGATGATGATTTCCTCTTTGGATTATTCCTCATACGTAGGACGTATCGCTGTAGGCCGTATCAGAAGAGGCAGTTTGGAATGGGGTCAGAATGTATCGCTGGTAAAACGCGACGGCAGCATTGTCCCTTCAAAAGTCAAGGAATTGTATGTGTTTGAGGGATTGGGCAAAGAGAAAATCAAAACTCCGGTGGAAGCTGGTGAGTTGTGCGCTGTCCTGGGTCTCGACAACTTCGAAATTGGCGATACTGTGGCCGATGCTTTGGAACCCGAAGGTTTGCCGCCGATCAAGGTGGATGAGCCGACCATGAGTATGTTGTTCACCATCAATAATTCCCCATTCTTCGGCAAGGAAGGCAAGTATGTGACTTCAAGACACTTGCGTGACCGTCTGTTCCTTGAGTTGGAAAAGAACTTGGCTTTGCGTGTGGAAGAGACCGGCTCTCCCGATATGCTGAACGTATTTGGACGAGGCGTATTGCATTTGTCGGTGCTGATTGAGACCATGCGCCGCGAGGGTTATGAATTGCAAGTGGGTCAGCCTCAGGTCATTATCAAGGAAATTGATGGTCAAAAATGCGAACCGGTGGAACAGTTGACGGTATTGGTACCGGAAGAGTTCTCCAGTCGTGTGATTGACTTTGTGACCCGCCGCAAGGGTGATTTGGTCAATATTGAAACCGTGAACGACCGTGTGCATCTGGATTTCCAGATTCCTTCCAGAGGTATTATCGGTCTGCGCAACCAGGTGCTGACCGCTACCGAAGGTGAAGCTATCATGTCACACCGTTTCATCGAATTCCAGCCGTGGAAGGGCGAAATCCAAGGCCGTCACGCAGGCGTGCTCATCGCCATGGAAACAGGACAGAGCTATCCTTACGCCATCGACAAGCTACAGGACCGTGGCCGCTTCTTCATCGACCCCAACGATCAGGTATATGCCGGCCAGGTGATTGGCGAGCATATTCGTCCCGATGATTTGGTGGTGAATGTGTGCAAGTCAAAGAAGCTGTCCAATATGCGTGCCGCTGGTAGTGACGAGAAGATGCATATTGCTCCGGCCATCAAGATGTCGCTGGAGGAATACATGGAGTATATCGGTCCCGATGAATATCTGGAAATTACGCCGCACTCACTCCGCCTCCGCAAGATCATCCTGGATGAAACCGAACGCAAACGCCATAATATCAAGGTCCAGCAACAAGCGCAATAATTTTTTAGAGACGCACGGTCGTGCGTCTCTAAAAAAATTTTCAACACCTATTGCCAATTCAAAAAAAAGTTGTATTTTTGCAGTCCCAAAAAAGGTCTCTTGGCCGAGTGGCTAGGCGCTGGTCTGCAAAACCATTTACTCCAGTTCGAGTCTGGAAGAGACCTCTCAAAAAAGGCTGTCAATCGACGGCCTTTTTTTGTTTAAATCCGTGCGTTATTAGGGAAAAATATGTACCTTTGTATTTATAGTGTAAATTATCAAGATATTAATAATCAATAAAATAGAAAAACAACTATGAAACAATTAATCGAATGTGTTCCCAATTTCAGCGAGGGACGTAATTTGGACCTGATCAAACAGATTACCGACGAAATAGAAAAATCGGAAGGTGTGAAACTGCTGGATGTGGATCCCGGCTTTACCACTAACCGTACGGTGGTGACTTTTGTAGGTACTCCCGACGAAGTTATTGCCACGGCTTTCAAAGCTATTGCCAAGGCCAAGGAACTGATTGACATGAGAGGTCATCATGGTGACCATCCGCGTTTCGGTGCCACCGACGTGTGCCCCTTGGTGCCTGTTTCCAACATCACCATGGAAGAGACCGCTGAATATGCCCGCAAGCTGGCCAAAAAGGTGGGCGAGGAACTCAACATTCCGGTGTTCTGCTACGAAAACGCCGCTTTCGAGCCCAAACGCCGTAACCTGGCCAACTGCCGTCAGGGCGAGTACGAGGCACTGAAAGAGCGTATCGCCAGCGCTGAATGGAAACCCGATTTCGGTCCGTGCGAGTTCACCGAAGAGGTAGCCAAGAGCGGTGCCTCCGCTATCGGTGCCCGTGATTTCCTCATCGCAGTGAACTACAATCTGAATACCACTTCCACCCGCCGCGCCAACGCCATTGCCTTTGACGTACGCGAAAAAGGTCGTCCGAAACGCGAGGGTAACCCGATCACTGGCAAAATCATGAAAGACGAGAACGGCAATCCGATTAATATTCCCGGCACACTGAAGGGAACCAAGGCTATCGGCTGGTTCATCAAGGAATACGGTGTGGCTCAGGTATCCATGAATATCACGGATACGAACGCGACTCCGCTGCATGTGGCTTTTGAGGAAGTGCGCAAAAAAGCTGACGCCCGTGGCATCCGCGTGACCGGTACGGAGATCGTGGGTTTGGTGCCCAAGAAAACCCTGATTGACGCTGGTAAATATTTCCTGAGAAAACAGCAGCGTTCACTGGGTATCGACGAGGCCGAAATCATCAAGATTGCCATCAAATCTATGGGTCTGGATGACCTGAAACCCTTCATTCCGGAAGAAAAAGTTATTGAATATCTGATTGAAAAAGATAACAAGAGCGAGAAGCTGATGGACATGACCTGCACCGGTTTCGCCAACGAGACCGCTTCCGAAAGTCCCGCTCCTGGCGGTGGTTCCATCTCCGCTTACATGGGCAGTCTGGGTGCTGCTCTGGGTACGATGGTGGCCAACCTGTCGTCACACAAACCCGGTTGGGACGAGCGCTGGGAAGAATTCTCACAGTGGGCCGAAAAAGGTCAGAAAATCAAAGACGACCTCTTGTGGCTGGTTGATGAGGATACCCATTCCTTCAATCTGATTATGGAAGCTTTCGGCATGCCTAAGGGCAACGATGCTGAGAAGGCCGCTCGCAAGCAGGCTATCCAAGATGCAACCAAATATGCTATCGAGGTGCCTTATAAGACCATCCAGCGCAGCTTCGACGTGTTCGAGCTTTGCGCCGCCATGATAGAGAAAGGCAATCCGAACTCTGTGACCGATGCTGGTGTTGGTGTATTGTGCGCCCGCGCCGCCGTCATGGGTGCCTACCTGAACGTGAAAATCAACGCTTCCAGCTTGGAGGACAAGGCCTTCGCAGAGGAAATGGTAAGCAAAGCCCAGGCCTACGTGGTGAAAGCCAAAGAGCTGGAGACCGCCCTGATGGCAAAGGTGGAGGAAGTTATAGGTTAGACGTGGAGATGTTAAGACGTGGAGACACTCACTTTGTTCGTTCGTCAAGACACTCGCTTCGCTCGTTCGTGAAGACGTAGAGACGGATTCCGCCTTAACGAATGCACGAAGTGCATGTCTTCACGCCTCCACGTCTAAACGAATAAACAATTAAACATATCAACAATCCAACAAAAAATAGTATATTTGCAGCGCTAAAAGAAAAACATGGTAAGCAGACGTTATTTGAGAATCAAGGTAATGCAGGCCATCTTCGCTCATCAGATGAATGACAAGGAAGATGTGGTGGAAGGCGAGAAGAAACTGAACGACGCCATCCAGTCCTGCTATACCCTGTTCATCTATTTTTTCTCCTTATTTTCAGCTATTTACCGCTATAGGGTGAATAAGTTAGAGGATTTGAAAAACAAGATTAACCCCACCGAGGCGGATTTGAATCCCAATACCAAGTTCGTGGACAATAAGGTAATCTTGCAAATTGATGAGAATGTTACGCTGAACAAGAAGTTCAAGGAACTGAAAATCAATTGGGCTAATGATGCTGATTTTATCGTTCAGGTGAATCATGAAATAGTTGAATTACCTGAATATCAGAAGTATATGTCCAATCCACAGCGAAGCTATAGCGAGGATAAGGAGTTGGTGCTGGCGATTGTGGAGAAGGTTTTTGTGGAGAGCGAGCTGATACATTGGTTTTTCGAAGAGAAAAATATTCACTGGTTCGACGATTACAACGAAGCCCTGCTGATGCTGTACAAAAATATCCAGCAATTCAAGGAATCGAAGAAAGACAATTGCACCATCGCGACTTTGTTCAAGCCGGTGGCAGAGGGAGAAGAAAGCGATCAACAGTTCTATAAACGCCTCTATACCTTGACTTTAGCACATAATAACGAGTACGAGGAAAGGATAGAACAGAAGTTGCAGAACTGGGAGCTGGAGCGTATCATGGAGCTGGATATCATTCTGATGAAGATGGCGCTCTGCGAATTCACGGAATTCCCCAGCATCCCGGTGAAAGTGACGATTAATGAATACATTGAGTTGGCGAAGACCTACAGTTCCCAAAAGAGCAAGGTCTTCATCAACGGCATGTTAGATAAGATGGCGCTGGATTTGAAAGAGGAAGGACAATTGAACAAGATGGGAAGAGGGTTGGTATAGGTAGGCAACAGCGTCTCTCAGTTGCAAGGAAATATTTAAATGTGCTAATTAGACAATGTGCTAATGTGCCAATAAATTAAGAACGAAGAACTAAAAATTAAAGCTCATAACTCAAGGCTCATAGCTCAAAGCAAAATTAAAAATGAGAAAAATATCGATTATCATTGGTTTATGTGTGACAGTCTTTCTGTTGGCGGCCTGCGGGGAAAAGAACAACTCCGAGGGCTTTACCACTGCGGATGTGCATAACCCGATGACGGCGGAGGGCTTGTCCCAAAAGGATGCCGAAAAGATGCCGGTGCTGACATTTGAGAACTTGGAATACGATTTTGGTCGGGTCATCAAAGGAGAGAAACTGAGCTATTCTTTCAAATTCAAGAATACTGGCAAATCCAACCTGATTATCTCCAGCGCGCGCTCTTCCTGCGGTTGCACCACCTCAACCCCTCCGCAGGCTCCCATCAGACCGGGAGAATCCGGAGAAATCGGGGTGACCTTCGACTCGAAGAACCAGCATGGCGAGGTGAACAAAATGGTGGTGGTGTCGGCCAATACTTATCCGGTGCAAACCACCCTCAGGTTGAAAGCCACAGTAGTGGAACCTTAATTATTTATCAATATAAAATACTGAAAATGAACAACTTATTATTTTTATTAATGGCTCCGGCAGATAACGGACAGGGAGCGGGTGGCGGATCAATGACTTTGATTTTTATCCTTTTGCTGCTTTTGATTTTCTACTTCTTCATGATCAGACCTCAGCAGAAAAAACAAAAACAGATTGAGGAATACAGAAGCAAATTGTCCAAAGGTGACAAAATCATCACGATTGGTGGTTTGCATGGCAAGATTACGGATGTTCAGGAAAAGGTTTTCGTTATCGAAATCGCTGACGGTGTGAAGATCACCATTGAGAAAGCCGCAGTAGCTGTGGATGAGAACGAGGCCAAAAACGCTCAAAAATAACAGTATATGCAAATCGAAAGGCAGCCCAAGCAAGAGCATAAAAACAGAATGAAATTACCGCCATTGGCCTTTTTGGTATGTTTGATCCTGTCGGCCATCGCATGGTTTTTCATGAATTTCTCCAGAGATCAGGAACATACTTTGGAGTACAAGGTGATATGCTCGGAGCTGCCGGAAGGGAAGAAAAGTTGCACTTTGTCGGACACCACCATGGTGCTGACGTTCAGTACCAGAGGATTGGATTATCTGACTCCGAAATACGCTGAAGAAAACCGCATTGTGGATATTTCCGTCAGAGAACTGATCAAAAACAAGAATAAACGTAGCGCATATTCCTTTTCCAACAAGGAATTGTGCAACTTTTTGGTGGATAATGGCTATCCTGAGTTAATTTCGGTGGAAAAACCCGAGGTGCTAACGCTGTATGTGAAATAATCGATGAAAAAAATAGCTATCACGGGGGGTATCGGAACAGGTAAGACCTATATCTCCAAAAAGTTTGTGCAGATGGGGATTCCGGTGTTCTATGCGGACGAGGAAGCCAAAAAATGCTACGAAGACAGGGAAATTGTCGATACCATCCGTTCTTATTTCGGCACTGAGGTTTTCACTGAAGGCAGACTGGATTTCAAGAAGATGGCGCACTGTGTGTTCCAGGATCCCAAAAAAAGGGAAATTATCAATAAAATGATTCATCCCAGAGTGATGGAGATGTTTGATGAGTGGGCAGAGGATCAAAAGGCTCCGTCGGTGATGCTGGAATCCGCCATTGTGTACGAAAACGATATGGAGAAGTTCTTCGATATGGTGATTGTGGTGGATGCCCCGATGGAAGTGCGGTTGGAACGTATCAAAAAACGGAACCCCAACCTTACGGAGAAGGAGATTACCGACCGTATCAACGCGCAGATGTCTCAGGAGGAGAAGTGCAGGAGGGCGGATATGGTGATTAGTAATTAGTTGACAGTTGATAATTGACAGTTGACAGTTATAGGGGGGGATTAAATTCCCCTTCTGTTAGAAGGGGTGCCCGAAGGGCGGGGTAGTGACGCAAATATCACGGCGAAGCCGTACCTTGAAAGGAGAAAGGAGGCGAAGCCTCCAACGGGTGCCCGAAGGGCGGGGTAGTGACGCAAACATAATTCAAAACCAGATATGAAAAAATTATTGACCCTTGTTTTCGCCTTGGCCTTTTTTGGGGCGCAGGGCCAGAATTGGTATACTACCGACGAGTTTACCGACGGAATGGAATGCACCAGCGTAACCGTGGGCAAGAAAGCCTCGGCAGACGGCTCGGTGATGACCTCGCATACCGACGACAGCGGCCGCTCGCGTACCAATATCACGGTGGAAAAGGCGGCAGACCACCCCGCAGGGGAAATGGAAACCATGTATAAACGTGTGTGGGCCAAGGATGAACCCGGCAAGATGCACCGCTATGCCAATATTCCTGTGGGCGAGATTCCGCAGGTGGCACATACCTACCAGTTTCTGAATACTGCCTATCCTTGTGTCAACGAGAAGCAATTGGCTATTGGCGAATCGACTTTCGGGGGTCGCAGCGAGCTGAAATCCGATAGCGGACTCATTGACTGCCAGCGACTTTGCCAGTTGATGTTGGAACGTTGCAGCACGGCGCGCGAGGCTATCAAAACCGCAGGTGAATTGCTGAAAACTTATGGCTGGATTGACGCGGGTGAGTGCCTGACCATTGCCGACAAGAACGAGGTGTGGCATCTGGAGATTGTGGGTCCTGGCAAGGGCAAATTAGGAGCAGTTTGGGCTGCCCAGAGGGTGCCCGACGACCATGTCGCCGTTAATGCTAACGCCTCGACTATCAGAGAAATAGACTTGAAAAACAAGGATTATTTTATGGCTTCCGACAATGTGTATGCGGTGGCTGAAGAGAACGGCTGGTGGAACAAGAAGAGCGGTGAGCCTTTCAGATTCGCTTACGCCTATGCTCCCGATTCACGCATGATGCTGGCCTGCCGCCGTCGCGAATGGCGTGTGTTCGACCTGCTGGCCCCGTCGTTGAAACTGGATCCCAATGCTGAAAACTATCCTTTCTCGGTGAAACCCGACTCCTTGGTGAGATTGTCGGATATGGTGCGTGTTTTCCAGGACTATTACGAGGGAACAGAATATGATATGCGCAAAAACCTTACGGTGACGGACAAAGAAGGAAAGACGGTAATCTCTCCGCTGGCCAATCCCTTCATGAAATCGGATGAGCTGAAACTGCATAAGGTGAACGGTGGCTGGCATGACAAGGGAGAACGCAATATCGCGGTGTGGTTCACGGTGTATGCCACCATCATCCAGTGCCGCAGCGATCTGCCCGATGAGGTGGGCGCACTGTGCTGGTTTGCCCTTGACAATGTGGCCTCTTCTGTGTATGTTCCGATTTATGCCAATGTTACTGACCTGCCTTCTGAATACAAGACTTGTGGCCGTGAGACAGGTTTTAGCCGCAAATCCGCTTGGTGGGCTTTCAACCGCTTGGGCACCTTGGCTTCGCAGCGTTGGGGAGATATGCACAAGGTGATTGACAATACTTGGAAACCGCTGCAGAAGGAATTCTTTGATAATCAGCAAGGTATTGAGGATAAGGCACTTGCATTGCTCAAAAAGGGACAGCGTGAGGAAGCGCTGAAGCTGCTGACGGATTATACCAACCTGTGCGGAACTACTGCCATTGAAACCGCTTGGGATACAGGTGATTACATTTGGACGGTGTTTGATGGAGCCTGGTAATCAGGGGTCAGGTTGCAGGTATCAGGGGACAGAAAATTCAGAATTCAAAATTCAATGATAAACGAAACCTATATACACGAAACTGCGGTGGTGGATGCACCTTGCCAGATTGGTAAGGGCACCAAAATATGGCATTTCTGTCATCTGATGGCGAATTGTACCATCGGGGAGGAGTGCAATCTGGGACAGAATGTGTTTGTGGCTTCGGGCGTGACCATCGGCAAAAAGGTGAAAATCCAGAACAATGTTTCTGTGTATGAAGGCGTTACCCTTGAGGATGAGGTTTTTGTTGGTCCATCGGTGGTGTTTACCAACGTCATCAATCCCCGGAGCGGAGTGGTACGGAAAAATGAGTATAAACCCACGATAGTCGGCCAAGGTGCCACCATCGGGGCCAATGCCACCATCGTTTGCGGACACTGCATTGGCCGTTATGCCTTCGTGGGCGCCGGATCGGTGATTACCCGCGATGTGCAGGATTACGAGTTGGTGACCGGCAACCCTGCCCGCCATGCCGGCTGGATGAGCGAAAACGGTCAGAAATTACAGTTTGATGCCGAAGGTTTCGCCATTTGTCCTGTCACAGGAGAAAAATATCAATTAGTTGAAAATAAAGTAGTTAAATTATAATATTCATCCATAATCCATTCAAAAATGAAAAAATTTCTCTTTTCGTTATTGTTGAGTTTCTCATGTGTGATGTTGTTTGCCCAAATCAATTATATCGATTTGGAAGGCATCTTCAAAGGAAAATACAGTTATGATAATATCAAAAACTTGAATTGGCGACCAGAAACTCATCAATATGCTCATATTGAGGATAATACGATGGTGCTGACCGATGCCAAAAGTGGCAAGGACATGACCATGCTGACCTGTGAGCAGCTGGCAAAATCATTGAAAGAGGATGAGGTGAAACGTTTCCCTTCATTTTATTGGATTGGCAAGGATAAGCTCTATTTTCCGGCTTATGGCAAGGTGTTGGATATTCTCACCAATGCAGTCAACGAAATTGACATGGAGGATGTTTTCGACTATCAGTTGGAAAATTTCCTTTTTGTGGCGAAAAGAGACGGGTATGTATATGTTCAGAGTATATTAAATGATTATAAACCAATACTTTTGTGTCCTGACACGGGCAAAAACATTGTGTTTGGCGAGAGTGTGCACCGCAGCGAGTGGGGCATTAACGAGGGACAGTATTTTTCACCGAAGGGCAATTACATCTGCTTCTACCGCATGGATGAGAGCATGGTGGAGGATTATCCCTTGGTGAACACGTCCACTCCGATTGCCACGGTGGAAACAATGAAATATCCCATGGCAGGCCGTACCAGCCACGAGGTGAAAGCCGGTATTTTCGATGTGAAGGCTTCGGTGGCCCAAGGCAAGGCGGTATATCATTACATCAAAACTGACAAGGCCGATGGCGAGTTTTTGACCAATATCACTTTCTCTCCTGATGAAAAGTATTTGTATATCACTCATCTTAACCGTGCACAAAATCATGCCAAACTGATTGAATATGATTTGCTTACGGGAAATAAAACCCGCGTGCTGATTGAGGAACGTGATAGTCGCTATGTGGAACCCCAGACGAGACCTATCTTCTTGAAAAATAACAGTTTCCTTTGGCAGACCCGCAGAGATGGCTGGAACCATATTTATTTGTATGATTTGACCGCTGGTACCAATACTCTGTTAACCCAAGGCAATTGGGAGGTGAGCGAAGTGCTGGGACTGGATCCGAAAGAGGAAAACATTTTCTTCCTGGCATCGCTGGAAAAGCCTGTGGATCAGTATGTTTGCAAGGTGAATATCAAAAGCAAGAAGGTAGAGAATCTTACTCCTGAATCAGGTACGCATACCCCTCGTTTCTGTTCGGATATGAGCTATTTCATTGATTATTTCTCTAATTTGGAAACTCCGCGTGAAATTTATCTGAAGAGCAGCAACGGCAAGACTTCCAAACTGTTGAAGGCATCAAAGAATCCGTTTGCGGACTGCACTATGGGCAAGGTTTCCATTTTCAGCATCAAGAACAAAGCTGGTGACGACTTGTATTGCCGCATGATACTGCCCCCGAACATGGATCAGACCAAGAAATATCCTTGCTTGATTTATGTGTACGGAGGTCCTCATTCTCAGTTGGTTACCAATACTTTCATGTCGGGTGGCACCTTCCTGTACTACATGGCGCAGCAGGGCTATGTGATTTTCACTTTGGACAATCGTGGCACGGCAAACCGTGGTGCGGAGTTTGAGAAATGTATTCACCGTCATTTGGGCGATTTGGAAGTGGAAGACCAGATGTGCGGTGTGGAATACCTGAAATCACTACCTTATATCGATGCCAACCGTATCGGCTTGGACGGCTGGAGCTACGGCGGTTTCATGACTTTGTCGTTGGTAACCCGCCATCCCGAGGTGTTCAAGGCAGCTTCTTGTGGCGGTCCCGTGGTGGATTGGAAGTGGTATGAGGTGATGTACGGCGAGCGTTATATGGACACACCCGAAGAAAATCCTGAGGGCTATGCCAACGCAAGCTTGTTGGACAAAATCAAGAATGTGCAATGCGATTTGCTGGTGATGCATGGCTGCCAGGATCATACCGTGGTGTGGCAGCAGTCGTTAGAGCTGATGAAAGAGGCGGTGAAATCTGGTGTTGAGGTGGATTATTTCCCCTACACCATCCACGACCACAATGTGACGGGTATTGAAAGGGTGCACCTCTGGAACAAGATTGCCAAGTTCCACGAGGAACATCTTAAATAATGTGCTAATGAGACAATGTGCTAATGTGCCAATTTTTTAATTAGCAAATTAGTTAATTAGCAAATTAGCAAATGATTTTATTGTGCTTTCAGCACGAATAATTATTTCTTCTTTTTGGAGAGGAGGCTTTTGATGTCGTTGAGCTTCATGAGGGCTTCGACGGGGGTGAGGCTGTTGATGTCGAGGTCGATGATCTGGTCCTTGATGTCCAGCAGCAGCGGGTCATCGAGGGCGATGAAGCTGAGCTGGTAGCCGGGTTCTTTTTTCTCCACTTTGATGGGGTCGTTGCCGCTGCGGCTGGCCTCCAATTGTTTCAGTACCTCTTCGGCACGTTTCAGCACCGCTTGGGGCATACCGGCCATGCGGGCCACATGGATACCGAAGCTGTGCTCGCTACCGCCTTTTTCCAACTTTCTCAGAAACAGTATCTTATTATTTATTTCCTTGACGGAAACATGGAAGTTCTTGATGCGTGGGAACTGCTCGGCCATGTCGTTGAGCTCGTGGTAGTGGGTGGCGAAGAGCACCTTGGCACGGTGGCGAGGGTTCTCGTGCAGGTATTCGGCAATGGACCAGGCAATAGACACGCCGTCGTAGGTGCTGGTGCCTCGGCCAATCTCGTCCAGCAATATCAGGCTGCGGTTGGACACGTTGTTCAGGATGCTGGCGGTCTCGTTCATCTCCACCATGAAGGTGGATTCGCCCGTGGAGATGTTGTCGGAGGCGCCTACACGGGTGAACACCTTGTCTACAATGCCGATTTCCGCCTTTTCCGCAGGCACAAAACAGCCCATCTGGGCCATCAGCACAATGAGGGCGGTTTGGCGCAGCAACGCTGACTTACCCGACATGTTTGGTCCCGTGATGATGATAATCTGCTGATGCTCGTTGTCCAGATACACGTCGTTAGCAATGTATTTCTCGCCTGGCGGTAGCTGTTTCTCAATGACCGGATGGCGGCCGTTCTTGATATTCAGCGAGGTGGAATCATTGACAACGGGACGGGTATAGTTATTTTCGAGGGATACTGCCGCAAAGCACAGCAGCACATCCAGGCGGGCGGTGAGGCGGGCATCCAACTGAATCATAGGGATATAGTCCATCAGACCCAGCACAAAATCGTTGAACAGGCGAGTTTCGATTTCCAGAATTTTGTCTTCTGCTCCTAAAATCTTGTCTTCCAGTTCTTTCAGCTCAGGAGTGATATATCTCTCGCCGTTGGTCAGCGTTTGCTTGCGAATCCAATCCTCCGGCACTTTCGATTTGTGGGTGTTGGTCACTTCCAGATAGTAGCCGAACACGTTGTTGAAGCCGATTTTCAGAGAAGGAATGCCCGTGCGTTCCGACTCGCGGCGTTGGATGTCTGCCAAAATCTGTTTGCTGTTGGTAGCCAAAGAAGAAAGAGTATCCAACTCGGCATCAACACCTTTGGCAAACACACGGCCTTTGTTGACGGCCACAGGCGGGTCCTCCACAATCTCTTTCTCAATGCGCTCGCATACACTGAGGCAGGGGTTCAGCTGCTCGGCAATCTTCTTCAGCGAAGGAAGGTCGGTTTGTTCGCACGCTTTTTTGATTTTCTCAACGGCGCGCAGGGAGCGGGCCAACTGCACCACCTCGCGGGGTGAGATTTTGCCCGTGGCGATTTTGGACACCAAACGCTCCACATCGCCCATCTCTCGCAAACTTCGTTTGATATCTTCTGCAATAGATTCATTATCAATAAAATACTTCACCACCGACAAGCGTTCTTCAATCATCACCTTCTCTTTCAGCGGCAGCACCATCCACTTTTTCAGCATACGTGCCCCCATAGGGGTGAGGGTTTTGTCCAGAATCTGCAGCAGGGTCACCGCATTCTCGTTGGGCGAGTGAATCAGTTCCAGATTGCGAACGGTAAAGCGGTCGAGCCAAACGTATAGTTCCTCTTCAATTCTATTTAATTTATTGATATGCTGAATCTTATGATTCTGAGTTTCATACAGATAATGCAAGGCGGCTCCGGCGGCGATAATGCCATATTCCAGTCCGTCCACCCCGAAACCCTTCAGCGAGGTGGTCTGGAAATGCTTGGTCAGCAGGTCCATGGCATAGTCGGTGGTGAACACCCAGTCGTCGAAAGCGGTAAGCAGGATTTTCTCGCCAAATTGCTCTTTGAAGCTGTTGGTTTTGTTTTTCTGAAGGACAATTTCAGAGGGCTTGAAATTCTGCAGCAGCTTGTCGATATAGGTGGCATTGCCTTCGGCCACATAAAATTCGCCTGTGGAAATATCCACAAAGGAGATGCCTATTTTGCTGTCGGTGAGATGGATACCCGCCAAGAAATTGTTCTCTTTCTGTTCCAGCACCTTGTCGTTGGTGGAAACACCCGGGGTCACCAATTCTATGATACCTCTCTTCACGATGGTCTTGGTCAGTTTCGGGTCTTCCAGCTGTTCGCAGATGGCTACTCGCAAGCCGGCACGCACCAGTTTGGGCAGGTAAGTATCCAAAGCATGGTGAGGAAAACCTGCCAGGTCGATGGACTGGGCAGAGCCGTTGGCACGCTTGGTCAGCACGATACCCAGTATCTGCGAGGTCTTGATGGCGTCGTCTCCGAAGGTCTCATAAAAGTCACCCACCCTGAACAGGAGAATCGCATCAGGGTGCTGTGCCTTGAACTGGTTATATTGCTTGATTAAAGGAGTTTCCGCCATCTTTGCCATGATCAAAATTTTTTGGCAAAGATAAAAAAAATGTGCTAATTATAGGCCTTTGGCATTGAGTTTTCAGCTATGAGCCATGCGCTTTTTGTTTAATGAATTGATTCGCGGCGTCAGCACCAACGTCCTCACCCCTCACATCTCCATGCCCACCGCCCACCGCTCACTGCTCACCGCAATAATAATTTGCTAATTTACTAATTAACCAATTTGCTAATTGAAAAAAACTAATTTGCTAATTGAAAAAAATTGTATTTTTGCTGAATGAATAAAGTGGAAAAACGGTTTTATTTGTACCTGCTGATATGGATGCTGGCGGACTTGGTGCAGGCCTTGTTCACCAACATGCATGCCGACGAGGCGTACTATGCGCTTTACGGCCAGTTTCTGGACTGGGGCTATTACGACCATCCGCCTATGGTAGCTCTGCTGACCTACCTCAGCCATTTTGTCGGTATCGGGGCGCTGTCGGTGCGATTCTGCACAGTATTTTTGCATGGGGCAACCATCTGGCTGGTGTGGAAAACCCTTTCGCCGGTGAATGCGACAGTCAGGGATGTCAACGAGTTTTTCCTCATCGCTTTTTCCCTTTTTATGTTTGTGCTCTACGGCTTTATCACCACGCCAGATGCTCCTTTGCTTTTCTTCACCTCGTTGTTTTTCTACCTGTATCAGCAATATTTGAAAAAAGATTCATTCCTGCTGGCAATGTTGCTGGGGATTACCATGGCTGGAATGTTGTACAGCAAGTATATGGCGGTTCTGGTGATAGGCTTTGTCGTATTGTCGAATTTTAAATTGTTGAAAGACTGGAAATTATGGTTGGCTGTTGTATTGGCTGCGCTTTTGTTTATGCCCCATATACTATGGCAGTTCAATCAAGACTTCCCGAGCCTAAAATATCATTTTCTGATACGCAAGGATCCGTTTTCCTGGGCTTACGTGCTGGAATTTCTGCCCAATCAGCTGCTGGTTTTCAATCCGGTATGTTTGTTTCTGACCTTCTATTTCTGCTGGCAGGAGCGCAGAAACAAGGACAGGTTCACCAAAGCCTGTGTCTTCACCTGTGTGGGCTTTGTCCTGTTTTTCTGGGTGATGACGGTCAACGGCCATGCCGAGCCGCATTGGACCATTGCCATCACGATACCGATGCTGTTTTTATTGTATAGGAATACACGCAAAGAACTGTGGCATAAGAGAATACTGAGATATATCCTGCCGATGGCGGTTCTCGTTTTGCTGGTCCGCATAGGGCTTTGTACGCCTTTTGTGCCCGATATCACGGGTTTTGGCAACGATCAGCCGGCCATGGAGGCCATTCATCAACAGGCGGGAGACAAACCGGTGGTGTTTTATACCTCTTTCCAAAAACCTTCGTTGTACCGCTATTACACAAAGGAGAATGGTATGGCACTCAGCTCGCTGTACAACCGTCAGACCCAATATGATATCTTGCAGATGGACAAGAATTTGCAGGGCAAGGAGGTGATGGTGGTTTTGCAGACTCCAAGGACGGATTATAGTCAAGTGGGAAATTACGAATATTATTGTCGTCGGTTTGAGCATTTCCAAGGAACTAACAGGATAGAGCTGCAGGTGAATCGTCAGCGCATAGAGCAGGATAGCGTTATCTTGGAGGTCACGCTCAGCAATCCGTATGCGGTGCCCTTTGATTTCTGCCATCCGGAAATGCCGGTAAGTATTTACGCCGCTTTTATTTTGGGCGATATTTGTCGTATGGAAAAATGTGAAATTTCTGATATACAACCTATTATGCCGAATGGCACGCTTGAGACACAACTTAAGTTCAAGTATTGTCAGCATCAGATTTGTGTCATTTGTCTGGATAACATAAGTAATGTTTCGGTGAATAGCCAGGCGGTGAGCTTTGAGTAAGAATACGCTGGCCTCGTAATCTCGTACCATACTTTCGCGGCAGTCATGTGTCGTCTTCAGGGCGTGGGTTCCCCGTGCCGCGAGGATGTATATGTGCCGTCCTGTCCCAGGGGCTTTGCCCCTGTCTGTCCCAGGGGTTTCACCCCTGTCTGTAGTCTGGCCGGCCCTACGGGCCTTGCCCTGCCATGGTGATGTATGTGGAGGACTGTCTGTCCCAGGGGTTTCACCCCTGTCTGTAATCTGGCCGGCCCTATGGGCCTCATCCCGTCCTGGCAATGCGTGTGGGACTGGCAGATGGAGGTGGTGAGTCTTGATGATGCGTGTGAGGGGAAGAGGGGGAGGAGATGATGCCGTTCCCACCCCAGACTCACGTCTGGGGTTATTGAGATGTCGCCTCTGCGAGGCTAATGAGGAACGGCTTCGCCGAGATGTGATATATATGTCACAGTTCCACCCTTCCGCGCAGGCAGGAAACTTGCAGAAAATTTCAAAAATGTGTACAATTTCTGATATTTTTACGTAACTTTGCCACAAAATATGGAAAATGAGAAAAATATCCCTTTTTTTGGCCTTTGTATTTCTTTTTACGACAGTTTTAAATGCTTCTGTTCCAGAAGTTTATAATACATCGTTGTGGGATAATCTCAGCAAAAAAGAAAAGGTTCACAAAGAGAAACAACCCAAAGACAGCATCCGCAAGGGTTGGACTTTCGGCATACTGCCCAGTGTGGCTTACGATGCGGACAAGGGCTTTCAGGGTGGATTATTGTCCAATATCTATTATTTCGGTGATGGCAGCACCTATCCGGAGTATCTTCATTCTTTTTATGTGGAAATGGCTTATACCACCAAGCACTGTGGCATTTTCCGTTTCAACTACGATTCCAAGTACCTGATACCCAATCATCGGCTTACGGTTGACATTTCCTATCTGCCCGATGCCATTTGCGATTTCTATGGCTACAATGGCTACCAGACCGTGCTGAACAAGGAGTGGATCAACAATAAAAAGTATCCGGATACCTATGTCAGCAGGGCTTTTTATCGTAGTAAAAGGGACATTTTGCGAATTACCGCTGATTTTTCAGGCAGTATCTCCGGAAAATGGTATTGGAATGCTGGTTTAGGTGTGTATTGGTTCAATATCGGCAGTGTGAATCTGACCATGATCAATAGAGGCAAGAAAGAGGAGAACAAATTGCCGGAAGGTGTGGAAGGTATGTACGAAAAATATGTGAAATGGGGCATTATAGGTGCTGATGAGGCCAAGGGCGGCTGGCATCCTTATTTGCGGGCCGGTGTCACTTACGACAGCCGCGACCGCCAGCAGAATCCCAACAAGGGTATCTATGCCGATGCCTTCCTCACTTATACCGCTGCTTTTGGAGCGTTAAAGTCATACAATAACATTAAACTAAATTTGGATTTCAGACATTATGTACCTGTGTATAAGGATTATGTGCTCTTTGCTTACCGTTTGTCCTGCCAGCTGACCACCGCTGGGAAAAGTCCTTTCTATCAGAATAATATCTGGAACACCTTGTTCATTCAGCGTGTGACCTACGAGGTATTGGGAGGCGGCAACACCACCCGTGGTATCGCCCGTCATCGTGCCACGGCCAATGGCTTCGCCTTCGCCAATGTGGAATTCCGCTTCAAATTGTGCAAGTTCGCCATCAAAAAAGAGCAGTTCTATATCGGCTTGAACCCCTTCTTCGATGGTGCTATCATATTGCAGCCCTATAAGTTAGACAAAGATGAAATCATCAAAAATATCGAACAGAATGATCCTGAATTCAATCTTGCCGACTTGGATCAATACCTGATTTTTGACAATCCCCAGATTTACCGTCCGCATTTGTCAGCAGGTTTGGGACTGAAGATTGCCATGAATGACAATTTCGTGCTGTCGGTGGACTGGGCCGTTCCCTTCGACAAAAGAGACAATGCCAACCAATTTTCGAATTTCTATGTGAAGATGAATTATATGTTCTGACAACTCTAAATACAACTATCATGGAAAAAGGCGAACTATACGAAAAAGACGACCGCCTTCTGGCGGAAGCCATGCACACTTTGAAAAACATGGTCACTCCAATCACAGCCTATTCGGAGATGATCCAGTATGGGCATGTGGAGTCGGAGAAAATACCGGAGGTGGCAAAGAAAATAGGCTTTTGTGCCAGTAATGTGGCCAGTGTTTGTACGGATTTGATGAGGATTTTTCGTGTAAGGGGAAATCTGGTGGACAAGACCGTGGAAGAAGTCTGTCCGTACGAAGTTTTAAGGGATTATTCTTATATGATTGAATGTAATTTGGATCTTAAAAGAATCAAGTTACTCAATCATCTGGACAAATCTGTGACGGTATTGTTCAATGTGGCGATGCTGCGGTCTATTTTTGTGAACCTGATCAATAATGCCATCAAGTTTTCGCCTGAAGACAGCACCATTGAGATTTCTGGTAAAATTGTGGATGAAAATACGTATGAGATTAGTGTGAAAGACGAAGGTGTGGGTATTGACGAGGCCAAAATTGAGGAGAAATTGAACAATAACACCGATTATTCTACCCCGGGATTGCAAAACGAAGCGGGTACCGGCCTGGGTTTGTTATTGGTGAAAATTATTCTGGAAAAACATCAGAAAACCATCAGGGCCTACAACAATAAAGACAAGGGATCCACGTTTGTATTTACACTGCCTTTGTATAAGGAAAATTGATTTTATGAAGCTGTTGGTCGTCCTGTCCCGATTTCCGTATCCGCTTGAAAAAGGGGATAAACTGCGTGCTTATCACCAGATACGGGTGTTGTCGCGGCAGCATGATATTTATTTGTTCGCCTTGTCCGATACCGAGGTGCCGGCTTCTTCGATGGAGGCCATGAAGCCTTTCTGCAAGGAAATCAGGGAGGGGCGTATCTGCTGGTGGACCATGTTGACCAACAGTTTGCGGGCTTTCTTCAAGGGCTGGCCTATACAGTGCGGCTATTTTTACAGTCGCGAAGCGAAAAGGGCTTTGCGGCAGTTTGCCGATGAGGTGAAAGCCGATGCTATTTATGCCCAGCTGGTGAGAACCGTGCCTTACGTTCAGGAATTGGAAGGAGAGAAAACCATTGATTACCAGGATGTTTTCTCACAAGGCATGTTACGGAGAGCTGAGCGGGCCCCGTTTTGGCAGAAGCCCTTCTTTAAGATGGAATCCCGTCGTTTGCAACGCTATGAGGCCGAGGTTTTCCCCTTGTTCCAACATCATACCATCATCACGGAGGTGGACCGGGATTTGATGCCTGTGAAGGACAAAGACAAGATCAGTATCGTGGGCAATGGTGTTGATTTCGAGCAATATAAGTATGAAGGGCAGGAGAAAATCTACGATTTGATTTTTGCGGGAAACATGAGCTATGCGCCCAATGTGGATGCGGCTGAATTTATTGTGAAACAGATACTTCCCAACTTATTGTCACAGTTTCCGAACCTGCGCTTGGTATTGTGCGGGGCGAATCCAGCTCCGAGAGTGCGTGCCTTGCAGGGACCGCATGTCACGGTCACCGGCTGGGTGGACTCTATTGCGGAGTACTATGCCCAATCGAAGATTTTCATTGCCCCGATGCGCTTGGGCACAGGCTTGCAGAACAAGCTCTTGGAAGCCATGGCCACACAGCTGCCCTGCGTCACCTCTCCTTTGGCCGGTAAGCCGCTGAAAGGAGTTGAGAATCAGCGAGATGTCTTGATTTGTGACAAGGTAGAAGACTATGTAAAGGCGATTACCCAATTACTCACGGATAGCGCTTATTATCAGCAAATTGCGCAGCAAGGCTATCAGTATGTCAAGGAAAGATATAGCTGGGAAGCGATGACGGGGGTGTTGGGCGATGGGCTGTGAGCGATGAGCGATGAGCGATGAGCTGTGAGCAGTGAGGGATGAGTTGTCGCATCTGTAGGGACACATTGCATGTGTCCGCCTTTTGCATGTTCCCCTGTGTATATCCGTCATATACGTGTCACCAACATTGCGTATGCTCCCACAAGTGTGTTTTTTATAAAAAACACTTTTACTATGTTTTTGTTCTTTAAAAAAAACGTATCTTTGCAAACGAAAAAAAATAAAGAAAAGACACAAACGATATGGATAAATTATTTGAAAGGCATGACGAGTATGTTGCCAATGTGCCAATGGAATACGTAAGAAGTACCATGGAGCAGATAGATTGGGATATTCGGCTTATTGCTATCAAGGGACCGAAAGGTGTGGGAAAATCCACAATGATGTTGCAATATATCAGGTCGCATTATGCCGCAGATGACAGACATGTGCTTTATTTCTCCGCGGACACCAGCTATTTCACCACTCACAGTCTGGTGGATACTGCCGATCAATTCTATAAGATGGGAGGAAAGCATCTTTTTATTGATGAAATACACAAATATGAGAATTGGAGTAGTGAGATTAAAGAAATTTATGATTTGCACAAGGATTTGCGTATTGTGGTGAGTGGTTCGTCATTGTTACAAATCAATGATGGAAAGTCTGACTTGTCGAGAAGGATGACGGAGTACAAAATGCCGGGACTTTCGTTTCGCGAATATCTTAGGTTTGAAAAAGGCATTCAAGTAGAAGCCGTCAATCTCAAAACCTTGATGGAGGCACCGAATGCATATTGTTCAATGGTGAAAGAAAAATGTCATCCATTGGAATATTTCTCCCATTATCTTAAAGAGGGATATTATCCTTATTACTTTGAAAACAAGAAAGTTTATCAAAACAGTGTGGAGAATGTAGTGAATTATATCATTGATGTGGAGTTGACAAAATATCGCAGTCTGGAGGTGGGGAACACGAGAAAAATCAAGGCGTTGTTACAAGTGATTTCCTCTATGGTCCCCTATGAGGTGGATATAAGCAAATTGTCCAAGAATATTGGCATTCAGCGTGCCACAACCCTTAAATATATTCGTAATCTGGAAGAGGCGGCTCTGATTTGCAGATTGTTTACAGATATCAGTACAATTGGAGATTTACAGAAACCGGACAAAATACTGTTGGATAACCCCAATTTGTTATACACCCTTTCCACGGAGAAACCTTCCATTGGTACAGTACGTGAGACTTTCTTTTGTAATCAGTTGATATCGGCAGGACATAGGGTGGAGTATGGCGGAGTGAAAAGCGGAGATTTTCGTATTGATGGTAAAATTGTAGTCGAAGTAGGAGGAAAAGAGAAGGGTTTTGCCCAGGTTAGTAAAGAAAAAAATGCGTATGTGGCTGCGGATGATATTGATAACGCCACCAACAGGAAAATTCCGTTATGGGCGTTTGGCTGTTTGTATTAATAACTGACAGAGGTAGTTGTAATTAAAAAATCATGGAAAAACAACGCGAGACTTTTAACGACCGCCCGGTGTATAGTTTGTCGGAGCTCACTGGCAGCATCAAAGCTGTGATCAACAAGACCTATACCCGTGCTTACTATGTCAAGGCGGAGATTATACGGCTGAACAAGTACCCCCACTCGGGGCACTGCTATCCGGAACTGGTGGAGAAAGAGGGCGACAAGATTGTGACGCAGATGCGGGCGGTCATCTGGAAAACGCAGGTGGAGGAGATTAACGCGAAGTTCCTGAAAATCACCGGCGAACCGCTCAAAGACAACATCAGCATCCTGTGCCTCGCCACCATCGAGTTCAGTCCGCAGTACGGCCTGGCCCTTTATATCCAGGACATTGAGCCGAGCTATACCTTGGGAGAGCTGATGAAGAACAAGATGGCCGTCATCGCCCGCCTGAAGAAGGAAGGCGTTTTCGGGGCCAACAAGCAATTGGAGCTCCCTTTGCTGCCCAAGCGCATTGCCGTTATCTCAGTCGAAACCAGCAAGGGCTACAGCGATTTTATGGTGACCCTGCAAGAGAACAACTGGAACTATTGCTTTGAGTGTGAGTTGTTTCCGTCCATTTTGCAGGGTGACAAAGCGATTACTACCATCACGGCGCAGCTGGAGGCCATCGCCAAACGGCAAAAGGATTTTGACTGTGTGGTCATCATCCGTGGCGGCGGCGGCGATGTGGGCTTGAGCTGCTACGATGATTACAGTTTGTCGCATAAAGTGGCCACTTTTCCGTTGCCAATTATCTCTGGCATAGGGCATTCCACTAATGAAAGTGTCACCGATATGGTGTCGTATGCCAACAAAATCACCCCTACCGAGGTGGCCTATTTTCTGATTCAGCAGTTCCATAACTTCGCCATCCAGGTGGAAGAGGCTCAGGATAAGATTATCCGCTATGTGGAAACGCTGTTCACCCGCGAAAAACATCAGATTGAACAGATAGAGCACAACTACCTGCTGCTGGCCACCCAGCTGCTGACCAAGGAAAAACAGCGGGTAGCGCAAATTGAACAGGATTATCTCCTCACCGCCACCCGCTCGCTAACTCGTGAGAAACATCAGATTGAACAGCTGGAGCAGCGCTGCCAGCTCAGTGCCACGCACCGTCTCTCACAGGAGAAAAATGTGATGGATAACCTATATAAAATGATACAACTGTCTTCAAAACAGCTGTTTATCATCAGAAATAAAGAGTTGGAGAATCTGGAAGAGAAAATCCGTTTGCTGCATCCGCACAACGTGCTGAAGCGCGGCTATTCCATCACCCGCCTCAACGGCAAAGCCCTCACCAATCCCGCTGATGCCAAGGAAGGGGATGTGCTGGTGACGGAGGTGGTAGATGGTGTGGTGGTGAGTAAGGTGAGAGGGTTAGAGGGTTAGAAGGTGAGAGGGCTTGTTTGAGTTAAGTTAATAGATAAAAGATAATAGTTAAGAGTTGTTTGATAGAGTAGTAGGGTTGTTATATTGTAGGGCTGTTACATTGTGGCAGCCGTGTGATGAACCTGTTGTGGCAGCCGTGTGATGAACCTGTTGCGGCTGCCGTGATACGACAGCCCTACATGATGCTACCTGATGTGCCCATGACGGTTACACGGTAAGGAGGTGAGAAGGTGAGGAGGTGAGAGGGGTACACGGTTATACGGTTAGAGGGTGAGAAGGTGAGAGGGTTAAGGGGTTTAGAAGGTTGAAGGAGTATGCAGGCCGTAGGTCTGCATGGCTCGGTAGCCCAGGGCATCGCCCTGGGGAAATGATGGAAACGTGTGTGTGTTCGCGGCACGGGATACACGTGCCCAGATGATGGAATCACGCTGCCGCGAAAGGGAGGCGTGAGGTTACGGAGTCGTATCACGGAAAAAAATCGTATTTTTGCAAAAAATAGTCTGTATGCATAAGATATTGATTGTTGACAGAGTTCACACTCTCCTTGCGGAGCAGCTGGAGGCCCATGGCTTCCACTGCGAGACGAATAAGGAACTAACCCACGATAGTTTCGTAGTATTGCCTGATGAATACGATGGACTGATTATCCGCAGCCGTTTTGCGGTGGATGCCGCTGCCATCGATTCCAAACCACATCTGCGATTTGTGGTGCGTATCGGCTCTGGTATGGAAAATATTGATACTCAGTATGCTGAAAGCAAGGGGGTACGCTGTCTGAGCACGCCCGAGGGCAATGCCAATGCAGTGGCGGAACTGTGCCTCACCTTCTTGCTGACCGCTTTGCGGCATGTGGTTACGGCCAATGATGAGGTCCGTAAAGGCGAGTGGCTGCGTGAGAAAAACAAAGGCACCGAGTTAGCTTCCCACATCGTGGGCATCATCGGCTACGGACATACGGGTCCGGCTTTTGCCAAACTGCTGAAAGCCTTGGGCTGCAAGGTTTTGTGCTACGACCGCTATCGCCAGAACTATGGGGATGAAAACGCTACAGCAGTGACTTTGGAAGAGTTGTTTGAGCAATGTGATGTGATTTCTTTGCACATCAATTATCTTCCTGAAAATCATTATTTTATCAATAAAAATCTGATTCAGAAAATCAAACATCCCTTTATCTTCCTCAATACTTCCAGGGGTTGGGCGGTGAATACGGCTGATGTGCTTGCTGCCATCAAGGAAGGGAAAATCAAATATGCCTGTTTCGATGTGCTGGAATATGAAAGCTCACGTTTGCAAATTCCCCCAAAGGACGAGTGGGATGCGGTATTACGCGAATTGGCGGAAACCGACCGCGTGCTCCTCACGCCCCATGTGGGTGGCCAGACCCTCGAAGCCGAAAAACGCCACGCGGAAATTGCCGTCGGGAAGATAAGATCTATGAGATGATTAATTGATTACAGGATTACAGGATGAGGGATTTTGCTCATCTTGTCCTCATGCCTCCCTTTCGCGGCAGGAAAGTGTCATCATCAGGGCAAGTGCACCCCGTGCCGCGAACATGCACCCGTTTCCATCATTTCCCCAGGGCGATGCCCTGGGCTACCGAGCCATGCAGACCTACGGCCTGCGTACTCCTTCAACCTTCTAAATCCCTTAACCCTCTCACCTTCTCACCCTCTAACCGTATACCCGCATAACCGTATATCCCTCTCACCTTCTCACCTCCTCACCTTCTAACCTTCTCACCCTCTCACCGTGTAACCGTCATGGGCACATCATGTAGGGCTGTCGTATCACGGCAGCCACAACAGGTTCATCACACGGCAGCCACAACGGGTTCAACACACGGCAGCCACAACGGGTTCATCACACGGCAGCCGCAACAGGTTCATCACACGGCTGCCACAATGTGATAGCCCTACAATATAACAACCCTACTACTCTATCAAACAACTCTTAACTATTATCTTTTATCTATTAACTATTAACTCAAACAAGCCCTCTCACCCTCTCACCCTCTCACCCTCTCACCTTCTCACCTTCTAACCTCTTACACAGCAACCTCAGCTTTAATATGCGGCTCCGGATTATAATTCTCCAAAACAAAATCCTCATACTTGAAATCAAAAATCGACTTCACCTCGGGGTTGATGCGCATCGTCGGTAACGCCTTCGGGGTGCGGGTGAGCTGCAACTTGGCCTGTTCCACATGGTTGGCATAGATGTGGGCATCGCCGAAGGTGTGCACAAACTCCTTGGCTTTGAGGCCGCACACTTGGGCTATCATCATGAGTAACAGCGAGTAGGAGGCGATGTTGAAGGGCACGCCCAAAAAGACATCCGCGCTGCGCTGGTAAAGCTGACAGGAGATCTCCCCGTTATTGACGTAGAACTGGAACAGCACGTGGCAGGGCGGCAGCGCCATCTGGGGCACCTCGCCCACATTCCAGGCGCACACCATCAGCCGGCGCGAGTCGGGGTTGGTCTTGATCTGCTCGATGAGCTCTGAAATCTGGTCCACACTGCGGCCGTCGGCTGTCGCCCACGAGCGCCACTGCTTGCCATAGACGGGTCCCAGGTCACCGTGCTCGTCGGCCCACTCGTCCCAAATGGATACCCCGTTGTCTTTTAGGTACTTGATGTTGGTGTCGCCTTTCAGAAACCAGAGCAATTCGTAAATGATGGAGCGCAGGTGCAGCTTTTTGGTGGTCAGCACGGGAAAGCCGTCGGCTAGGTTGAAGCGCATCTGATGGCCGAAGACACTGTAGGTGCCGGTGCCAGTGCGGTCACTCTTAAAACTTCCTTCGTCTAAAATCCGCTGTAAAAGGTCAAGGTATTGTCGCATGGGAATGTCGTTAAAAAATGCAAATTTACATAATTTTTCTGAGTTACACACGGACATGTAAATTTTATTCCACGGCAAACGCATACTATTTTTTTCATCCTCTTTCTTTTATCGCCATGTTTGTATATTGCCATTGTATGCAGGCCGTAGGTCTGCAGGGTTCGGTAGCCCAGGGCATCACCCTGGGGTAATGATTGATGTGGGTGTCCGTCCGCACCGCACGTCGGCATTCCCCGCGCACAGTTGCCAATGGGCTGATGTAGCCATTATATGCAGGCCGCAGGTCTGCATGGCTCGGTAGCCCAGGGCAAGGTGCGAAGCACCGCCACCCTGGGAGAATGATGGATTTGGGTGTCCGTCCGCGGCGCAGGTTGGATTTGCCCCGAAGCACTATACCGAAACGCCGCGGAAAAGTCACACCAAAATAGATGGTGGAAAATTGTAGGGACGCGATGGATCGCGTCCGAAATAAAACACAGAGGAAAGGAAAACTTTAGGCTGATACGGAGGGTGTAAAAATTTTGAAAAATGCATAGCAAGAGAGGGGCACAAAAAAATTTTCAAAAATGGAAAAATTTATAAATTTTGTGGATTTTTCTCTTGCTTTTCTCAAAATAATATTTTAATTTTGCTTCGCAAAAACTCTGTTTTTCGTAAGGAGGGCGGTCACCTTTGCTTGGGTTCAGGCAAAGTCCGTATGGGTTTGAAAGAGAAGAGGTCCAGACCCTACAAATCACCTCCCGTTCCCTGCTGGTCTCCTACTGGCAGGAAAGAATGGTTTTAAACAAATTTTTGCAGTAATTTATTGACAATATGACAGTTGCGGGAAAAGCATGGTTTGCGATGAAGGTGTTTCAAAACAGGGTTTTTGATATCGAAGCGTATCTGCAAGCCAAAGATATCGAGACTTATTTTCCGGTGCGCTATGAGGAGAAAACGGTGGGAGGGGAGAAGAAGACGGTGCGCAAGCCGGTGATTACTTCATTGGTTTTCTTCCGTACTTTTTCCGAAAACCTGACCGCGATAGAGCAGGACTTGGGTTCCAAGGTGGCCTTGTACCGCTTTAGGAAGTCCCGCCAGGTGGCGGTCATCCCCGATCGCGAGATGGAGATCTTCAAGATGGTGACCTCGGTGAGCAACAATAACTGGGACTATGTGGATGCCGAAGCCATGACCTTCTCTCCAGAGGACAAAGTGCTGGTGACGGGCGGAGAGTTCGAGGGAGCCGAAGGCTATATCAAGCGTATCAAAGGTAACCGACGGCTTGTTGTGGCCATTGAAGGGATTGTGGCGATTGCTACCACGTACATCCCGTCGTGTTACTTGAAAAAACTTTGAGGGGAATGATGATTGGTTAGTTGATTATTGGATTACAGGATTACGGGATTACAGGATTACAGGATGAAGGGATTACGAGATGAAAGGATTATAGGATGAAGGGATTAAGGGTTGAGAGGGTGAAGAGAGGGGTCATTTTTTAGATTTGGATATTGCTGTACTGGTAATTTTTACAAGCATTTTAATGATGCAATTACAATCATCAAGTAATGAGTCTGCTAGATTAAGTGGTATGTATCCGTTGTTCCGAAGAAGTGTAATCCAGTAATGAGTTTCATCTGCTTCTTTTAGTGCAATTTTCATTTTGGAAATAAAATCTGCGTTACTTTGCCCTCTTTGAGCTTCTCTTATATTAGCTCCTATACTTGTTCCACTTCTTAACACTTGTTTAGAAAGAATGAATTCTCTTTTTTTGGTTAGGTACTGATATAAACGAATAATTCTGTGAGCAAAGTTTAAAGAAAAGAACTGAACATTCATCTTTTTCTTCTCCTCATCACTAGCCAAAGGACTATAATACAAATCTTCCATAATCTCTGAATTTATAATATTAACGAAATATAAACGGATTTATTACAATAAAATTACATAAATTCTGTAATTCTGTAATCCTGTAATCATTTAATCAAAAACACCATGCGCGTAATTATCAACCCCGACTACGCTGGCATGTCCTCTTGGGCCGCCCAGCACATTGTAGAGCGTATCAACGCTTTCAAACCCACGGAAAACAAACCCTTTATCCTTGGCTTGCCCACCGGTTCCACTCCCATAGGCACTTACAAGGAACTTATCCGTTTGCATAAGGAAGGCAAGGTCTCCTTCCGTCATGTGGTGACTTTCAATATGGACGAGTACGTGAAGATTCCGGAAAATCATCCCGAAAGCTACCATTCTTTCATGTGGAATAATTTCTTCAGCCATATTGATATTCTGAAAGAAAACGTCAACATACTGAATGGCAATGCGGAAGACCTGGAGGCCGAGTGCCAGCGTTATGAGGAAAAAATCAAGTCTTACGGTGGTATCGACCTGTTTATGGGCGGTATCGGGCCCGACGGACATATCGCGTTCAATGAACCGGGTTCCTCATTGACTTCCCGCACCAGAGTCAAAACCCTGACCATGGACACGGTGATTGCCAATTCACGTTTCTTCGACAACGACATCAACAAGGTGCCCAAAACCGCTTTGACCGTGGGTGTCGGTACCGTGATGGACAGCCGCGAAGTGATGATTCTGGCCAATGGTCATAATAAAGCCCGTGCTTTGGCCCAGGCTATCGAAGGCGGAGTGAGCCAGATGTGCACCGTCTCCGTTCTCCAGCTCCATCCCAAAGGCATTATTGTCTGCGACGATGCCGCCTGCGACGAACTGACTTACGGAACGGTGAAGTATTTCAAAGATATCGAGAGGTGTTCTTTTTAGTTAATAGATAATAGATGAAAGATAATAGTTGGTGAGAGGGTGAGAGGGTGAGAAGGTGAGAAGGGGGTTAGGTAGTTAATTTTTTGGTGAAGGAGGAGCGTAGCCCTGTGAGTAAATATGAAACTCTATTGAGACATTTTTTGATCGTATCCAATTTTTCCATGGGTAGAAAGTTTAATTCGGATGCAATCAGCAACTGACAATAGACTTCCATCAGAGATCCATAAGCAATCTCTATAAAGTGAACTTTCTCCTTGATGGATTTTCTACCACTACCTTCTGCAATGTTTGAAGGTATTGAAATGATAGCCCTTCGAATTTGATCACATAAAGCATACCGTTCAGACGAAGGAAACAGCTTTAATGCATCATACACTAATAAAACAAGAGTTTTAGACTCTTTCCATACTTCTAAATTTTCAAAAGAATACATAATTTAAGTTATTAGATGAATAAAAAAATGCAAAAATATAAAAAATAAATAACAATCAAACCAAATTTCTCTAACCTCCTCACCCTCTCACCCTCTCACCTCCTCACCGTGTAACCGTCATGGGCACATCAGGTTCAACACACGGCTGCCACAATGTGACAGCCCTACATCCTAACCCTTCTCACCCTCTCACCCTCTAACCCTCTAACCTTTTAACCCCGTAAAAACATGAAAATCGCAGTCGCCGGAACCGGCTATGTCGGTCTAAGCATTGCCACGTTGTTGGCACAACACAATCACGTCACCGCTGTGGATGTGATTCCCGAAAAAGTGGAGATGATCAATAACAAAAAGTCTCCCATCCAGGATGAGTATATCGAGAAATATTTGGCGGAAAAAGAGCTGGACTTGACGGCCACCCTCGATGGCGCCGCTGCCTATCGTGATGCCGATTTTGTGGTGATTGCCGCTCCCACCAACTACGACCCGCAGAAAAATTTCTTCGACACGCACCATATCGAGGATGTCATCGACCTGGTATTGAGTGTCAATCCCGATGCGGTGATGGTCATCAAGAGTACCATTCCCGTGGGCTATACCCGTAGCCTTTACGTGAAGTATGCCGCTCAGGGTACCAAGAAATTCAACCTGCTGTTCTCTCCCGAATTTTTGCGCGAGAGCAAGGCCTTGTACGACAACCTCTATCCCAGCCGTATCATTGTGGGTATTCCCAAAATGATGGGCGAGGAATACCGGGAGGAAAATGAAGCCATCCAACAGCTCACCGACCTGAACTGGCTCACCGAACGTGCCCACACCTTTGCCTCCCTCCTTGTCGAAGGTGCCCTCGGCCCCTCCAAAGATTCCCCCATCCCTCAAAATCCATCATCCTGTAATCCTGTAATCGATTCATCCTCTTCTCACCCTCTCACCCCCTCCCCTTCTCACCCCTCTAACTATAATCTATCATCTATCAACTCTCAACTAACCCCCAAAGGAATCCCCGTTCTCTTCATGGGCATGAAAGAAGCCGAGGCGGTGAAACTCTTCGCCAACACCTATCTGGCTTTGCGTGTCAGCTACTTCAATGAGCTGGATACCTACGCCGAGATGAAGGGTCTGAGCACCCAGGATATCATTGAGGGAGTGAGCCTCGACCCGCGTATCGGTGCGCACTACAATAATCCGAGCTTCGGCTATGGCGGTTACTGCCTTCCCAAGGATACCAAGCAGCTGCTGGCCAACTATGCCGATGTGCCGCAGAACATGATGAGCGCCATTGTCGAGAGCAACCGTACCCGCAAGGATTTCATCGCCGACCAGGTGCTGAAGATGGCGGGTTATTACGCCTATAGCGAGAATAATCAATTCAAAATTCAAAATTCAGAATCCCAAGTTCCGACCATTGGGGTATATCGACTGACGATGAAGAGCAATAGCGACAATTTCCGCCAGTCGTCTATCCAGGGGGTGATGAAACGTGTGAAAGCCAAGGGGGCCCAGGTCATTATTTACGAGCCTACGCTTGAGGATGGCACAATGTTCTTCGGCAGCTTGGTGGTCAATGACTTAGAAAAATTCAAAGCCCAATCGCAGGCGATTATCGCCAACCGTTATGACGCTTGTTTGGACGATGTGAAGGCAAAGGTTTATACACGCGATATCTTCAAACGCGATTAGGCAATAGTAACGAAAATAATATCATCAATCATGATTAAAAAATTCCTTTTTGTTTTTGGGATGCTGTTGCTGTGCGCAACAGCCTTCGCTCAGATGAGCGATGAGCAAGTAATTCAGTTCATTGCAGCTGAGGCGAAAGCGGGCAGCAGCCAGTCGCAGATTATGACAAAGCTGGTGCAGCGTGGTGTCACGGTTGAGCAGGCGCGCCGCTTGCGCAACCAGTACGACAAGCAAATCTCCGAACGGGGTTTGTCGAGTGCGGCAGACGGTGCGGTGTCGATGGCTACAGAGCGGATGCAGGGCAATAGCGACGGCACCAGCAGTCAGGAGCTGACCACCGCCAGACGGGGTACTTCCGGCGAAGTGTATGCTGACGCTGCCGGAGAGGTGCAGGTGGTGGAACACGATGTGCAGGCCACCCAGGGCGTGGCCCCCACAACCAATGGCAAAAAAGTATTCGGCCGCGACATCTTCCATCAGGCCAACCCCAGCTTCCAGCCGAATGTCAACATGTCCATTCCGAATGACTATGTGCTCGGACCTGGCGATCAAATTGTGATTGACATCTATGGAGCTTCCCAGCAGACCATGATTCACACCATCACGCCGGAGGGTACCATTACCATAGGCAATTACGGTCCCGTTTATCTGAGCGGATTGACCGTGGAGGCTGCCCGGAAGAAGCTACGCAGCACAGTGGGCTCTCGCTATCAGAGCAGCAGCCTGCAAATGACGGTGGGCAACACCCGCACCATTCAGGTGAACATCATGGGCGAGGTGAACTCTCCCGGCACGTACCGCCTTTCGGCCTTCGCCAATGTGTTTTATGCCCTTTATCGTGCCGGCGGCACCAGCGACCTCGGTACCTTGCGCGACATCAAGGTTTATCGCGACGGGAAGATGGTGGCGGTGGTCGATCTCTACGATTACATCCTCAACGGACGCATGTCCGGCAACATCAATCTTCAGGATAACGACATTGTGCAGGTGGGTATTTATAACCGTTTGGTCGGTATTACAGGCAATGTGAAACGCCCCATGTTCTACGAGATGCGCGAAGGGGAGTCTTTGGCCAAGTTGATTGAGTATGCCGGTGGCTTTACCGGCGATGCCAATAAGAAAACGGTGCGCTTGGTGCGTCAAAACGGCGAGCGCTATCAGGTGTATAATGTGGATGAGAGCGAATTAAGTCATTTTTCTTTGGAGGACGGCGATGTCGTTACGGTGGATGGAATGATCAACCGCTTTGAGAATATGGTGGAGATCAAAGGAGCCGTGTTCCGCCCCGGTTTGTTCCGTTTGGACGACAATTTGAATTCCGTACGTAGCTTGATTGTAGCGGCCGATGGCTTGACGGAAGATGCTTTCACAGCGCGTGCCGTGTTGCATCGTTTGAAAGAAGACCGCAGCCTTACCACTATTGCTGTGGATATTCAGGGGATTATGAGCGGCAGGGTGGCCGATATTCCGTTGATGAACGAGGATGTGCTGTTCATCCCCACCGAGACTGAATTGCGAGTGGAGCGCACCTTCACCATCACCGGCGAGGTGATGAGTCCGGGTGTTTATGAGTATGCGGATAATACCACCATTGAAGACCTCATTGTGATGGCCGGCGGCCTCACCGACATGGCCTCTACGGGTAAGGTGGATGTGTCGCGCAGAATCCGTGACCCCAAGGCCATCCAGAAGTCCAATAAGATTGCCGAGAGTTTCACCTTCAGTCTGAAGGACGGTCTGATTATTGATGGACAACCGGGCTTTATTCTTGAGCCTTACGATGTGGTGCATGTGCGCCGTAGTCCTGCTTTCAGCACAGCCCGCAATATCACCATTACGGGTGAGGTCAATTACGAAGGCGGTTTTACCTTGGAAGGCAAGGATATGCGTTTGAGTGATGCGATCGCTATGGCGGGTGGACTTACCGAAAATGCTTACCTGCAAGGGGCTCGTCTTTCCCGTCGCTTGACCGAAGAGGAAAAAGTGCGTGAGCAGGCTACCATAGCCGCTATCCATGATATCCTCATGGAACGCGATTCTATTGTATGGAGCAAAATGGATATCGGCAGCAATTATTATGTGGGTATTGATTTGGAAGGGGCGCTGAAGAAACCAGGTTCCGACAAGGACATTGTTCTTCGTGAGGGCGACCAGATTTTTGTGCCCGAATACAACGGGGTGGTTAAGATTTCGGGGAATGTGATGTTCCCCAATACGGTGTTTTTCAAAGGGGGACAGCGTTGCAACAAGTACGTGGCCGAAGCTGGTGGCTATGGCAATCATGCCAAAAAGTCGAAAACCTTCATTGTCTATCAAAACGGCACCGTTGGCTTGGTGTCAAAGGGAGCCCAGCCTGAGCCGGGCTGCGAGATTGTGGTGCCCACCAAAAAGAAACGCGAACATACCTTCAACGTGGCGACCTTTGCCGCCAGCATGACTTCTGTGGCTACTTTGGCCACCGTGGTGGTCTCGCTTGTTACACTGTTAAAAAAATAAGCCATGAACGAAGAAAATAATACTCCTGTTGCCCAAGAGGAGCAGAGCTCCATCGATTTCCGCAAGCTTTTCAAGGATATTCTTAAGCACAAGTGGTTGTACATCATCGTGATGGTCATCACCTTTGTGGTGGTGGCAATCCTTTCGCTGGCACTGCCCAACTATTACACTTGCACGGTGAAGCTCTCGCCGGAGATGTCGGGTTCGAAGTCTGTAAGCGGATTGGCGGCCATGGCGTCCAGTTTCGGGGTCACACTTCCCAACAATGCTACCGAGGCCTTGTATCCCACTCTTTATCCGGAATTGGTGAATTCAGTGGATTTCAAGACTTCACTCTTTCCCACGCAGGTCACCATCGAGGGCAAGAAAAAAGGGGAGGCCAATCGTACGATGCCTTATTACGACTATCTGAAGGACGAGCAGAAAAAGGTTTGGTGGAAAGAGGCTCTTGCGGCTCCTAAAAAGTTGATCGAGAAACTTCGCTCCAAAGACAAAGAAGAGGGTTCCGACAATATCGACCCCTTCCGTCTGACCGAAAAACAGGCTAAAATTGTGGAAGACTTAGACAAAAAAGTGGTGTGTGATGTGGACAAAAAGACCATGGTGATTACCATCAGCGTTACCGATCAGGACCCTGTGATCAGTGCTACCATGGCCGATTCGGTCAAATGCCGTCTGCAGGAGTTTATCACCGATTACCGCACCACCAAGGCCCGTGTTGATCTCGAATATAGCAAAAAGATTTGTGAGGAGGCGAAAGAGCGCTATGACAAAGCGCGACAGGAGTATTCCCGTTATGCGGATGCTAACCAGAATGTTATTTTGCAGTCGGTGCGCCAGAAGCAGGTGGAACTCGAAAACGAGATGCAGATACAGTACAATGCGTATATGCAGGTAGCCGCACAGGTGTTGCAGGCCGAAGCCAAGGTGCAGGAAGAAACCCCTGCTTTCACCACGCTGCAGAGTGCCACCGTGCCCGTGAAGAAAGCCGGCCCCAGCCGCTCCAAAATCTGCATCGTATGGGTGTTCCTGGCATTCCTGGCCGTCACCGCCTGGGTGTTCTACAAAGAAGACGACTACAAGATGCTTTTCGGGCAGGAGCAGGGGAGTATAAAATAACAAAAATATTTCTAAAAAAATAGCTAAATATAAATGTTTTTATAGTATCTTTGCACCGTACAAATAACTATAAAATTCAACATTTATGAAAAAGCTGTTTTTATTAGTGGCTGTAAGCCTGCTGGTAGCAGGCTGCAGCAAAGAGAAAGTGCAAAACCCCACTACCCGTTTTGCCGAAGTTAACGTTCACTTCAACGACTTCTCCATCTCCCAAGAGGAGTTTCCATCAAAGAATGAGGAGAATCCGGCAAGCTACTTTACAAAGGTTGCCCTAATTTTGGCCTTTTACAATGCCGAAGGTACCGAGGTCTATAAGGCCACCCAAATCGAGGGTGATGGTTCGTACACTAGCTTCGGTCAGTTTACGGCCACTCTTCAGGTAGGCACGTACACCATGGTGGCAGTAGCTTACGCGTATTCCGATGGCGACGAGTTCACGCTTATGAGTCCGACCTCAGCCGCTTACACCAATGAACGCCCGCGCGAAACCTTCTGCGCTACGCAGAGTGTCACCGTAACCAGCGCTTCACCGCTGAATCTGAGTGTAACCCTCAACCGAATCAGTTCGTGGCTCTGTATTCAGTCAACCGACCCTCGTCCGGCAGGTATTGCCAAGCTTCGCACCACCTATGCCAAGGGCGGCAAGAGCTTCAACCCAACCACGGGTCTGGCCACCACCGATGCAGGTTTTACGCAAACCAACACACCCTCTGCGGCTGTCGGATCCACCGTCATGGTGAGCAGTTTTCCATTGCTCTTTAC
>JAGCSI010000072.1 GCA_017964255.1 Bacteroidales bacterium | reverse complement strand
GGAGCAGCCGTTGAGGTCGGGGTTGTTTTCCAAAATCCGGCGTGAATACTCAAACATGATGTCGGGTGAGTCGAGGTGGCGGTTGATCAGCCAGGCGGTGTTGTTGGCGGCCACCTCCACCCGGTCGAGGATGGCGGTCACGCGCAAGACGGTGTTCTCGAGTTGGTTCGTGGCCCGGTCAACAGCCTCTTTGCGGATGGCCTGCCGCGACACGCTGAACATGTAACCCAATGCGGCAATCAGGATGATGGCGGCAAAAAAGACAGTGAGAAGGCTCATGCGCGTGGCCAACGACCGTTTGACGAAGGACAGGATTCTGAATTTCATGGCTATTTGGCGATTAGTTGTTCGTATGTGACTTCATGTTTCAGCATTCTGCACTCCATCAGAAGCTGGCTGAGTTTTTTCACCATGTCGGGACGGAGGCGGAATTCCCGCTTCCCGGAATCGCGGTCCACTTGCAGGCGGAGAATCTCTTCCAGCATCAGCTTCTGCAGGGTTCTGTTGGTGATGATGTGGTTCTCCTGCACGTATTTCATCACGATGTCGAGTGTTTCATCGGGATGCGAGGCAGCCCATTCCCAACCCCTGCGGCTGGCCTGGGCGAACTTTTTCGCCTGCTCTCGGTGTGCGTCATAATATTCCCGTGTCATATAGACCCCGTCTTCCTGAAAATTATAGCCGTGCTCGCTGAGGCGATACACGCATGTCTCGTCCAAAGGAAGGCCCGTTTGCAACAGCTGGTAGTATTCGTTGTAGCTCATCGCCACAGTCGCATCGACGGCACCCGCCACATAAAGGTTTACATTGGAGGCGAAGGGAACCCACTCGTAATCAAGCTGTTCTTTCATGTTCACGCAAAGCGCAAGATCGCTAGTTCCAGATGTCCAGATACCCACACGAGCACCCTTTTGCGTCAAAGGATTGACTCCTCGGCGCGACACGATAGTCAATGCGTTGTTCATGGAGGTCTGCAGGATGTTCACCAGTTCAATGCCGCTGTCCACAATCTCCATCGCCTGGTTGAGCTGCAGCGTGGTGGCATGGCTTTCCTGGTTCTGGATGCGCTTCATGGCCGGTTGCGTGAGCGAAGGGTGGACGATCTCCACGTTGAGCCCGGCTTCCTTGTAGAATCCCTTTTCCTGCGCCACATAGTAACCGGCGAACTGCGCCTGCGCGGTCCATTGAGGGGTGAAAATGAACTTTTCCTGCGCTTGCGCATGTTGACTCACTATCACCAAGGATAAAGCCATACAAATCATGCATATCGCATTAAAAGGTAGTATTTTAGTCTTTTTTTTCATTTTAAGTAAAAGCGTTTGTTCCCTTTGTTAACATTGTGAGTGTCTAACAAGCGACAAAGTTATAAAAAATTTTAATTATATTCCTACTTTTCCGCAGTTTTTTTTCAGCTCACAATTGCCAATCGATTTCCGTCTTTCCCTCGGCTCGCAAAATGGCATTGGTCTGCGAGAAGTGCTTGCAGCCGAAAAAGCCCCTGCTGGCGGACAAAGGCGAAGGATGAACGGTGGACAGAATATGGTGTTTGGATGTGTCGATAATGGCCTCTTTCTGTTTGGCATAATTACCCCACAAAAGAAAGACCAAACCCTCACGCTGCTCCGACAGCTTGCTGATAGCCGCATCGGTGAAGCGCTCCCAGCCATGGTTCTGATGCGAACCTGCCGCATGGGCACGCACTGTCAATGTGGCGTTGAGCAAGAACACACCCTGCGTTGTCCATTTCTCCAGATTCCCGTTTTTGGGCACCACAAAACCCACGTCATCATGCAGTTCTTTGAAAATGTTAATCAATGACTTGGGATGCGGCACCCCGTCCTGCACCGAGAAACACAGACCATGCGCCTGTCCCGGCTCATGGTACGGATCCTGCCCGATAATCACCACCTTCACCTTGTCAAACGGAGTCTTATTGAAGGCATTGAAAATCAGCGGTCCCGGAGGGTAAACAGTGTATTTTTGTTTCTCCTCAATCAAGAACTGCTTCAGTTCAGCAAAATAAGGCTGCTGAAACTCGTCCCAAAGGACCTTTTTCCAGGATTCTTCGATGTTCGGTGTTATCATTTTAGGGGTTAGGGATTAGGGGTTAGGAGGTAGAATTCAGAATTCAGAATTCAGAATTCAAAGTTCAAAGTTCAAATGATTATTGTTTAGTGTTTAATGTTTAGCGTTTAGAGTTTAAAAATTTTAAATTACTACTGGTGCATTAAAATTTGAGTGTTCTATAATATTAATGTAGTAAATATCAATTGAACGAATTAGATTACGGCCTCGAAGAGGTCGAATCTCAGTAACCCCGCACGTAAGTGTGGGGTCTGATCAACTAGTGTCTGAAATGTCGTACTCCCGTGAATATCATAGCAATGCCGAGCTCGTCGCAGGCTTTGATGGAATCCTCGTCACGCACGGAACCGCCGGGCTGGATGATGGCGGTAACCCCGTACTGGGCAGCCATGCGCACCACATCGTCGAAGGGGAAGAAGGCGTCGCTGGCCAGACAGATATGGTCGGTATGACCGGCCTCTTTGGCCTGTTCCAGGGCTATATGAGCCGAACCCACACGGTTCATCTGACCGGCACCCACACCGATGGTCTTCATATCTTTAGCCAATAATATGGCATTTGATTTCACATGCTTGCACACCTTCATACCAAAGAGCAAATCACGCATTTCAGCTTCCGTGGGCTGTTTTTTCGTCACCACCTTGATATCATAGTCCTCGGCACCGGCACGGTCGATGCTCTGCATCAGCATACCGCCCGTCACACTGATAAACATCTTCTGATCTGCTTTGCTCTTATCCAAATCGAAGGTCATCAAACGGATATTTTTCTTGGTAGTCAACACGGCCAAAGCCTCCGGAGTGAATGCTGGGGCCAGAATAATCTCCAGGAATACCGGCTTCATGGAGGTAGCAAGCGCCTCATCTACAACTTGATTCGTGGCCACAATACCACCGAAGATGGAAACCTTGTCGGCCTCGTAACAACGGGTCCAAGCTTCCATGCCGTCTTTGCCAATGCCTACGCCACAAGGGTTCTTGTGTTTCACGGCCACAACAGTGGGTTCGTCAAACTCACGCAGAATCTGCAAGGTGGCATCAGCATCCTGTATATTGTTATATGATAATTCCTTGCCATGCAATTGAGTGGCCCAAGCCATGGAATAACCCTGTTTTTTGCCAGCGTAGAAAGCTGCCTTCTGATGAGGATTCTCACCATAGCGCAATGACTGCTTGCGGGTAAATGTCAGCGTCATATTTTCAGGATCTTCCTCCCCTACTCTGTCGGTCAGGTACTGGGCAATCATGGCATCGTAAGCGGCGGTGTGTCTGAACACCTTGGCTGCCAAGCGAGAGCGAGTCTCCAAAGTGGTGTCGCCATTAGCTTTGATTTCTTCAACAACAGCATCGTAATCCGCAGCATCGCAAACCACGGTCACAAACTGATGGTTTTTGGCCGCACTGCGTAGCATGCTGGGACCACCGATATCAATATTCTCAATAGCTTCGGCAAAGGTGACATTTTCTTTCTCAATGGTTTGTTTAAAAGGATAGAGGTTCACCACCACCATATCGATATATTGGATACCGTTCTGGCGCATCTCCTCCTGATGTTTGGGGTTGGTGCGCACTGACAGCAGTCCGCCGTGAACCATCGGGTGCAAGGTTTTCACACGGCCATCCATAATTTCGGGGAAACCGGTTACCTCGCTGATGCCCATCACGGGCAAACCAGCCTGTTCTATAGCTTTTTGCGTTCCTCCGGTCGAGATAATCTCATAACCGTTTTCTATTAATTGCTTGACAAAGGGAATCAGATTCGTCTTGTCGCTCACGCTCACCAATGCTCTTTTCATAGTCATTATTATTTTATTACAAATTGCAAACTACAAAGATACAACTTTTTTCGATAAGTGTGACAAGTCTCGCTGATTTTTAAAGTTTTCCCTGCCCATAAATCCGTCTTACATCGACAAATTTCACAGGCAGGGCAACTACTACAGAAAACTATTCCAAAAGAATTAGCTCTTTTCTTCCTCATCGAACGCCTCGTCGTCCATGCTGGCAATAAAAAAGCACGACAAAACAGATTGCCGTGCTTTTACTTAATTTTTGTTTATTCGGAGACTTGCGGCTCCGGACAAAAACGCCTGAACTATTTTACCTCCCAAGTGTCACCACTGTTCAAAAGGTCATCCATGCATTTGTATTTGCCAGTAGCCATTTGCTCTTCCATTTGGTCTTCATAAAGCTGGGTGTAAGAGGTTTTCTTCACGTTGCGGATTACGCCAAGGGCTACGGGAAGATCGCCGCTCATGCGGGCCAGCATCATGTGGATACCCGTGTCTTCAGTGTCCTCGTGATGAATCATAATGTCATCCATCGTGATGCCGTTTTCTCCAATGGTAACGGCCTCCAGGCAACGTCCGTTGAAACGGAGACCCTTGTTCTTTTCCTTGCCGAAGATCATGGGTTTGCCGTCTTCAAGAATGATGGTGCGGTCGTCGCGGACAGCGCGGTCGGTGATGGCTGCATGAGCCTTGTCGTTAAAGATCATACAGTTCTGCAACACTTCCACCACACTGGTGCCGTCGTGCTTGGCAGCGCGGGTCATGATGTCGGTGGTCAACGGAGGCAGGCAGTCCAATGCGCGTGCATAGAAAGTGCCCTGTGCGCCCATCACCAACTCACCAGGATTGAAAGGATAGTCGATGGTACCGTAAGGAGAGGTCTTGGTCACCTGACCGAACTTGGTGGTCGGGCTATATTGACCCTTGGTCAAACCGTAGATCTCGTTGTTGAAGATGGTAATGTTCAGGTCCTGGTTACGGCGCACTGCATGAATCAGGTGGTTGCCACCGATAGCCATAGAGTCGCCGTCACCCATGCTCACCCATACGGAGAGAGCCGGATTGGCCAGTTTCACGCCGGTGGCAATAGCACAAGCACGGCCATGGATGCTGTGGAAACCGTAAGTATCCACATAGTAAGGAATACGTGAGGAGCATCCGATACCGGACACCATACAGATGTTCTCCTTCTTGTGGTTGGTTTTCGGGAAGGTGTTCAACAACGCGGCGAGGATGGCGTGGTCACCGCAACCGGGACACCATTTCACCATTTGGTCGCTGGTAAAGTCAGCTTTTGTATATTCACGATCCGCTCTGGGAACAAAATGTTTTTCTGCCATAATTATCTGTAATTAAACGGTTCTTGATTGAGTTATTTGGCAAGCAGTCTTTCGAATTCAGCCTTCAGCTCGCCCACCTCGAACGGGAGACCCATGATCTTGTTGTATTGGGTCATCGGGCATTCGGGGAACTGGGTGCGGAGGTATCCGGCAAACTGTCCATTGTTAAGTTCGCAAACGACAATCTTCTTGTACTTCTTGAGGATGTCGCCAGTGTTCTTCGGAAGCGGGCAAATATAATTGAAGTGGGTATAAGCCACCTTCTTGCCTTCTTTGTTCATCTCTTCCACAGCGAGGGTGAGCGCGCCTGAGGTGCCGCCCCAACCCACAACGAGGAGTTCAGCATCAGGATTGCCTGTCACTTCCTGGTCGGGGATGTAGTTGGCCACGCGGTTCACCTTCTCCTGACGGTTAGCCACCATCAGAGCGTGGTTTTCGGGATCGGTGCTGAGAGGTCCATCAGGACATTTCTCCAGACCACCTACACGGTGACGAAGTCCTTCCATGCCAGGCAGAGCCCATTCGCGAGCGAAGGTCACGGGATCGCGGCGGAAAGGTCTGTAGTTGGGATCATTTGGCGTAGCCAAACGCGGTTTGATTTCCGGCATGTCGGCCATCTTGGGGATGCGGAACAGCTGTGAGCCGTTACCAAGGTAACCGTCGGTGAGGAGGATGACAGGGGTCATGTGCTCCAAGGCTACCTTAGCGGCGTTGAAAGCCCAATAGAAGCAGTTGGCGCTGGAAGAAGCAGCCATCACCACTACCGGGGCTTCACCATTACGGCCGTACAGAGCCTGGTTCAAGTCACTCTGCTCGGTCTTGGTGGGCAGACCTGTGGAAGGACCGCCACGCTGAACGTCAACCACCACCAAAGGAAGTTCCACCATCACGGCCAAACCGAGAGCTTCGCTCTTGAGGGAAAGACCAGGACCAGAGGTAGAGGTACATGCCAATGCACCAGCGTAAGAAGCACCAATAGCGGAGCAAATACCGGCGATTTCGTCTTCAGCCTGGAAAACGCGTGCACCCAAAGATTTATGTTTAGCCAACTCCACCATCACATCCGTAGCGGGGGTGATAGGATAAGAGCCTAAGAACAGTCTGCGACCGGATTTTTCGGATGCGGCCAAAAGACCCCATGCGGTGGCCACATTACCGGTGATATTGCGGTAACGGCCCTTCTCCATCTTGTCGGCTTGGGCAATCTCGAAAATGTGGGAGTGCATCACTTCCAACTTATCGGCATATTCGTAACCCTCTGTCAAAACTGCCTTGTTCAAAGCGACCACATCGGGTTTCTTGGCAAACTTGCGCTCAAGGTAAGCGAATGTCTGGTCAAGTTTCTTATGGGTAGCATAGAAAATGATACCCAGCGCGAACATGTTGCGGCAGCGGTCGGCAGTCTTCTTATCGGCGCCTTGCTCGTTACCGATACGCTGGGTGAACGAGGTGACCGGAGCCTTGATGATGGTGTAGGCGCGTTCCATCTCATCAGTGAAAGGATGGTTGTTCTCGTTGTAGCCCGCTTTCTCAAGAGCCTCATCGGTAAAGGTGTCGATGTCCACGATGACCGTGGCACCTTTCTTGGCCCACTTGAGGTTCGATTTGAGAGAAGCCGGGTTCATCGCAACCAAGATGTCGCATTTGTCACCGGAACTGTAGATGTGGTTACCCACGTGCACCTGATAGCCAGACACACCAGCAATGGTATTGTGAGGGGCACGGATTTCGGCGGGATAGTCGGGGAAGGTGGCGATGTCATTGCCAGTGAGGGCAGAAGCGTCCGAGAACAGTGTTCCGGAGAGCTGCATACCGTCGCCAGAGTCACCTGCAAAACGAACGACAATGTCGTCAATTTTTGTGATTTGCTCTGTTGCCATAAAAGTTTTAGATTTTGATATTATTAATTTAGGTGAATAAAAATTGTTCTATTATTATTTCTGAATAACCATCTTCTTGCTCAGCACAGCATCCTCGAACTGGAGAGTATAGATATACATGCCAGCGGCAAATGAAGAAGTGTTCAAATCGATGTAGTTTTCACCGAACTGGGCATTGATAGCTTCACTGTGCAGTTTCTGACCCGTCAGCGAGAACACCTCGATCACAGCTTTGCCTGCCGTAGGAGCGAGGAAGCTGATACGTGTTCTGTCTTCTGCCGGATTCGGCACGTTCTGGTTCAGCACCAGACCGCCTTCTTTCACATAATCCTCAATACCCGTGGTAGTACATGGATGGATAGTGAAATTGTCATTATACGGATTTTCATCCTGAGCAATGGTGACGATAGCTTCAAAGTCTGAGAATGCGGTAGTGGCGAATACTGGGAATCCATTCGTGAAGACATACTCAAGGGTGTCTTCCGACATGAAATACTGGGTCACACCGTCAATCACTTCCGCCTGCCAAGTCTCAGTGAAAGTGACTACATCGTAACCGACTTTCAGCTTACCGGTAATCTCAAACGACTCAACAGGAGCAAGACCTGCGTTCACTACTCTGACAACAGGATAGATAGTGTCGCCAAACACCATGCAGGAGCCATCCGGATCTCTGAAGTCGTAAGGATAAAGAATCTCAGCAATACCGAGATCAGGTTTACCATGGCCAAAGTTGATATCATCCAATGCGATATCCATCATACGGGTATGGGCTCTGGTTCTGAATCTCACCTTAGCTACCTCGTCATTATCGCTAAACATGACAATTCTCTGCTTCCAGCTGGAATTGATTGAAGTTTGGGTAGGACCTACCACGGAGTCGATGGTCACGAAATGGTCACCTGTACCTACCTGAACCAAGAGGGTACCCGTGGCATTGTCTGCACCAAACATGTGTTCCCAGTAATCCATCTGGATCGGATAACCGTCACGATAATGCAAATCGAGACAGTTGGTGGTCAGCGTCGTATAAGCCGTGGTCGAAGTCTGGTTGCTTCTGCCAGGAGCCACTGCAAACTGATCCATGTTATTGCTTGAATGGTCTTGTGCCGGACCTGCCGTTGGATTATTGGTAGCGGGAGCTGTCTGGATAGTCCACTTGTAAGCGCTGCTTGAAGTGGCCACTGTCCAGAAATCAGTGAACGGAGATTCAGGATCGGTGATGGTCTCGTCAAAGGTTTCCAAACGAGGAACAGTATCCACCGTAAGGTTACCGACCGTGAAGGTAGTCTTCCATGAATTATTTACAGGATATTCATCAGACATATAAGCCAAAGTGGTCACAACAGTATAGCTGCCCACTGCACTGAAATTGGCGCCTGGGATAGTGAAAGTCGTAGTTTCGCCAGGAGCAATGGTACCGAAGGAGAACGACTGGGTGTAAGTGCCCTGGATAGCGCCGCTCACCTCTACTGTCAGCGTGAGAGGATTGGAGCCGGTGAAAGTCTGGGGATTCAAACCGGTGTTGCGTACGTAAACCTTGACATTTGCTCTGGAGTCAGGACAAGACACACCTGAAGGCTGCAAGTAATCCACCACGGCCAAGTCATTGTCAAATGCGCCTCTGATGGTTACCATATAGTCTTCGGTCTCACCCTGCGCATAATAGCCACAACCCATATTGGCCACGTTGGTTGCTGTTGAGGCAATCACTCTCATCAAGGTGGTACCCTCCAGTGCCGTTGTAGGCACTGTGATTAACGCCTCGGAAGTAGCGCCTTCGGGATGCTGGTTATTGAAAGCATTAGCAGTTACATTGACAGTCCTTTCATTCGTGTTAGGATCATTGGATACCAACCATTCACCGTCTTTGTTATAATCAATAAACACATATTTGTACAACTTCACGCCACTGTTTGCTGTGAAAGCGCTTGTGATACTGATAGGATAAGTCTGACCTTTTACCAAGACAGCCGGAGTAACCGAACTGGTATAATTCGTATAGGCAACAGTGTCAGCCGTGCCAAACGGAGTCCAGTCTGCCGGCAGCGGAAGGTTGTCAATACCAGCGAATTTCACATTGGCGATACAAGGACCAACCTCATTCTGCGCGCCTGACGTGCAGAAATCCTTCTGCAACGATATAGTAACTGTATCGTTATTCGGATGCTGATCAGCGGCACAAGTCACATACACCTTGAAGGTCTTCGGGAAGTACACCTCTGACATGTCCACAGGAGTGGTGAAGGAATAAGTCACTGTGTCATTGCTCGGTACTGTCACCGGGTTGTTCACCGTTACAGGAGCCTGGCCTTCCAACTCATAGTTCAAACTATAGCTATTGGCAGAGCTGCTACCATGGTTAGCCAGCTGAATCGTTACAGTTTCAGCATTGGTATATGCCGAGTTCGGTGTAGTAGGATTGTCGATGCTTACCACATCCAAATCAACATTCGGAACTGCCGTATGAACTGTAATCATACCTCTTCCGGCAGATTCGCATGAATAGCTGATATTGAACTTCGTATTGAAACGGACAGTTCCCTGCGTCATTGTTCCCAATGCCGGAGTGAAAGCATTGTCTGTAGAATAATATACAATACGTTTATTGTAAGTGGAATTGGGCACAGCAGGCACATTAGTGGATCTGAACACAGGTGCGGTATAACCCAAAGAGGTATTCTTGCCATGATGTTCTGTAAACAATAGCAAGCTGTTGCCCGTATAATGGAAACCTCCAGGAATCACAAACTTGTACCAACCAGTTTGGTCAAACTCGTACACTCCATCCGCAATAATCGTTGCCCCATTGGTCAGGTTATCCCAGTTATTCTGATACAACTGGTTTACTAACGCGGGAGTCAGATTCGGATAGTCATTGGCCACAAAAGTATTGTCATTTTTCAGATACAGTTTCATCGGAACTTGTCCACTGCTTACAGTGTGTATGTAAAGGGAAATCGTATCAATAATACCATCACTGAATCCCAAGTCATCAGCCGTGTACATAATGACACCCACAGAATGTTCTTTCGTGAAATTGAAGGGCAGCACATTATTAGCGACAGAAGCGGTACCTACCGTTGTCTCGGCAGCGAAATCCGGATCGATAATTCTACCACTATAATAGAAATAGGTAGGATCTGTCATAATTGTCGGTGTGACAAAAGAGGTACCCTGAGCCAAAGAGGTTCCGCCTGTCGGCTGGTCATAGAAATAGTACTGGTTGAAAGTAGAAGAAGGCGGAGTAACAGTAGCCGTGCCGCCATACGGAGCGTTGACATTGGAAATGTCAGCGGGAGTGGCGGGAGTGGCAGGTATATACAGAGAACCCGTGATGGTATCGTTGGCACGGTACACATACATGGAAGAGTTCACCGGGTTAGAATATATTGTATAATTGTATATATTATTTTGAGTGGCGGATCCCAAGGTGACGGCATTGCCGAAAGTGATATCCACAGGCTCTCCTGAATATATCGGCTGGTTGATAGTATGCTGCACAGATGTAGTGGCGGCACCAGTAAAGTCCGCTTTCAACTTGAAAGTGTTCGCCGGGATAGTATCAGAAGTAGGCCAAGTGTCATTGATTCTCACCTGAAGGTTAGCATTGGTAATACCACACTGGAATGAAACAGGAGCAATCAACTCTTCAGTGCTGATATCGTGCAACGGGGTAGCCACATCAATCTGATATCTCATCTTTCTGGTCACACAGTTTGTACCAGGAGTAATACCATAAACATAATACAAAGCGGTGTCGTACAATACCGGAGTGGTGAATGAATACGGGTTGGTCTGTACTAACACGCTGTCCATGGTAGCGGCATTCTGATAATACCACTTGGTCACCGTGGTATTCTGACGAGTGATGGTATAAGTATGCAGGTATTCGCCAGCCACCTCAATATCATCAGGAAGAATAGCAGTCTTCTTGGAAACGAACGAACCTACCAGTGTATCATTACCGCGATAAGCGGGTGTGCCAATCAGGTCAGTCACAATGGTATAGTTATAAGTCACATCAGCGGTAGGTGCTCTGAAGTCGAATGTGTTGGTGAAAGTCACCTCTTTCTCTTCGTTCGGAGCAAAAGGCTCATCCACTATCTGCGACAACGTCACGTTATTGAATTTAGCCTTTATTTCAACAGTATTCGCAGGAATAGTATTATTGATCAGGTTCTTCACTTTCACCACGATATGTTCATCCAGCATAGTACAACTATTGGTCACAGGATAAATCAATTCCATAGGTTCCACATCGTAAACCGGCACGTTGTCAGCAATAACCTGTACCGGCACCTTCTCACTTTGGCAATCGGCATCCACAAACTGGAACTTCATCACAAAACGTTTGTTGTAGGTGGAATAGTTACCGCTATAAGCGGTCTCTGAATTGTTTACACCCTTGTATAACACACAGTTGCTAGCCGCAGCTGAATTGAATTTAGGATAATTAGCCGAACCTGAAGCAGTGGAACAATTGGCTCCACCACAATAAGTTTCTGTCAAAATCAAGATGCTGTTACCCTCATAATCCATAGGCTCTGGCAAATTGAAAGATACCCAACCTGTGGTATTGAAGAAATAACTGCCATCATAAATCAAAGTAGCTTCCGCAATCTCATCGTTCCAAGTACTTACCGGACTGGCGCTAAGGCTGGTCAGTTCGGAGTTCATCACGTACAATCTCATTGGAATACCCTGATCACCCTCAGCAGCGTTGCTGACATACAAGCTGATCTGTGTCAATTGGCCATTGGCATTCAGTTCATCAGCCTTGTACAGCAGTTTACCACGAGAGAAGCCGTTGGTGAAAACAAAAGGCTGAGTGATGTTATTGGCACTTGTCGCATGGGTTTCAGCTCCTACCTGTGGAGTATAAAAATCAGCAGGAGCAGATGCCACATAGTAAGTTGTGTCATAATATACTGCCGGGGTAATGAACGGATCTCCCACATACTGTAACTCCCATGATTCAAAACCGGTATTGGTGTACCAGAAATGAGCATTGCCAGTTGTTGCGTCAGTAGCGGTCAAAGTGGCAGTCTCATGGTAGTTGGCATGAACAGGGCTGACTGCCGTTGGCATCGGAGACTTGCCATACGACTCAATCGAAGTATTCAAAGTATCATTGAAACGAACTCTGTCAGCTGCAATCACATCAATCCAAACCAGAATATTATAAGGAACATCCACATTCACCTGATTGTTAGTGAAGTCGTACTGTACCGGGAAACTATAGTTTACTGTTTCATGACTTCCGATAGCCATATCAATAGTAGCGTTTACCGGTGTACCGCCATTGATAGCATAATGAATATTGGTTCCTGCAGGCAACGTGTTGGTACCGTTATTGGTCAGTTTCACCACAATATTCTCATGTCCCAAATCGCAATTGGTCAGAGGGTTCACCAAAGAAACAATTGCCAACTCGTGAGCCATATAGCTTTCCAGCACTGCGTTAATCATCTGACGGCCCACTGTTGAAGCAGTCAATGTTCCGTTGGTCAAAGTATAATAAGTAGTGTCTCTCAGAGGAGCCTCTTCCTGAACTCCCAGGTAAGTACCACCATCCAACATCTCAATACCCACATACAAAGAACCATTGGTGCTGGTCAAAGCGTAGTTGTTGATTTCGCCTGTCACCCACTGGTTCTCCATAGCGGCAGTCACTGTCATTTCGTCTGAACTCTCAATGATATTTCCAGACGCATCAGCAACGATAAAGCGGAAATGACGGCCCACATTACTGTTGTTAGCAGTATTGGTGATGAATGCCTTCACATGCGTGGCAATCAAAGTGTCTACCATATTATATTTGTTCACATAAGCAATATGATCGGCACCACCTACGGCAATGGTCGAATAAGTCACATGCTGTCCTGCGACAACAGAATCGGTGGCATAACCTACCTCGTTGAGGGTAGTGGTCATCTGCCAAGTATGTTCATTATTGTCATTGTTCATATCCGGCTCACAATACACTCTCACGATATTGTCGCCGGGATTGTTCAAGTGCGCACCATTGAAGGATACCACCATACTGCTTCTGGAGGCCAATGACGCCACCGTGATGGTATCTCTGTATGTATTGGCGCCTGTGATTTCCAGCATCATCTTGAAGTTGGTCTGAGCATTACGGCCTTCGTTGCTGATATTCGCATAAATTCTGGGAGATACCTCATGCTGAGTGGGATTAGCGCCCAATGCCCAGATGTCATTCACGGCCAAGTCGTTGTTATGGAAGTTTCTTACCACCACACGGTCGATGTTGATATTGTTCTTGGCATTGGATTTCGCATCAAAGGCAATATAGATACAACTTTGGTTGCTGTAGCCTGCTAAGTCAACCATATATTTCTCCCAACCCGGTGTGGTATAGGCTGAATTGAAACGTTTCACCAAGGTGGAGGTCACGCCTGCGGTATTCGTTGAAGGAACAACAGTATAAGTGGTACCACCATCGGTGGAAATCTTCACGGTTACACCTTCTGAACTACTGTTCACGTTATCATGGGCAAACCAGTATTCCAAAATCGGAGTGGAAGTTCCCTGCAAAATAGTCACCGGCATAATAGCACGCGACTCGGTATTGTTGGCAAACACCTTGGAGTTGAAGAACAGACGACCCAGACCATAGTTCGGTGAGATGTTGGGATAAGTGCCCGCACCCATCTGAACGGTCCAGTTACCCGCACCTGCTGTGCTGATCTGCTCGAAACGCCATGCAGGATACAAGTCGTTGGTAGAGAATACTTCCTCATAATACGGGAAAGCGGCCTGAATCTCAAAAGAGCCTGACAACGAATCGTTCTGGGTATTGTTGTCCCCATTCACATGGATGTTAAAGTTATAATTGTACACTGTGTTGATGTCTACTGGGAAGTTAGCCACAACAGTTACTTCCCTGCTCTGCAACGGGGCAATGGTACCTGTCGTCACCGTCATCGAACCTGTTGTAGTGCCGATGGTATAGTAAATGGTGGCAGGCTTAGTGGCAAAATTCAAGTTTGCGCTACCGGTGTTCTTCACCATCACCTTGATAGGATAATGGTCAGCCGGACACTCATTGCCCAGGACAGGAGAAGTCAACACTGTCAATGCCAAGTCAGTAGCAGGGATAGCTCTTGTATAACAACCCATGAAAGTGATGGTGTTATAACGGGCAGTTCCTCTTATATCCGTATTGACACCCTCGACAGGAAGACATTCCAGACCCTCATATTGTTCGGGCACCAAAGAATCTATCGGTGAAACAAAGTTAATGGGGATATTGATGGAGGTAGTATCTTCGCCACGGCTGGCCAAAGCGCCCTGCCATTCAGCGAAAGTATTACGCGGAGCCACAAACCAACCCAAGGAATTACCCACTGAATAATATTCATTGTTATTCAGCTTGATGGTATTGGCAAGTGCTGTGGCTGAAGTGTAGTTCAAATAAACAGCATAATTCTTATTCTCTGCCGAAGTACTGGCATTATAGAAAATGTTATTGTAAATGTTGATATTATTGGTAGAAGAAGAAGCGCCCGTAATATAAATCGGTGACGTCTGCGCGATATCCACCAAAGAATAAACGTAGCTGCTGTTATGATAAATGTTAATTTGTTTGGCGTTCTGAACCATGATGTTGTATCTGGCAGTCACCGTAGCCTTGTTGATGATTTCATTGTTGCTCATGTTCATCAAAGTAGTCACACCCGTTGAATTGGCGTATGTAGTAACAGAGATACCGGTACCACCACGTTCGTTCATCTTGATGCTGTTGCCTGACACACTCACAAAATCAGCACCATTCTGAATGGCTATACCCACAAAATTCATATCGGAGGTTGTAGCCTGCTGATTGATATGGTTGCCCTCAATCGTCCAGATTCTTGAGTGGATGGCATTAATACCTGTCACTGTGGCGTTGATAGTGTTACCACTCACCACAAAATTATTTTCCTTAAATGTGATATTGTTGGAAGTTGCACCCGTGAAATAAAAACCAAAATTGGTGTTGTTAATCGTGTTATTGGTAAATGTCATGTTATAATCAGCGATTCCACCAGCGGTAGTTGGAGGTGCGGTGATTCGACCAATAGCCGATGAATTGTAATACGGGGTAGCGTTTGAGTTTGTACCTTGGATGTCGCAGTTGTCAATAGTGATATCATGCGAATACCTGCCTGCGAACTCAACGCATCTACCCACATTGGTGTTCCGGATGGTCACATTACGGATGGTTACATAAGCCATTTCGGTGAATTTCACCGGAGGATTATTGCCAGCATTTGCTATGATCACCGCGCTTCTGTTCACACCAGGAGCTGCCTGGAAGGTGATGGTGTTGGTGCTGCTCAGGCCAGGATATTGGTCATCGAAATCAAAACCCGTATAAGTACCAGCATTCATGTTGATGGTCACAGGACCGTCTAAGCCGCAACGGTAGAAACGCTCTTTCATAAAACGTACCGTCGGGAAATCTGCGCCAGGGCCACCCAAGGTGTAAGTTCCTGACAACGCGCTGTCGCAACCGTAACCGTCATATTTGATGGTATCGTCCGTGCGACGGTCCAGATTCGTCACTCCATTACGAGATATCAGCCAAACCTTGATATAGTTGGAGTCGCGTAAGGCGACGTGGGTACCCACCACAACGGTATCAGTATAGTCCAAGCACAAATCACCAGTCCATGTGGCGTTGGGTTTCTGAACCCCATTGACACTCCATCCGAAAGTGGCGGAAGTCATTCGGTTGGGGTTGGCATCGGTGGCGAGACCTTTGTTACGGAAAGAAACCTTAATGGGATAGCTCTGACCCGTCACCATACGGTCCGGATATACCGGCAATTCCATAAAAGACTCCATTTTGGCATCATTCACTGCCAGAGACTGGGTAGTGTTCAAGGTAAAGGTTTTGGTCTCATAACACTTGCTGCCATGAACATCCTTGACAGAGATGTGATAGGTGATGGTTGTACCATAACACTGCATGGGGATTTCCCAGCTGTAGGCCACCTGACCATAGCCAAGTTGGAAGTATTGCATGTGATTGGTAAGAGTATCCGACTCTCCAGTACTGGTCTCGTACCAGCAACGTACAGAGGAGGTGTCTATGGCATCATTGTCAGTAAGTGTGGCATTGATAACGAAAGGACCCGTGAAGTCGTTAATCGTTCCCGTAAATATTCTGTTCTGGGATTGACCGTAATTGTTAACATACTGGGTTTGCGTCACATTGATTTCAGGCGGAACCAATTCCACATTGGAATAAATCACCTTCAAATTGTCAAGATACCATCCTGCGCACACTTCCGTACCGGAACCCGTACCGGAAGAGTGGGTGGTATAAAAACGAATACGGAAATAATCATTAGTCGCGCCCACCAAAAATTGCGTCATGTCAAACAATTCCGTTTTCCACCAGGTATTATTCGGAGTGGCATTATCAACATTCGGCAACCAAACTGAGTACCAGTTCTGGGAAACATTACCCGCTGTGATCGACTCCGCATGTCCATGATAATAAGGGGTAGTGGTAGTGAATGCGTTCAAAGTTTGCCACGAACCAAACACTATATCACCCTGAGGAGACTCACCTGTTGACAACTGATAAGAAATATAACTGTTATCGTTGTTGTTCACCTTGCAGATATGATCAAACTGCAAATACACGTACGGGTAGGATCTGTCTACCTCAATAGCTCTCGTCCAGCAAGCCAAGTTACTCATTGTCGCTTGTAACGTAACATGGTACGACGAGGATGCTGATTGGTACAAACCTGATTCAATATCCCAATGTGGCACACCCGTACCTGAATTTATTGATGATGTCATCTTAATTGTGGGACCATCAAAATTTTCATAAAAAACGACGGCAGTATCCATGAGCTGAGCTGACAGGATAAATGGCATCACCATTACGACCAAGAAGAAGAATAATTTTTTCATTTTCAGAATGTTGTATTGATACTTATTTTTAATTTTTCCCTTATTGTTTGAATATATTATATATCAGTTTTTGCAAAAGACAAAAATAATAAAAAATTCCATATGAAAACACATGAATGAGGCTTTTTTCGTTATTTTTTTCATTGAAAAAAAAGACAAAAAAAATCCTGCCACGAAGAATGACAGGATTTGTATCTTATTTTTTGTATATCAGTTATTTACGACAGATAAACATCAATCAGTCCCTCCGGTGCCTGAATATAAATAGTCTTGTTCTCCCGGTCCACCTTCTTGAAGATTTCGTCGATGGCTGGAATCAGCACCTCTACCCCATCATGATCAATCTGCATAATCGGATGATGGCTGATATCAATGAAATCCTGACAAAAGCCAATCTCCCCTTTTTCTTCGTCAATCACCTTGAAACCAACAACCTCGTGGAAATAGAACTTATTGCCGGTAAGCGGTGGCAATTCCGACAAAGGAAGATATAACTCAGCCTTAACCAGGCCTTTAGCCTCTTCTTCATCCACATCGGCGAACTTGATGACAAAGGTGTTGGCACCACGATACTGTATATCTTCTATCAGATAAGGGAGCTTTTCATCATCCAAATCTATGAAGACCGCATCCAGATTGGCATATTTTTCCGGCTCGTCAGTGTCAAAATAACAGCACAACTGTCCTTTTATCCCAAAGGGTTTTGTGATGTGTCCCAAATAGTAATATTCGTTTTTCATCCTTCGATATTTTTTTGCTGTGGGCTATGGGCTATGGAGCTGTGAGGTATGAGTTTATGGGTTAGAGTTTAGGGTTGAGGGTTTAGGGTTACACCTGTAACCTGTAACCTGTAACCTGATACCTGTAACCTGAAACCTCCGTTCATTGCTCATTGCTCATTGCTCATAGCCCATTTAAAACAAAATAGACGCGACCCTATCATCGCGCCTATATTGTAACTCATTGACATGAAGTTTATTCGGCAGGAGTTTCAGCAGCTTCTGCGGGAGCCTCGGTGGCTTCAGCGTTAGCAGCTTCCTCGGCAGCCTTAGCCTCTGCTTCAGCAGCTTCTGCCTCAGCGGCGGCGGCATACTTGGCAGCAACCTTGGCAGAGATAGCTTCTCTCACCTTGGTCTCAGCTTCCAGACGAGCCTTCTGTTCTTTGCGAACTTTGTCAGCGTCTTCGCGTTTGATGTTGCTGACTTTAGACTCTTTAGCCTGTTTCCATGCGTCGAATTTGCGATCTGCATCCAACTGAGTCAGCGCGCCTTTCGCGATTCCGCCTCTGAGATGCTTCATCAAATAAACACCTTCATGTTTAAGAATCGAACGGGCGGTATCTGACGGATCTGCGCCAGCTTCAACCCAGTACAATGCTCTGTCAAAGTTTAAGTTTACTGTTGCAGGATTGGTCAGCGGGTTGTAGGTGCCGATCTCTTCGATATAGCGTCCGTCACGTGGTGCACGACCATCTGCAATTACAATGTGG
>JAGCSI010000071.1 GCA_017964255.1 Bacteroidales bacterium | reverse complement strand
TGACGCTTCAGGAAACTGGGCAAGTCGAGATACTTCTGATATCCTTCATAGACATCATAGTTCTTGGTAAATACCAGTGCCTCCATCTGGTTGAAATAATCAACAATATATTTTTGCTGTTTCTCCACCTGTTCCGCTGCCACTTCTTTATCGTCGGATTTCTCGGGCGACTTGATGGTGACAGGGATGCCCTTGTTTGACATAAAGTACCAATCCTCATCTTTGGCATAAGCATCGATCTCGAGGAAGTATCCACCCGTCAAAGCTTCTCCTTCCACATCTTTTTCTTCCATTTCATCTATATTGATTTTGTTCTTATTGATTTCAACCTGGTCACAGAGCTGGTACACACCCTTATATTCAGCATTCAAAAATACGTGTACCAGTTGGTGGAATGGGGTATAAGGCATACCAAAACGTTCGCTGATATCTAATGCCAGCTGGTTACGTATCAAACTCTTGTCACCATAATTCGGAATCAACGTCCACTTCTTGGCCTTGGCAGGAGATCCAAAGAAACTCTGCTTCTTAATAAACTTGACACGATAGGATTTCTTCGGGCATTCGTTACTCGAAGAATAATTACCTCTGAGTCGAACAGTAGCCGCTTGCTGTATGAAATTATCCCCACCAGGCATCAGACCTGTCACAACAGATGTTATCTCAGTCACCTTATCAAAAGGAACGCTGTCGAGATTACATCTGATCGATATGATAGGAATATTCGTTGACGAAAACATTTTTTTACTATCTCCCTCGCCTTCATTTCCATAGAATTCCAATTCAGCAATTCTGGAGTAATCGCCCATTGGGCCCATGTAGCGCACATAGCGAACACCTAACGATATGTTCACTTTGACCTCGTTCCACGCCCCCATCTGAGGTTGGTCGGTAATCCAATAGAGAGGAATGGCATCGCTGAAATCTGCATTGTTAGCACCCTCAATCATACCTCCCTTCATATTTGTTTCCTTAAACGAAGTACGCATGTAGCGTATTTTCGTAATCACACAGGGTTTGCCAAAGTCATAGCCGACCCAACCTTTCTCACTCCTTGAAGCGAAATAGGTCTCAGATTTTCCATCGAAGGCATCTGCAATCTCATGGGTATCTGATTTGCTAAACCAGATGTAATCACCCGTCAGCTTAGTTGCATCCTGAGCTGACAATGCAAATGTCAAAAGCGAAAAAATAGTTAAGTATAGATATTTCATAATATAAAGATTAGTGATTATCTTAAATTGGCTGAAAGTAACTGGTGACAGCGATTTTGTTTTTCGAAATAGGTGCTGCAAATATAAAGTTTTTTTTTCACTTTCCAAAACTCTGAGTAAAAAAAAGCATATTTACCCAAATATTTTGCCAAATCATCCATTTTTTATGTTCGATTTATTCAAAAAACAATGTTAATTTGCAAAAAAATCAAAAAAAAGAACAGAAAAATGACAAAATAATTTTCTTAATTCGAAATAAGCACTATCTTTGCACCGTATTATTTGACCAAGGATAGTTCATCCCTTAAATCATTGTCTTATTATGAAAAAAAATTACATTCAACCAAACATCCTTGTTGAGAAGATTGATTCATATGATATTATTACGGAGTCATCAGATCCAACAGTTATTAATGACCCCCAAAACCCTGCGAGTGGCAAAGATCCAGTCTTATCCCCCAGGCGCAAAGGCATTTGGGACAACGAGTACTAATGTTCCCTTATCTCTAATCACCACCCAAACAGCCCCTTGCTCGAGGTGTCACATCTGACATCTCGTTTTTTCATGTGCATGAGCAAGAATAATGAAAAATAATACAATCGACTATAGGCTATAGTAGAAGGCGCAGCATCGCGGGATGCTGCGCCTTCGCATTCATAGTTCAACTTTTCAGCCTCTTAAAGCTGCCAGTTCGTCGAGGGTGTAGGGCTTCTTGCGGCCAACACGACGGGCGCCATCGGGAGTGATGAGGTAGTCCTCCTCATTGCGCATACCGCCGAAGTTGCGCCAATGGGTGAGTTCGTCGTAGCAGATGAAGTCGGCAAACTTGCCTGCTGTCTTCCACTGGTCGATGAGGTCGGGGATGAAGTAGATGCCGGGCTCGACCGTGAAGACAAAGCCAGGTTCGAGCATACGGCCCAAACGCAGCGAAGCGAAACCGAAACGCGGATCCTTGTGTGCGCCACGCGGATAGCCTACGTGCACCTCTCCGTAGTTCTCCATATCGTGCACGTCGAGACCCATCATGTGGCCAAGGCCATGGGGCATGAACATAGCCACGGCACCGGCTTCGGCGGCTTCCATCGGGTCGCCCTTCATGATGCCGAGTTCCTTGAGGCCTGCTGCGATATTGGCCCAGGCTGCCACGTGGCACTCGCGATAGGTGATACCTGGACGAAGCATAGCTGCTGCCTTTTCGTAGGTGTCGATGAGGACACGATAGACGGCCTTCTGCCGCTCAGTGAACTCACGACCGACAGGCATAGTGGTGGTGCAGTCGCCCGCGTAGTGCATGGCATTCTCGGCACCTGCATC
>JAGCSI010000070.1 GCA_017964255.1 Bacteroidales bacterium | reverse complement strand
GGTGCTTTTGCGTTATCTCAATGACTGGAACATGCTGATTATCTCCGACCAGAAGAAATACGATGTGCGAATGAGTTTCCGCAAGCCGATTATGCAGTATGATTTGTCGTGGGTGACAAAGCGGAACAAAACTCTGAAAATCAATAATATGCTTACGGAATTTATCACTATCGACGCGGTCTATTCCGATGAGGCGGTGATTGATTATATTCAGAAATCCAATTTTCCCAAGATCACTCCGTATGCCTTGCTGTTCATGGTGGAGTCGTTTGATGATCATACCAAACTGGGAACTGTATGGGTGGTGCTGGTTCATGCCGAGGACCATCGGGTGGTGCTGTGCGAGAAATTCATGAAAAGCCCGAGTGGCTTCGGTTTGAGAAATTATTGGGGTAGAGTGTTTTACAATCTTTTCTTTGATATACAGAAATACGCCTTCCCCCGTTGGGAAAATCTCGTGCGGAAGCAGTAATCAGTTAATAATTGACAGTTGACAGTTGACAATTGACAATTATATTACCCCGCCCTTCGGGCACCCCTTCTAAAAATAAGGGGAATTCAAAATTCAGAATTCAAAATCCAAAATCATTTAACCTTTCTAACCCTTCTCACCTTCTCACCTTCTCACCTTCTAACCCCTAACCCCTAACCCCTAATCACTGTAACCTGTAACCTAAAACCTACACATCATGGGTGCATTTAAGCAATATGATTTCCGAGGTGTCTTCGGTGAGGACTTCACCACGGACGACATCTATCGTTTCGGCTTCTTTTTGCCGAGCTTGTTGAAAGCAGATAAAGTGTTGGTAGGCAGAGATATGCGATTGTCCACACCAGCTATGTTTGACAGTTTGACCCGAGGTATCACAGATGCGGGTGCCGATGTGTGCGATATGGGGATGACAACCACTCCGATGGTGTATTATTTCACCGCCAAGCATCATTTCAAGGCGTCGGTAATGATTACAGCTTCTCATAACCCTAAGGAATACAATGGGTTGAAGGTGTCAAGGGAAGATGCTCTGCCAGTGGGACTGGATACGGGACTTGGGGAGTTGCAGCAGATGATGATAGAACGAGAGGTGGTGCCAGCAGCTACGAAAGGGAAAGTTGTGGACTATCCAGTTATGCAGGAGTATCTGGAATTTCAGAAACAGTATCACTACGATTGTTCCAACCTGAAGATGGTGATGGACTGTTCCAATGGCATGGCATCGATACTGGTGAAGGATATTTTCGGTACGCAACCTACATATATATATAATGAGCTGGACGGCTCGTTTCCGAATCACGAGGCCAATCCGCTGGAGCCGCAAAATGTGGTGGATTTGCAGAAGAGGGTGTTGCAGGAGAAGGCCGACATTGGCGTGATTTTTGATGGTGATGCCGACCGCGTGATGTTTGTGGATGAGAAAGGCCAGTTTATTCCGCCCGATTTGATGATTGCGGTGTTGGCGCATTATTTTGTGGGCGAGAAAAACATGCAAGGCAAGGTCATTGTGGATATCCGCACTTCCAAGTCGGTGACTGAATACATCGAGAAGATGGGCCGCGAAATCTATACCTGGCGTGTGGGACGCGCTTTTGCCGCCCTCAAACTTCGTGAAATTGACGGTGCTTTTGGAGGCGAGTTTGCGGGTCACTACTATTTCCGTGATTTCTATTACTCTGATTCAGCGATGATTGCGGCCCAGGTTATCTTGCATGTTTTCAGTGAGATGAAGAGGCAAGGCGTGTCCGTGTCACAGTTGATCGCCCAAATCGCAACCTATCGCAATACGGGGGAAATCAATTTCAAGATAGAAGATAAAAAAGCTGCGATGGAAGCCATGCGCGAGCATTTCTGTGCCCAGGAAGCCTACACCAAGTTCATGGATTTCGACGGCTACCGTATCGAGTTCAAGGACTGGTGGTTCAACGTGCGCCCCTCCAACACCGAGCCCTATCTGCGCCTGCTCATGGAAGCCAAAACCCAGAAACTTCTCGACACCAAACTCGCTGAAGCGAAGAAAATAGTGGACAGGTTTCAGGGAGCAGGGAACAGTAAATAATTCAAAATTCAGAATTCATAATCTTGAATCTTGAACTTTGAATTTTGAACTTTGAATTCCAAGTTTTAAATTTAAAATTTTCTTATTATGCAATACTTTAAAGAAGCCCCCATTTCCGTGACCGTTTGTGACAAAGACGGTATCATTTTAGACATGAATGACAAGTCGGTGAAGACTTTCGTGAAAGATGGTCAAAGCATCATTGGCAACTCCTTGTTGGACTGCCATCCCGAGCCGGCACGCACCAAACTGCTGGGTCTGCTGGCCAACCACAATGTGAATTGTTACACCATTGAGAAGAACGGTATCAAGAAGATGATATACCAGTGCCCGTGGTTCGAAAACGGTGAATTTGCCGGCTATATCGAACTTTCGATGGAGATTCCGTTCGAGATGCCGCATTATGTGAGGATGCCTAAACAATAAGGCTATCACAACTGTGGAGCTGTCATATCATGGCAGCTGGAAGAGAAGGGAATTCAAAATTCAAAATTCAAAATTCAAAGTAGGGCTGTCATATCAGGGTAGCCGAATACAGGGTCACGAATACTCGTGTCCAAAGGCAAAAAGTAATCTTAATAAATGTTAAGGAATTAACATTCAGCCATATTTTTTCGTAAATTTGCATCCTTAAAATAGAGAATAGTACTAACTAATTTATAATAAGTTATGGCAACAACTGCAGATTTTAAGAATGGACTTTGCATCGAATTGAACGGTGAACTGTGGTCTATTGTTGAATTTCAGCATGTGAAACCCGGAAAAGGTCCTGCTTTTGTGAGAACAAAATTACGTAATTTGAGAACTCAGCGTGTTTGGGAAAACACTTTCACTGCTGGTGTGAAGATTGACCTGGCCAGAGTGGAACGTCGTCCCTACCAGTTCTTATATAAAGAAGGTGATGACACCTATAACTTCATGCATTCAGAAACTTACGAGCAGCTGGCTATTCCTGGTGAATTGATCAACAATCCTGGTCTGCTGAAAGAAGGTCAGGGCGTGGAAATCATGTATCATGCTGATACCGACACTCCGCTGACTTGCGAGTTGCCTCCTTTCGTGGATTTGCAGGTAACTTACACTGAACCAGGTGTTAAGGGTGATACTGCCACCAATGCTGCCAAGCGTGCTACCGTGGAAACTGGCGCTGAGGTGTTCGTTCCCCTCTTTATCGAAACTGGCGAGATGATCAAGGTTGACACTCGTACCAATAAATACGCTGAAAGAGTAAAATAATATGAGATTCGAGACCCCTATTACCCTTGACGAGTTCTGTGGTATTATCGGGCATCAAGTGACCATTGTGGGTAATCGTTCCAATCTGATTACCGGTATCAATGAGATCCATTCCGTTGAAAAAGGCAATGTTTCTTTTGTTGATTCTCCAAAGTATTATGATAAAGCCCTTTCCAGCGAAGCAACGATAATCCTGATCAACAAGGAAGTGGAATGCCCGGAAGGCAAGACACTGATTATCACGGACGATCCGGTGGGCGATTTCGTCACCGTTGTCAGACATTTTGTGCAGTTGCATCCGCAGACAGCTGCCATTCATCCTGATGCCCAAATCGGCGAGGGAACGATTATCCAGCCCAATGTGTTCATCGGCGAGGATGTGAAAATCGGAAAGAATTGTGTTATTCATGCCAACGTGAGCATCTATGCGCACACGATTATCGGGGATGATGTGATTATTCATTCCGGTGCTTCTATCGGTGCGGATGCTTATTATTTCCAGAAACGCAAGGATGGCTGGAAGAAGCTGGAGTCGTGCGGTCGCACTATCCTTGGCGACAAGGTGGAAGTGGGTGCGAATACTTGCATCGACAAGGGCGTTTCAGGAGACACTTTTATCGGCAAGGGCGTGAAATTCGATAATCAGGTGCAGGTGGGTCATGACACCCATATTGGTGACCACTGTCTGATTGGTGCCCAGTGCGCTATCGCGGGCTGCACCTATATCGACGATGACTGCAACATCTGGGCGCGTGCCTGTGTGAACAAGGATCTGTACATTGCCAAAAGAACCACCATTCTGGCGCTGTCGGCAGTGGACAAGAGTGTGAAGGAAGAAGGCCAGACACTTTTCGGACAGCCTGCCATTGACGCTCGTAAGGCTTGGCGCGAGATGGCCAGCGTGCGTATGCTTCCCGCTATGATGGAAGAATTCGAGAAACTGAAAAAAGAAGTGGAAGCGTTGAAGCGCTAACCATCTTTGTCACAGACTATGATTTTGTAATTCCAAAGGGGCGATTTTCGCCCCATATTTTTAAATATTCTTCCCTATGAAAGAAACCATGTCTTTTTTGGACCAGCTGATGCGGAATAATAACCGGGAGTGGTTTAATGCGCATAAAGCTGAGTATAAGCATATTCAAGAAAAATTCAATGCCTTTTCCCTGAAACTGATGGAGGCTGTGGCTGCCTTCGATCCGGATGTGTACGGCTTGGAGCTGAAGGACTGCACCTATCGGATTTATCGGGATATCCGTTTTTCTTCAGATAAGCGACCCTATAAGAATCACCTGGGTTGCTTTATCTGCAAAGGAGGGAAGAAGTCGGGTAATGGAGGTTATTATTTCCATATTGAACCTGCCGAAGCAGATTATATCGGTGGCAATTTGTTGGCTGCGGGTATGTATGCGCCCACTAAGGAGCTGTTGGAGCACATTCGCCATGAGATTATATATGATGGTGAGAAATTAGATAAAGCCGTAAAAAAGGCCAAAAACTGGAGTTTCTCCGAATATAGTTTCTTGAAACGAGTACCTAATGGTTTGCCTAAAGACTCTGAATATTCCGATTACCTTCGCCTGAAAGACTACACCCTCATGCAGGGTCTTCCCGACAACATTCTATTCGGTGATGAAGACAAGTTATTAGCCTACGTCGTAAAACAGTTCAAGCTGGTGAAAGACTACAACCACTGGCTGAATGAAGCGGCCGCCTCTACATCCTTTACCCTTTGATGGAAATGTATGCCAAAAATGAAAGAGAAAAAAATTTTTTTCTGTTTTTTTTGTTGTAATAAAAATTATCAATTAGTAACGACCTCCAAAATTTCCATCTCTTCTGTTTTTTACATCTTGCAAATCGTTAGGTGAGTATGACCTATTACGACAACTTCCGTGTAATGTGGGGTATTCTGAAATTATTCGTACTTCGTCTACGTTTTTTAATAATAAATCATATGTCTTTTCCAGGGCCATTTGACATGATGAAACAGAAGAATAACGTGTTTCGCCTCCAGATGTGACTTTTATCACATAGGATGCGTTTGGCAGAGCTTGATATACCTCTAATCCGCATGCGATGAGTGCGGTAGTTGCTGTTATGGGATCTTGTTTATAGCTATCAATTATAAAATGATTTTGTTTTTCTACAAGTGCGGATAAAGCGTCATTGTCATTTTCAAAAATACATGTACAAAATTGAGTGCTTTGAGCACTCAACGCATTAAAGCAAATAATTGCTGAGAGAATCAAAACAAATTTCTTCATTTGTTGACTATAAGTTTAAGAGGTGTGATTTTTAGAAATCTTGGGTGTGGCTTGTTAAATTTCTAAAGAAAGCCACACCCAAGAATTTGTTAAATTACATGCGAGTATAAGTTTCATAGTTGAAATTAAGGTATATTATGCCATCTTCCTTCCACCATGTGGCGGTAGCAGTTGCTCCAGCTGAGGATCTAAGAGAAAGAACACCGTTATTGTCGCTAATGATATTCCATTTAGCAATTACATCACCTTCTCGGTTTATAACATTAAGAACATTGTCGCTGATTTGAATAGCGCAACGATCACGATTATGACGAGAGGAGCCTTCATAGCATCCAGAAGGAATTGCAAAAGCACAAAGAGATATTACAGTTAGAAGAGTGATTAAAAATGTTTTTATTTTTTTCATTGTTTAAAAGCCGGTTATATCCCATCGGCACATCGGTGTTTATAAATTTTTGTATTTGAATTTTGTGGTAGGATTAACGTAAAATATAATCACCTAAAATAAGCGTGACACCATCTTCAATGGGCCATGCCAATGTTGCTTGTGCTAAATATTCTCCGTCTTGAAATAAAGTGATAGTACAGGAACTACCTCTTTTTAGCGGCTCTGACATAGTATAGGTGCCACTATATCTTTTTATTGGTTCATCGATTTCTTTTATGATGAGCGCATATCTACATTCTGAAGTCATTGTTATGTCTGCAATTTGTATGCCATCTTCATATTGTGATAAGTGATAATACGAACAATTGCTATCAGATTTTTCATCCAAAGTCTTAAAAGCTGTGAAAATTAGACACAAAACAATGGATATGCTCAAAAAAAATCCAAAATTTATTTTCTTCATTTTAAAAATCGGTTATATCCCATCGGCACATTGTTTTTGTAATATGGGATTTGTGGGAAAATGACGGCGAGAATTAGTTACACTTATTGCCTGATATTTTTGTTACCTCATATTTTTTCCACTCTTTGCCATTGTATTCTGTATTGATAGGAACGGAGATAGAGGCTTCTTGATCAGGACAACTTTTACCACGTCCCTCAAATTCTTGTGTTGTGTTATTTGCATATGTCACTTTTACAACAATTGAGACATTTGCACAGGTGCTTTCACTGTCGTTTGAGACTGTGACCTTCACGTTATTTCCGTCCATGTGGTGGCTTGTGCATACAATTGTAGAACCATCATTGCTACCACTAATTTTACATGATTGTGCGTTTATTGCTGTTGTAAAACTAATGATAATAGCAAACAATAATAATAACCTTTTCATTTCCATTTTTGCCAGTTATATCCCATCGGCACCATCGGTTTTTGTGATAAAATGTTGAGTTGTATGTGCCGTAGTGGGGAATTATGCATATAAAAAAACGTGGCACTTTTTCCGTTTTTTCCTGTTCTACGATATGCATAAATGAGTTATAAAAATTTTTTTTTCATTATTGATTTGTTTGATGTATGTTGTTAAAAAAATTTAAGTCGATTTTGGATTGGTAGAGTTTTTTGAATATTAATATAAGACTCGTTGTGTCGTATAATAAAATTTGATTACTGTGCTGTTTTTTTATGTCCGAAAGCGTCACTCAATTTTTTCTTTATTTCCACGTTCTTACTCACTTGATCTTGTTGTGCTGTATTTTCTTCTTTAGTTTCTTCTTTGTTTATTGTGCTGTTTTCTTTTTTATGTCCGAAAGCGTCACTCAATTTTTTCTTTATTTCCACGTCCTTACTCACTTGATCCTGTTGTACAGTAGTTTCTTCTTTAATTTCTTCTTTGGTTATTGTGCTGTTTTCTTTTTTATGTCCGAAAGCGTCACTCAATTTTTTCTTTAATTCCATTTCTCGGCTCATTTGCTCCTGTTGTGTAGAAGTCTCTTGTATTTCGTTCGCAGTGCTGTACTCTTCTTTATATCCGCTTGTCTTGTCGTTTAATTCATCATCACTGCTTACCTGTTCCTGCTGTGTAGACTCCTGTATTTCGTTCGCAGTGCTGTAGTCTTCTTTATATCCTCTTGTCTTGTTGTATAATTCATCATCACTGCTTACCTGTTCCTGCTGTGTATACTCCTGTATTTCGTTCGCAGTGCTGTGTTCTTCTTCATATCCGCTTACTTCATTATTTAATTCCTCATTACTGCTTACCTGTTCCTGCTGTGTAGACTCCTGTATTTCGTTCGCAGTGCTGTAGTCTTCTTTATATCCGCTTGTCTCGTTGTATAATTCCTCATCACTGCTTACCTGTACCTGCTGTGTCGTTGTTTCTTGTTTGTTTGTTGCCTGCTGTTCTTGTGAATAATAATTAAATGAACTGATCTCCTCATTTTCTAAATCTCTTTCCTGTCTTTTCTTTTCGTCTGCAATACGTTCCCGTTCTTCTATGTCGTCAAGTATTATGTTGCTTATTTGTTCTGCAGCAATGTTTTGTGCTTCTTTCTGATCCATCCCAGATTGAACGTTCTCTTTGTATTCATGCTGGGTTTTTACAGTGTTTGATACAGAAATAAGAGTTCTGTTTCCACTTTCGTTAGCGGCATTCACCCCCATGTCAATAACAGCTTCTTCTATTTTCCCTTCCTGCAATTTGTTTCCTACATTGACATTGTTGTCATTTAAATTTAATCCATCGTTAATGTCTTTAGTAATACTTTCCCAACCTTTTCTATCTTCCTCTCTTGTTAATGTTGATCCTATAAGATTTTCAGTATAACCAACGGCAGCGCCCAATAGTGCATTCCCTACGTTTCTCCAAAATCCTTGAGCGAAACATGTTGGCATAATGCCAGTGGTAAGAACAATGATTAATGATAAAGTAATACTTTTTTTCATTTTGTTTACGCCAGTTATATCACAGTGGCACATCGGTTTTGAATGATTAATTGGAACTTTTGATTATTAATTATAATGTAAAACGAAGCAGGTCGAGAGATTGAAATGGCAGCCGTTGATTAATAATCGTTGCAAAGATAGTAATTTTTTCATATGTCTTGCGATGGTTTTATTTTTTTAACAATATCTTTTTTTGTCGCAGCAGTTATGAGCATGTCTTGTGCTATGCTTATCTGAGGATATTGAAATGAGACCTCTTCAAGGTCGAAGTCAAATTACCTGAAAAATTACAGAAAAAAAATAATGTGTTTCGGGTCTGTTATATATAATATATTGTATGAGGACAGAGGGGAAATGGGCTTGTCCTTCATAAGGGGTTGGAAAAACAGTTTAGAACTGGTAATAAAAACCGATCATAAGGGCGTCGTTGAATTGCTTTTTCTGTAGGCGGTTGGTGACGTTGTTGGGGACACGTGCTGGGACGATTGAGCTGGTGAAACGGAAGAAGATCCCGTAATGGTCTTTGAACAAGTAGTTTGCACCAACGGTGACGGCAACTTCATACCAACGGAAGGGTTGCACATGATGGTCAACATCGCCGTCAAACTTCTCCTGATGAAAAACATTGATATTGAAAGAAGGACCCAATTCTAAAATCAGTCCTTTGTAACAGTTCCAGCGGATCAGCAGCGGAACTTCAAGATAATATAAGCTTAACGAATAGGTTTGCTGTCCTTCCTGAAGCCCTTTGGGAAAGTAGGTGTGACTGCCTTTCATGTTGAAGTTGAGTTCGGGCTGTATCATCCATTTCCAGTTCTGCGTCAAGGGGAAGGAGACGTATAGGCCAACGTAAGCGCCGAATTGGTGGAAACCGGAGAGGTCGTCGCCTGAAATCTGCGAGGTGGTGAGACCGATGCGTGCGCCGCCTTTGACATTGCTGTGCAGTTTGGACACTTTCTCGGTGCTCTCCTGCGCGGTGGCAGCAACGCCCCATAGCAGAATCAGACTTAGGAGAAACAACCTTTTCATTATCTTATATTGATTAGAACAAGAGGTTAGATTTTAGGTTTTATGGGTTAGAAGGTTAGGAGGTTAGAAGGTTAGAAGGTTAATGTTTAATCCTGTAATCTTCTCACCTTCTCACCTTCTCACCGTTATTTCACTTCATACAGCGCAAGCCCGAAATCCGTGATGCCTTGCAGCTGTTCCTCCCGCATGGCCTGCTGCACCGTGAACGTATAGGTGCCGCAACGGGCAAAACGGACCTTGGGCTTGAACAGGAACTGGTTTTCTTTCAGATAACCGTGTCCTTTGCCAGTCCAATGACCGAATTTGTCGCACAACACAAAGCCCAAGGTGTCCTGTGCCTTGAAGCCGTTGGGGAATTCGGTGGTAAAGAAAACATAGAAGTTCTGCATCCCGTAGTCGGTGTTGTTGCGCACATACAGGTAAAAGTCGTAGTATTGCAACGAGTCGGTGATGTCAACCTGGAAGGTGAGCAGCGAGTCGAGATGCCAGCCGTTTGGATTCACGGGAGTGATGGCCTCGTAATAGCGCTTCGGTCCGCAGGAGCAGAGCAGGGTGGCGGTGAGCAGGAAAAACAATAATTTTTTCATTATCTGTCCTCGATTCGTTTAAGTTCGTCCATGCTGTAGCTGACTCCTTCTTCCACTTTGGCTTGGTTGACCACGGCGAATTCCTCCAGGGTCTCGGGGAACTTGCCTTCGGAATTCATCTTGATGATTTCGTTGACTTTTTCCAGCGGAATAGCGAAAATCTTGCTGTTGTCGTCAGCGTAGGAGTACCATACAATCTTCTTGAAGATGTCAATCTTGTTGTAGAAGCACTTGCCTTTCTTGGTTTTCAGATGCACGTTGGGGGCGGGGAAGCCTTTGGACTCCTCAAGGTAGGTGGACTGCTCGAAGTTGAGACAGCATTTCAGTTTGCCGCACATACCGGCCAGTTTCTGCGGATTGAGTGACAACTGCTGGGTGCGGGCGGTGTTGGTGGATACCGACTGGAAATTGGTAAGCCAAGCGGAGCAGCACAGTTCGCGACCGCAGGTGCCGATGCCTCCCAGACGGGCGGCTTCCTGGCGGACACCGATTTGGCGCATCTCGATGCGGATGCGGAATTGCTCAGCCAGAATCTTGATCAGCTCGCGGAAATCAACACGTTCCTCTGCGGAATAGTAGAAGATGGCCTTGGTGCCGTCTCCTTGGTATTCCACGTCGTTGACCTTCATCTTCAGGTTCAGATCCCAGGCAATGTAGCGGGAGGACAGCATGGTGGTGTGTTCCAGATCCACGGTGGAAATCCACTTGTCAATGTCGCTGACACGGGCGGTGCGGTACAGCTTCTTCGTGACATCCTCCGGCTTGATGCGTTTGTGCTCCAGCTGCTTCTTGACGGCTATGCCCAGCATGGAGATGATGCCGATGTCATGTCCGGGAGAGGCCTCTACGGCCACGATGTCACCTACACGGAAAACGCCCTCCTCGGGAAGAATGTAAAAATCCTTGTGACTGTTTTTGAAACGCACCTCCGCAATGTTGAAATCCAGATAATCCAAGGAGATGTCCATTTTCTCAATCCAGTCGTAAGTGGCTAACTTACAGCAGTTGTAGCGGTACTCATGGCAATGGGGAGTCTCTACATCCGGTTTCTCGGTAAGACCTCGGGTAAGGAAAATATTGGCGGCGATGGCGTCCGCTTCGGGGTTGCTGCCCGTGCGGATGTCCATGTCTAAGTACTGGTCCAGATTTTCCACCTGCGAGTGGTCCTTGTCAGAGAATTGCTCTTTGATTTTGGACTCAATCTTGCTGGGAGTTGCTTCGGAAACGGGAGCAACAGTGTCGTCCGCGCTTGCCTCAACAGTGGCTTCGACGGATGCTTCGATAGTGGCAGTTTTTTCTTTAATTTCTTGAAATTCAGTTGATTCTACTTCTACTACGGAAGTTTCCTCTACCACAATGCTTTCTTCGGAAATGTTGTTGACGGGAGTTTCATTGTTGATGGGAGTGTTATTATTTCCCCTCTTTTCAAAATTCTCTTTTCTCTCCCTTTGCTCGCCAGAGTCATTAGGTTTTCTGAACGGCTTCCGATGTTTTTTATGGTAAGGTTTGGAATTATTGTTTCTTTCTTCTTTCTTTTCTTCGGACATATTTCAGTAATTGTCAGTTAAATATATTTATATATGTGTAAACTGCAAAGATACAAAAAAATCAATTAGCAAATTAGCAAATGTTAAAATTAGTCAGTTGATGATTTTCTGCCATTTTGTCAGTCGGAGGGCTTTGGCAAAATTGTTGCTCCAAAGGGGATGTAACTTTAATTTTTGAAAACCATGAACATGAATAATTTGACAATCAAAACACAGGAAGCTATCGCAAACGCACAGATGATTGCGATGAGCAACCAACAGCAGAAGATAGATAACCTGCACATACTGAAAGCAATACTTGACTCTGACGAGAATGTCATTCCTTTTATCATCAAGAAAGGGGAAGCTGACCCGAAAGTGATTGCCCAGGTGGTGGAACGCCAGCTTAAGAGCATACCGAAGGTGAGCGGAGGCGACCAGTACCTGTCGAACGGCGTTCAGACGGCTTTGCAAAAGGCTATGATGCTGAGCCAGGAGATGAAGGATGAGTATGTGTCGCTGGAACATCTTTTTTATGGTATCTTTGCCGCCAACGACGAGGCTTCGAAGATTCTGAAGGATGCAGGTTTGACCGACAAGGGCATCAAGATGGCTATTCAGGAGTTGCGTAAGGGCAGCAAGGCTACCAGCTCGACCAGCGAAGACACTTACAATGCGCTGAACAAGTTCGCTACCAACCTGAACGAGGCTGCCCGCAAGGGCAAACTCGACCCGGTAATTGGTCGTGACGAGGAAATTCGTAGGGTGCTTCAGATTTTGTCGCGTCGTACCAAGAACAATCCTATTCTGATAGGCGAGCCTGGTGTGGGTAAGACCGCTATTGCCGAAGGACTGGCCCACAGATTGGTGAGCGGGGATATACCGGAGAACCTGAAAAGCAAGCAGTTGTATGCTTTGGATATGGGTGCTCTGGTGGCCGGTGCCAAATACAAAGGCGAGTTTGAGGAGCGTTTGAAGAGCGTCATCAAAGAGGTGATTGATTCTGATGGCGAGATTATCCTGTTTATCGATG
>JAGCSI010000069.1 GCA_017964255.1 Bacteroidales bacterium | reverse complement strand
TTCTTGTTTTTCATATTTTTCCTAGTTCATTAACATCCAATTTGTTTAAGTAATTTAGTACAAAGTCCCGACTTCACTTCCTGACTACCATGTCGTTCTATATGAATGGTATATGTCTTTTCAGGATGCCTGTAGATGTCATGTTTGCTGCCATTACGCCACAAATACCATCCATTTTTTTTCCGCTAATCTCCTCAATTCGTTCCATTTCATTTCCTTTAGAAATTTCGCTGCAAATATATAACTTTTTTGCAATATATTCACCTGGTTCAACAATTATTTTTTATTTTTCATCAATACAACTGCAGACATATAAATTTATTTTATATATTCAATAATTATTTGTAATGTTTTTATACATAAAAATAACACTTACAGAAAAAAATTTGCATTAGCTGAAATGCTTCACTTTCGCGGCGAGTAAATTTTATGCTTCAGCGAACACTACGCCTGCACCGCGGGCATAATGGAATAACAAACACATCTATTTATATTGAACCCCTGATTGTTGCAAAAATAATCAAATTTTCAAATCTCCCCTATAATCAATTCCTCTACAATCCATCGTGGCACAACAACATTTAGTATTTGGTATTCAGACAATGGCTTGAAATATTGTGCGAATTCTTTCTTGCAATTGTCGCACATCACAATACTCTCAAAGAAATCACATAGCACAAAGCACTTCTCGGGAGTTCTGTGGGCTTTTAGCATCAGCTCATACAATAATTGCTGGTAATTTTCATGGTCCATAACCATTTCATATTTCTGCTTGACTTCACTTGACGGATAGTTGTCTATGTAATAAACATACTGCTCATATAATTCTCCGTCTTCATCTGGAACAGTCTCCTTATCCGAGCTTCTGAAATAAACCAACACTGCATCATCATCCATTACATCATCAATATCTGAATAGGTTCTTGACCATTTCTTGCTTGGTGCTGGCAAACCATCAACAAACACTGGCTCTTTCAGAGCATTATGTGCCTTTTCCCGTTCTTCTGCATCATTAAATTGATTTATCCGCCAAATTTCCCAAGGGTTGAAAACCTCAAACATTTCTTTTTTCAAGTCATACAAAGTCGTTCCGGATTTCCTGAATCCGCCGTGTTCTTTTGCCCATGACAGGGGCACCGAATGATTGTCCGCCATCAGGCAGGGTTCGTCAAAACTCAAGTATTGAACTATGAGCCTATATCTACCAAAATCGCAGTAATCGTAAGTAAAAATCTCGTTTCCGTCATCATCCTTAAAGCCAGTCTCAACCCCGGCAAAAATCACCGGTACTGTTGACCATAAAGTATTCGACAACTGGTCAGGCCTATGATACCTCGTATAGCTCAAATCATTTGTAATCAGTATCATAACATTTCCTGTATCAAAATAAAAATCACCGAAATAACAGAAATCAAATCTTCCCTTAGGGTTAACGAATCGAATTCTTCTGCCTTCCAAAATATGTTTCAAAGGCTTGCGTTTCAGGATATCTTCATGGTGCTTTCTTTCCAAATCAAAAATACCCTCATACGAAAATTTGTGTGGAGTCATAGTGATATTGTTTTTAATTTTCTGCAAAATTAAAACAAACATATGCCAAATAATGGCACACGTTATAAAAAATGTTCTTTTCTACGAAATTCATACTTTTGGGCGGGATGAGCATGTAATTTTTTTCATCGACTGTGAGATATCCCTTCCGCGGTGACATGGTTTTGTGCTTCGGGGCAAACGATACCTGCACCGCGGAGGAGATACATAGGTCCCGCACCCCCAGATTACGCTACGCTCATCTGGGGTTATTAAGATCTTGCCTCTTCGAGGCACAAGAGGTACGGCTTCGCCGTGATGTATATTTCACTACCCCGGCCTTCGGCCACCCCTTCTTGAAGAAGGGGAATTATACTGGTCCGGTCTCCGGGCGCCCGTTAGGGGCTTTACCACCTTTCTCCTCCTCGCCCGGCATAATCAAAGCAAGCTTTGCTTCTGCACTCGCTCCTTCATCGAATCTAATAGAATAGGAATTTATCTTTTCCTCATTTCTTCTACCAAGCACTGCAGTCCTAACGGGTTCCGTATTACCCTGATGATATAAGCGTTGGCAATGCCGACATGCGGTGCGGAAGCGGTGTGAATGGACGGCCACCTACAGCGGCGTGCAAAAGCGCGTTAGCGTCCAGTTTACTTTTGCCGCCGCTGTCAGAGGACGGACAGAGCGGGCGGCATTCATGTCGGCGAAGATCTTTTGCATACTTTTCCATCTGTGGAAAAGTATGAGAATCTTAACTTATCATCCCCCAGTACACATTTTTCCGCATCAACTCGGCGAGGTAACGGGCAATGGGAGCGTTTTGAGGCTTGGACAACTCAGGATCGTTGTCGAGCAGGCTCATCGCCAGATTGCGGGTGTACACCACCAGCTTCTCATCCTTCACCAGATCGGCAATCTTGAAATCCAAAATGCCACTCTGCTGGGTGCCCTGTAAATCACCGGGGCCGCGCAACTTGAGGTCGATATTGGCAATTTCAAAGCCGTCGTTGGTCGACACCATCGCGTCGAGGCGTTGCTTGCTCTCGTTGGTCAATTTGTCACCCGACATGAGAATACAGTACGACTGCTCGCCGCCGCGCCCCACTCTGCCCCGCAGCTGGTGCAGCTGCGACAGTCCGAAACGCTCGGCATTCTCCACCACCATCACTGTGGCGTTAGGCACATCAATGCCCACCTCTATCACCGTGGTAGAAAGCAATATCTGAGTCTGGTTCTTGATGAAACGCTGCATCTCGAAATCCTTCTCCTCGGGCTTCATCTTGCCGTGTACAATACCCAAAGCGTACTGAGGTAGCGGAAACGACTGCGACATGGCCTCGTAGCCCGCCATCAGATCCTGCAAGTCCATCTTTTCCGACTCCTGAATGAGCGGATACACCACAAAAATCTGACGGCCTTTGGCGATTTCTTTTTTCAGGAAACCATTCAGGCGCAACCTGTCCTTCTCAAAATAATGGGCGGTGATAATCGGCTTACGTCCTTGGGGAAGCTCATCAATCACCGACAAGTCGAGGTCGCCATACAGCGTCATAGCCAAAGTCCTTGGAATCGGGGTGGCCGTCATCACCAGAACATGTGGCGGTATGGTGTTTTTCTTCCACAACTTGGCACGCTGTTCCACCCCGAAGCGATGCTGCTCGTCAATCACCACAAAACCGAGGTTCTTGAACTGAACCTCATCCTCAATCAGCGCATGTGTGCCAATCAGAATATCGATTTCCCCGCTTCGCAATGCCTCGTGCAGCTCGCGCCGTTTGGCAGCTTTGGTCGAACCTGACAGGAACTCAACCCTCATGTTCATGGAGGACAAATAGCGCTTGATGGTTTCGAAATGCTGGGTGGCCAGAATCTCCGTAGGGGCCATGAGGCATGACTGAAAACCATTATCCTTGGCTATCAGCATCAGCATCAGTGCCGTTATCGTCTTTCCACTACCCACATCGCCTTGCAGCAGTCGGTTCATCTGCCTTCCGCTGCCCATATCCGCACGAATTTCCTTGATAACCCGCTTCTGGGCATTCGTCAGTGGGAAAGGCAAATAATTCTTATAGAAAATATTGAAATAATCACCTACAACTGAAAAAACATGACCTTTGTACTTTTGTGAATTCAGCAGTTTCAGTTTCAGCAGTTTCAGTTGGGTAAAAAACAGCTCATCGAATTTCAGTCGCAACTGTGCCTGCGAAAGCGCCTGCATATCAGCAGGATAATGAATATTGCACAAAGCCTCTTTCAGCGGCATCAACTTCAAATGGCTCCGTATGTCCTCCGACAATCTTTCGCCGATAACATCCTTCACCTGAGGCAGCAGCGACATCACCATTTTAGAAATCGCCTTGGAGTCCACTCCGGCACGTTTGGCTTTGTCGGAAGTATTGTACAGCGGCTGGAAGTTGGTCGGCACCAGCGACTGCGGCTGTGTCTTGGGGTCTATCAGTTCGGGATGGGTAATATTCCAATGATGGTTGAACAGCGTAGGTTTACCGAAAACAATGAATTCGCGGTTTTCTTTCAGCATATCCTGCACCCATTTGATACCGTTGAACCAAACCAGCTCAATGGTGCCCGTCTCGTCCATAAACTGCGCCACCAAACGCTTGCCACGCTGCTGACCCACCAGCTCACAGGAGACAATCTTTCCTTTCAGCTGAATATAAGCTCCTTCTGACTGAATATCAGCAATATGGTAAATCTTCGACTTATCGATATGGCGATAAGGATAATACAACAACAGGTCTTCAAAAGTGAAAATCTCAAACTCCTTCCGCAGGATATCCGCACGCTTCGGCCCCACACCTTTCAGGAATTCAATAGGGGTTTCCAATAAATCAACCTGTGTTATCATATATTTCTAAAATAACCTACAAAAATACAAAAAATTTCGGTTACATGGGATTCTTCTATTGAAATTCAGAATTCAAAATTCAGAATTCAAAAAAGACGACAATTTATAAATTTTGAATCTTGAACTTTGATTTTTGAATTATTCATTTGCACATTCTCTTATTCACACATTTGCTAATTAACTAATTTGCTAATTTGCCAATTATTTTTTGTATCTTTGCCAGCAGAATTTATCAACCTTAAATATAATTATTATGTCAGTTATCAAAGCTTTTAAGGGATTACGTCCTCCCAAAGAAATCGTAGAAAAGTTAGCCTCACGTCCCTACGACGTGCTGAACTCTGAAGAAGCCCGCAAGGAAGCCGAAGGCAATCCGTACAGTCTGCTGCATGTCACCAAGGCTGAAATCGACCTGCCCGTTGGCACCGACGAGCACTCTCCCGAAGTTTATCTTCAGGTGGTGAAAAACTTCAACACCTTCAAAGATTATGGCTGGCTGAAACGAGATGAGGAAGACAAACTCTATATCTATGCCCAGAGCATGAACCCGAAAGATGCCAACGCCCACTGGCAGTATGGTATCGTGGCCTGCGCTTACAGCGAGGATTATGTCAACAAAATCATCAAGAAACATGAGTTGACCCGCAAGGACAAAGAGGAAGACCGTATGAAACACGTGCGCATCACCAATGCCAATGTGGAACCCGTTTTCTTCGCTTATCCCGCTGTGGATGAAATCGACGCTATCGTGAACAACATCGTTCGCCACGAAGCTCCCGAATACGACTTCATCGCCAAGGAAGACGGCTTCGGCCACCGTTTCTGGGT
>JAGCSI010000068.1 GCA_017964255.1 Bacteroidales bacterium | reverse complement strand
GGGCTTTTAGTTAAGCCTCTTTTATTTGTATAACGAACACAATAATTTTATTATGGATACGATTAAATACTATTCAAAAGAAAGTTTGGAACAACTGAAAGAAGAACTCAAACAGCTGGAAAGTGTGGAAAGACCGAGAATTTCTGCCGCTATCGCCGAAGCGCGTGATAAAGGAGATTTGTCGGAAAACGCTGAATACGATGCTGCTAAAGAGGCTCAGGGTATGTTGGAACTGAAAATCGCCAAGTTGAAAAATCTGGTAGCCAATGCCCGTATTCTGGACGAGTCCAAGATTGATGTGTCCAAAATTCTGATTTATTCCAAAGTACAGGTAAAGAATCTTCAGAATAACATGGTGATGTCCTATACTTTGGTCCCTGAGTCTGAATCGGACCTGAAATCGGGTAAAATATCTGTGACCTCTCCTATTGCCAAAGCTTTGATTGGAAAACAGAAAGGAGAGACAGTGGAGGTTAAAGTGCCAGTGGGTATTATCAAACTTGAAATCATGGATGTAACAAGATAAGCATTATGGAAACTATATTCACAAAAATCATCAAAGGAGAAATTCCTTCTTATAAAGTAGCCGAAAACGAAAAGTTTTATTCATTTTTGGATATCAGTCCCTTGGCAAAGGGTCACACATTGGTCGTGCCAAAAGTACAGAACGACTACATTTTTGATTTGGATGACCAGACTTTGGCCGAGATGATGGTGTTTGCCAAAAAGGTGGCACTTGCAGTGGAAAAAGCATGCCCCTGTAAGCGTATCGGTGTGGCGGTAATAGGTTTGGATGTGCCGCATACCCATATCCATCTGGTGCCTATCAACAATGTGGGAGATTTGGATTTCAAGAAAGAACGTGTGAAATTGACAGAGGAGGAATTCAAGAGCACTGCATCCGCTATTGCCGCTGAATTTAAAAAATAATCATTATGGCAACAATTGATGAATTAAAAACTATCGCTGCCCAAGTCCGCAGAGATATTATCAGAATGGTCCATGGCGCCAAATCAGGTCATCCCGGAGGATCACTGGGTTGCGCTGATTTTTTGACAGCTCTTTATTTTGAACTGATGGAAGTGACCCCGGAGACTTTCACTCAGGATGGTGTGGGACAGGATATGTTTTTCTTGTCTAATGGACATATCACTCCGGTATTGTACAGTGTGATGGCACGTCGCGGCTATTTACCAGTTTCTGAATTGGCTACTTTCCGCAAGTTGGGAACACGCTTGCAAGGTCATCCGACACCCGTAGAGAAAATTCCGGGAATCCGTATTGCTTCAGGTTCGCTTGGACAAGGCTTGTCTGTGTCTATTGGAGCCGCATTGGCGAAAAAGAACAACGGCGACCAGCATGTGGTGTATGCATTGACCGGTGACGGTGAGTTGCAGGAAGGCCAGGTATGGGAAGCGGTGATGTTTGCGGGTGCCAAACAGGTGGATAATCTGATTGCTGTAGTGGACTTCAATGGGAAACAAATTGACGGTCCGACCGATGAAGTTTGTTCGCTGAAAGAAATTACAGCTAAATTTGAGGCTTTCAACTGGCAGGTGATGCAAATGGACGGTAACAAGATGGAAGAGGTGGTAGAGTCGATGAAAAAAGCCAAAAACGCTTTGTTCCATGGCAAACCAGTAGTAGTAGTGATGAAAACCGAGATGGGAATGGGCGTTGATTTCATGATGGGAACCCATAAGTGGCACGGAACACCTCCCAATGACGAACAGGCTGCCGCCGCTTTGGCTCAACTGCCGGAAACCCTGGGCGATTTCTAATGAAGATCGTTTATCGATATATTATCAGAAATTTTTTAGGACCTTTGATCCTGACTTTCTTTGTGGCCATTTTTATCCTGTTGATGCAGTTCTTGTGGAAGTACGTGGATGACTTGGTCGGCAAGGGCTTGGAGATTCATGTCCTGCTGAAATTCATGTTCTATGCCGCTGGCTCTTTGATGAACATGGCACTTCCGTTGGCCGTTTTGCTGGCCTCGCTGATGACTTTCGGCAATATGGGAGAGCGTTTGGAGGTGGTTGCCATGAAATCCGCAGGCATTCCCATCAGCAAAATGATAGCTCCTTTAGCCATTGTGTCTTTATTGCTTACAATTTTTGCGTTCTGGTATGCGGACAAGGTGATTCCAGTGGCAAATTTGAAACTCCGAACTTTGATTTATACGGTTCAAGAGCAAAAACCAGCATTGAATATTGAAAGCGGTACTTTTTACACGGGTTTTGATGATATTACTATCCGTATCGGAAAAAAACACGCGGATAATACTACCATTGAGGATGTGCTGATATATGATCATTCCCGCCATCAGGGAAATGTGACTATGACTTACGCCAAGTCCGGAACCATGAGAATGACCGATGATGGCAAAAATCTGCTGTTCATATTGTATGATGGTTTCTTTTGGGATGAGAGTGTAAACACGGAAAGTCGAGATGCTTCACAACCGTTGAACAGAGCCACATTCAAGGAGCAGTACAAACGTTTCGACCTCTCCTCTTTCGAGTTGCAGGAAAGCGACGAGGAATTCTTTTCCTCATCGCAACAAGCTATGCCTTTGGCAATGTTGTCGGAGAAAATAGACACACTGAAGGTTATGGTAGATCGGGCTCAGCAGGAGGTCCCACAAGGTTTTATCAACAATTTATATTATTTCACCAACTATATCCGGTATAAAGAGGTTATGAAGCCTTTTATCCCTTTGGATTCATTGAAACCCCTTACAGCTCAGCAAAAAATGGATGCTTATCAGTACGCGCGGCAAAATGCGGAGGCAGTGGTTAGTTCCGCTAAATTTGCCGAACAGGATGTTTATTTCAGGGAAATGTCGATGCGTGCATACCAGGTGGAATATCATAACAAATTCACCTTTTCGCTGGCTTGTTTGTTGTTCTTCTTTATTGGCGCTCCATTGGGGGCTATCATCCGAAAAGGTGGCATCGGTATCCCTTTGGTGATTACAGTGGCTTTTTTCACGTTTTATTTCATGATTACCGCTTTCGGAAAAAATATGGCCTTGTCGGGAGAGATGTCGGCTTTCGGAGGGGTGTGGCTGTCCACATTGATACTGATTCCGATATGTATTTTACTAACCTATAAGGCGACAGTTGATTCCAGTATGATGTCTGCTGAAACATATGAGAAATTATTCAAAAAGATAAAGTTCAAATTACAATCAATTAAAAAAGCGAAAAAATAATGAGGGTATTGCAATTGTGTCACAAACCGCCTATGCCTCCTGTGGACGGTGGTTGTATAGCGATTAATAATATTACCCAGGGTCTGTTGAATAGCGGACACGAGGTGAAGTTGTTGTCGCTGGCAACGCACAAACACCCTTGCAGGAAAGAAATATTGCCCGCTGACTATCTCGAGAAAACGCGGTTTGAGACGGTATTCGTGGATACGGATGTGAAGGTTTTCGATGCATTGGCCTCACTGTTGAAAGGCAAGTCATATCATGTGTATCGCTTTTACTCCAGAGAAATGGCGCAGAAGCTGTCGCAGGTATTGCAACAGGAGTCGTTTGACATTGTTCAGTTGGAGTCTATCTTTGTGGCACCCTATATTCCTGTGATACGGAAATATTCCAAGGCGAAAATTGTGTTGCGCCTGCATAATGTGGAGCATATTATCTGGGAACGTATCGCAAGAAATCATTATTCATGGTTCAAGAAGTTCATGCTGAAGCAGATGAATCGCCAGCTGAAACGCTATGAATGTTCCTTGATGAACAAGTTGGACGGTTATATGGCCATTTCGGATGTGGATTATAAGTTCTTTCACGAGCTGTCGCCGTCAACCCCGGGAACGGTGATTCCATTCGCACTGGATATGGATAATTATGAGACAGAAGACGAATATATTCCGTCTGACCAGCCGGAACTGTTTCATCTGGGTAGCATGAATTGGCTGCCGAATGTGGAGGGCTTGGAATGGTTTCTGGAGGAGGTCTTTCCCGCCATATTGGAAAAGTTCCCGACATTGACGTTTACCATGGCCGGTCGCGGTATTCCCGAATCCTTGCAGCGATACGCTTCCGACCATGTGATTATTGCAGGAGAGGTGGAGAGTGCCAATGAGTTTATGTTGTCCAAAGACATCATGATTGTCCCTCTACTTTCGGGAAGCGGCATCAGAATCAAAATTATTGAAGGAATGGCACTGGGCAAGACGATTATCACCACTTCTATTGGTGCCGAGGGATTGAATGTAGAGAATGGAAAGAATATTTTTATTGCGGATACGGCAGAGGAATTTGTGGCGGTGATAGAAAAGTGTGTCAAAACCCCCGATATTTGTACCATTATCGGTGAAAATGCCCGTCATTATGTGGCATTGAACCATAACAATGAAGTAGTAACCCAAGAATTGATAGATTTTTATCATGAAATATCTTAGCACCATCAATTCCCCGGCGGATCTGAAGAAGCTGAAAGTGGAGGAACTCCCGCATTTGTGCGAGGAACTAAGGGAGTATATCATCTCCGAAACGGCTTCTAATCCGGGTCATCTGGGCTCCAGCTTAGGTGCGGTGGAGTTGGCGGTGGCTATTCACTATGTGTTTGATACTCCGAATGATAAACTGGTATGGGATGTGGGGCACCAGGCATACGCCCATAAGATTATAACGGGAAGAAGAGAAAAATTTCATACTAATCGTAAATATCATGGAATCAGCGGTTTCCCTGTGATGAGAGAAAGCGAATATGACGCTTTTGGCACAGGGCACGCTTCCACTTCCATTTCAGCGATACTGGGTATGGCGCAGGCCGCCCAGCTGTCGGGTGACACGGAACGCAACCATATTGCCGTGATTGGTGATGCTTCCATTGGTGGTGGCATGGCATTCGAGGCCATCAACGAAGCCGGCATCAGAAATGTGAATATGCTGGTGATTCTGAACGACAACAAGATGGCGATTGACGATAACCGCAGTGCTATGAGCAAGTATTTGCTGCATATTACTTCTTCGCCTTCTTATAATAATTTCAAGACTAAAGTCTGGAATTTCTTTACTTCAAAAAGAAAGTTTTCCAATAAAATAGCGTTGTGGATCAGTAATGTGGGAAACGGTATCAAAGGTTTCTTGTTGAGTGGCAGTAACCTGTTCCAGAGTTTAGGTTTCCGTTATTTTGGACCGACCAATGGTCACGATGTGAAGACTTTGGTGAAAACCTTGCGTGACTTGAAATCCATTCCAGGTCCCAAACTGTTGCATGTGATTACCGTGAAGGGCAAGGGTTTGAAGCTGGCGGAGGAACACCAGACCACCTATCATGCACCAGGCAAGTTCAACCCCGAAACAGGACAGTTGATCAAAAGCGATGGCAACAACCAGCCTCCTAAATATCAGGATGTGTTTGGCGAAACGATACTGGAGTTCGCCCGACAGGATGAGAAAGTGGTGGGTATCACACCTGCCATGGCTACGGGTTGTTCACTGACCATCATGGATGCGGTGTATCCCGACAGAGTTTTTGATGTGGGTATTGCCGAGCAACATGCGGTGACTTTTTCAGCGGGATTGGCTGTGGGCGGCATGATACCTTTCTGCAATGTATATTCCACTTTCCTGCAGCGTTCTTACGACCAAATTGTGCATGATGTGGCCCTGCAGAAGCTGCCAGTCATTTTCTGCATTGACCGTGGTGGTGTGGTTGGCGAGGATGGTGCCACCCATCAGGGCATTTTTGATTTGGCTTTCCTGCGCTCTATTCCCAATATGATTATCGCCTCGCCGCTCAATGAGCACGAGTTGCGCAATATGATGTTCACGGCTTGGCAGAATGCTCGCGAAAAAGGCCTTCCCTTTGCCGTTCGCTATCCGAGGGGCAGGGGGGTGCTTGTGGATTGGAAAAGCGCGCCAGAGCGGCTGGAAATAGGCAAAGGGCGTATTTTGCACGAGGGGAGCGATGTGGCGGTGCTGTCATTGGGACCTTTGGGCAATAATGTGACCGAGGCGATAGAACTGCTGAAAGCCGAGAATATCAATCCGACCCATGTGGACATGCGTTTCCTGAAACCTTTGGATGAAGCCTTGTTAGCCGATATTGCTTCCCGTCATAAGGTGCTGATAACCATTGAAGATGGTGTGACCAAGGGCGGTTTGTTCTCTGCAGTTTCCGAATACTTGAGCGAGCATCATTTGCCAAACCGTTTGTGTCATGTTGCCGTTAACGATCGTTTCGTTCCCCATGGTGATATTCCGTCATTGTACAAGGAATTGGGCTTCGATGCCGAGAGTATTGCAAAGGTGATTAGGGAAAGTCTGCTTTAGATTAGTTTTTAGCACGGGCAGTCCCGGTGACGGAGCTCGACGAGAATGTCGGGGTATTTGGCACGGAGATGGGCAGCGGCACATTCGGCAAAGTAGGCGGAGCGGTGCTGGCCACCAGTACAACCGAAACTGACCATCAAGTGGTTGAAACCGCGATCAATGTAATTGTCCACGGCCATGTCGATGATGCTGAGGACTTGTTGTTTGAAGCGGTCCACCTCTTCATAGCGTTCCAGATATTCCTTCACACAGGCATCCTTGCCCGAAAAACTTCGATACTGCGGCTCACGACCGGGGTTGGGTAGACAGCGGCAGTCGAACACAAAGCCTCCGCCGTTTTCGCTGGGGTCTTGCGGCACGCCTTTCTTGAAAGAGAAACTTTGCACCAGTACATGCAAGCGGTGGTCGTCTTTTGCTGGAGCCTTGCCACCGGTCATGAAGGTCCAGTCCACCCGTGTAAGTTGCTGCAGGATGTTTTTCAGGTAGGGAATGCTGTCGGGCAATTTGTCGCCTGTCAACAGGTAGTTGATGTTGGTCATGGCGTAGGGAATGCTCTGCAAAAAGTGGCTTTTTTTCTCGAAATAGCCACGATATCCGTAGGCTCCCATAGCTTGCATGATGCGGATCAGGACAAAACTATAGAAATGTTTTCTGAAATCAGTGGTGTCAATTTGTATATGTTTCTGTAATTCAGAAAGATATAAATCTAATAGAGATTCTCTTAGGTCAAAAGGCAGGTCTGCTTTGCCGTCGAAGAGCAAAGAGGCGATGTCGTAAAAAAAGGAGCCTTTTCTTCCGCCTTGATAATCAATAAAATATACTTCTCCATCATGAATCATGATGTTGCGCGACTGGAAGTCTCTGTACAGGAAGAAGTCGCTGTCGCATTGCAGCAACTCGTCCATCAGTGTCTGGAAATCATCTTCCAGTTTTTGCTCGTCGAAGGTGATGCGGGCCAGTTTGACGAAGTAATATTTGAAGTAGTTGAGGTCCCATTGCATCGACTGCCGGTCGAAGGCGTGACGGGGATAGGCCACTGAGAAATCCAGGCCTTGTTTGCCGGTCATCTGGATTAGTGGCAGCTGACGGATGACTTTCCGGTAGTATTCGGTTACTTCGGGGGCAAGGGTTTGTCCATCACGATGTTGCAGCAGGAAAGAGTACAAAGTTTCATCGCCCAGGTCGCTCAAGAGGTAGTATTGCTCGTTGTCGTGGATGCTCAGCAGTTGCGGCACATTCACACCATGCTCGCCGAAGAAGCGCGTGTAGGCAAAGAAGGCGCGGTTTTCGGCCACATCCTCGTTATACACGCCCATCAAGCTGGGTTTTCCGTCAAAAAGCAGTCGGCAATAGATGCGTACCGAACCCGATTGCGGAATCTTCTCGATTTTGGTGCAGGGAGTGTGGTAATACTTTTCGGCTAACTGAAGCAGTATGTTGGGCTCAAACTTTGACATAATCTCAAACTTTTATTTTTCTAACCAATCGGGATGGGCGTATGGCTTGTCCTCCAAGTGGAACCTTCCTTTTTTGAGTCCGTGCATGCCATAATAATAAGGCTGAATGGTTTCAAGGTCTTTTTCATAATCTCCTGAAGGATAAATAACTGGACCTACACCCCCGCGTTTGCTGCGGTAGTCCAAATAGCCTAACAGAAGGGGTACATCGGCCAGTTGGGCGATTTTATAGAAGCCTTTTTTCCATTTGTCCACGCGCTTGCGGGTACCTTCGGGGGAAATCAGAAATGCGATTTCGTCGCTGTTTTTGATGAGGTCAGCGGCAAATTCGGGGAAGTGCGCTCCGTGTTGACGGTCAACGGGAACCGCACCCATAGCTTTGAAAATGTATTTGACAGGGAAGAAGAACGCCTCTTTTTTCATGACGAAGGCTGTTTTTACGCCCATGTCCTTGAGGGCCATCCAGCCGATGAGGAAATCGCTCAGACTGGTGTGCGGGGCAAAAACCAATACGCATTTCTTGGCTTCCGGGGCGATGTTGACCGTGTCAATTTTATAGCCCATCAGTTTCAGCATTATGTGGCAGAATTTTTTCATGGCAGGGTTCTTAGTGATAGCTGTTGGTTATTGAATATCATAAGTTAGCACGCTGTTGGTATCATGCACTTCAAGGCGGGCTTTCCCTCCCATGATGAAAGTGCGGTTGTCTTTGATGTGGCCGGCGGGAAAACCGAAGCCGACAGGATAGTCATAATTGGCGCAATGCTCCGCCACAATTTCCTCAGCGGTTTTTCCGAAGGGAATGGCATTGTCGTGCATGTCTGACATGGCGCCGATAATCAATCCGGCCAGATGATCCAGCTTGCCGTTGCGTTTCAGGTTCATCATCATGCGGTCGATATGGTAGAGATACTCATCCAAGTCTTCGATAAAGAGAATTTTTCCGTCAGTGTCGATGTCGGAATTGGAACCGAGCAGGGAATACAGCATGGAAAGGTTGCCCCCAATAATTTCCGCAGTGGTTGTACCCGGATGGTCCAGTGGATGAGATGGTCCACTGAAGGTGAGGGGCTTGCCTCGCAGAGTGGATAAAAAGCTGTTGTTGGCAGCGGGTGTGTTTTGGGGTATGTTGATGGCCAAGGTGGAGTGCAAGGTAGCGATGTGGCAGTGGCGGTGTACATGGGAATGGAACACCGTGATGTCGCTGAAACCGCAAATCCACTTGGGCTGTTGCATGAATTTACTAAAGTCTAAACGGTCGATGATGCGGACCGAGCCGTAACCGCCACGGGCACAAAGTATGGCTTTGACCTCGGGGTTGTCGAGCATGGACTGGAAGTCCTTGGCGCGTTCGGAGTCATAGCCGGCGAACTGGTTGTTGTCGGCATAAAGATGTTCTCCCTGAAGCACTTGGAAGCCTTCTTTAGTGAGCCATTGGATGGCGGGTTGCATTTCCTCTTCGGAAACTTTGCGGGCGGGAGCCACAATGCCGATGGTGTCGCCTGCCTGCAAAAAGGGAGGTAGTTGTGTGGGTTGTGATGACATTGATTAAAAGTTAAATCCGTGTTGACGGGTGATTTCTTGGGTTAATTCTCGCAGCATGGTGCGTTCGGGACTGTTCAGCACCTCGCTTTTCACTTTTTTCAGTTTTTTGTTGACATAAAAGCCGCCTGTTTGTCCCTCCAGATCCGGGTCCAAAGCCAATCGCAGCATGGTGGAGGCTCCTTGGGTCGGAGTCTTGATGATGGGTCGGAAAAACCAGTCGCAGAGTTTGTCCACCACAATGTTGCCCATCCTGATGATGTTGGTGCTCACAATGCCCGGGTCGGCACAGTTGACGGTGATACCCCGATCTGCCCATTTTTCCGCCGCATCCATGGTGAAGTAGAAAAAGGCCTTTTTGGAGTCGGAATAGGTGACAAAACGGTTGAATTTCTTTTGGCTGACTGGCTGGAACAGCGTGGGTTTCAGGTGTCCGTAGCGAACGGTCAGCGATACCATATTGACCACTCTCGTGCCTTTTCCCATCATCGGAAGCAACAGATGAGACAGCACGTAATGGCCTAAATAGTTTACACCCACTGTCTTTTCGTAATGCTCGGCCGTTTCTTCCGCCTTGTGGCACAGCGTGCCCGCATTGTTGAGCAGCAGGTCCAAGCGGGAGTATTGCTGCTGCACTTGGTCGACAAAGCTTTTGATGGACTCGAAAGAGGCCAGGTCCAAATGCATCAGTTCTATCTGGTCGGGCTTGTTTTGCCGGAGTTGCTCATATACAGGGGTGGCTTTGGTCAGGTCTTTGCAGGCCATGATGACATGGTAGCCGGCATTGGCTACGTCGCGAACCAAAGTGGCACCCATGCCTCCGTTGGCACCGGTGATGATAGCTAATTTCTGTTCCATGAATGAGTTTTGTAGTGGTAAATATTAGGTTTTCTGTTTTTCTTTTTTGGCGGCGGGGAAGAGCACATTGTTCAATATCAGGCGGTAGCCTGCCGAGTTGGGGAAGAGGTTGAGGTCGGTGGGAGGGTCATTCACCAAGTGCTGGTAATCCTCGGGGTCGTGGCCGGCGTAGAAAGTCCAGGTGCCTTTGCCGTACTCGCCATGAATGTAGCGGGCTTCGTCAAAAATCTTTGATTCGCCCATGATGGTGACTGTGGGTTTGATCAAGGCTTTGCGGAAAGCGGTGGTCTGTCCCATGAAACCGGGAATCACGGTCAGGTGGTTCTGGCACAACATGGTGGGCACAGGATCCCATTTGGCGGAAAACTCAAACAAGGTGAAATAGTCGTTTTTCCGATTGCTGATATGCACCGTCGGGTCCACATCAATATCGGAAACCTCGTATTTATAAGGGTTCTTTTCAATTTTGAAATTGGTGAAAGCGAAGGTGTTGTCGTAGTTGAGTTTTTCCTGGGCGTTGGGATCCATCGGGTCGCCGTCGAACATGACGTCACAGATGTCAACATCCTCAGCGGCCAAGGCAATGTCAAAGCTGTCGGGTCCGGAACACATGGCGAAGAGGTAGCCTCCACCGGCCACAAAGTTGCGGATTTGCTTCACCACAGCCAGTTTCATGTCAGAAACCTTGCTATAGCCCAGTCGCTGTGCGCGCTCCTCGTTTTCTTTCACATCTTGGATATACCAGGCGGCGTTGCGGAAGCTGCCCCAGAATTTGCCGTATTGGCCGGTAAAGTCCTCGTGATGCAGGTGCAGCCAGTCGTATTTGGGCAGCTCGCCTTTGATGACTTCCTCATCGTAAATCACATCGTAGGGTATTTCCGCATAAGTCAGAACCAGCGTCACCGCATCGTCCCATGGCAGCTTGTTTTTCGGGGAATATACGGCGATTTTGGGCACTTTCGTCAGCTTGACTTCATTCATATTGTTTTCCACAGCGGCAATCTCCTGACGGATGCTGTTGGCCTGTACATCGGCAATTACCTGGTAGCTCACCCCACGGATAATGCACTCGTCTTCCACCTTGCTCGAGTATGCGAACATAAAGCTGCCGCCACGGTAGTTGAGTAGCCAGCTGGCATCAACGCCTTCCTTGATGGCGAAATAGGCGATGCCGTAGGCTTTCAGGTGATTCTTCTGATCCATGTCCATCGGAATGAGGATGGAGGTGGAATATGCTGATAACCAATCAGTAAGCAGAAGAAACAGTAGGGTTAGTATGCGAATATTTCTTTTCATTTAGTCCTAATCAATAAAACTTGCAAAGATAATGAAATTTTTACACTAATACAGCATGCTGTAATGCCTTGGCAAAATTGGTCACACCTGTCTGAATACGCTGTATGGTTTTTGCTGAGGGTTTACGATATCCAGTCACGTAATGGCTCAATTGTTTTCGGTTGATGCCTGTG
>JAGCSI010000067.1 GCA_017964255.1 Bacteroidales bacterium | reverse complement strand
CTTGTCGATATCTTCATCCCATTCGCAGTCGAAAGTAGCCACGGTGTCTTTGCCACCGGCGCAGCCGATAAAGAACTGGCCTTCGTCTTCAGAGTCAAGGTTGAGCAACATTTTGCCTTTCATGAATCCGGGTTCGAGGGCAAACGCACCGGTCAGACCAGTCTCTTCATCTACTGTGAAAAGACATTCTACCGGACCGTGTTCCAGGTCTTTGGATGCCAGAATTGCCAATGCCATGGCCATGCCGATACCGTCGTCGGCACCCAGGGTGGTGCCTTTGGCCTTCATCCATTCGCCGTCCACATACGACTGGATGGCGTCTTTCTCGAAGTCAAACTTGGTGTCGTTGTTCTTCTCGCAAACCATGTCCATGTGAGCCTGGAAAATGATTGGGGTCACATTCTCCTTACCAGGAGTGGCGGGCTTGCTAATCAGCACGTTACCGATTTTGTCGCGTTTGGTCTCCAAGCCTAATTTCTTGCCGGTTTCAACCAGCCATGCGGAGATTTTTTCCTCTTTCTTGGAGGGACGGGGAACTTTACAGATTTCATCGAAGAAATCGAATACAATTTTAGGTTCTAAGTTTGCCATGTTTTTTTCGTTTATTATTTTTTTTCTGAAATTCAAATAGCTAAATGTCAATTATTTGACGTAATAAGTGAGCTTCATGTTAATGCTGGCTCTCTTTTGTTTGGAGCTGGTGTTGAAGGTACCACCCCATGAGTAATCCTCGTCAGCAGAGTTGGGAGCCGTAATCTGGAATACCCCCATATTGGCGGTTTTCAAACCTCCAAGGCTTGAACCGGCGTTTTTGGCGATGGTTTCGGCGCGGTTGCGGGCATCCTTGGTGGCATTGGCCAGCATCTCAATCTTCAGGTCAGCCAACTTGGTATAATAATAAGACACATTGTTCCCGTCAATTTGAATACCTTGGTCTAACAATTCGGTGACTTCGCGTGAGATCTTCTCAACTTTCTCTACGTCAGTGGATTCTATACGGATGCTCTGGGTGAGTACATAGCCTTTGAAAACCTCAAAACTTCTTCTGGCGGTTTCATTCCATTCCCAGTCGTTATCGGCATAGTGGGTCACGGCGTTGAAAATCATTTCGTCATCGCTGAGACCTTTGCTTTTCAGATACTCTTTCACCACATTGTTCTGTTGCTTGAGCATACTGTACGCATCTTTCATGTTCATGTTCCGAACGGAATAGTTCAAGTCCCATACAATCAAGTCCGATTCAAAATCCTGTTCAGCCAAACCCACTACCGACATGGTTTTGGCAGGACCTTTGGTCTTGTAGAAGTAATAACCTGCAACCCATACAGCGGCAAAAAATGCCACGGCTGCGATAATTCCGATGATTACGCCTGTTTTTTTCATGATATTGAATTTTATGGTTGTGAATAATTGTCTTTTTGAATTCTATCCCGTGTCTCCAGCTCCTACGGCTCAATTCATCTTTGCAAAGATAGTCAAATTTATTTCTGATTCTTATCCTGCTGAATAATTTTTATGGATTTATCATCCAACAAAATGATTTTGTCTTGATAAACAAGCACTTGAACAACTTCTTCAGGAATCTCGCAGAGCTGTTGTTGCTCTAATCGTTGATAGTTATATCTGTTTAACTGATTGTCTTTTACATATAATATATTGTCTTTGACAATTTGAATAGGAAGTTCAGAGGTAATGGCGATATTTTTATCAAAGGTGCCGAAATTGTCAAAAAAGAACACTCCCTGCCGCGGGTCTTGCATCACATTTATTTTTTCATTCACATTGGTCAACTGAATCGGCTGAAATTCAGTGAAATCATAATGAATCCGTTCTTTCTCCCTGAAATAGAAATCCATCAAAATGAGGTCGGTATTGCTTTCATCGTACAAAATCAGCTCGTTTTTAGTGGAATAAGTAGCTAGGCCAATAGTCGTTAATCCCTTGGAAAACAGATCAACCTTGTCGCCAATAGCAGAAAGCTTGTCGTTCAGGAACACGATGAAGCCGGCATCATGGTAGAATAACATGATTTTCAAAGGGTTGTCCACATCGATAGAGGAAATATGACCCAACAGATTGTCATTATAGGTATAGAGTAGGGTGCCGTCGGGAGCGTATTTGTATAGAGTTGCGTCGTTCACAGCGTAGATATTGCCTTGCGGATCCACGGCAATACTTTGCGCAATTTGCTCTATGACCACAGGAGTGGAAGGCTGCTGGGCTTTGGCGCCCATCATGCAAAGCAACAGGGTCATGAGGAGGATCAGCATATTTCTTGAAATTTTTTTCATCCGTTTTGAATAACGAAAAGGTAAATGATTTTATTGTCTGTAGAGACGTTCCCTGAAACGTCTCTATGTCAATTTTGGGTTATTTTGTTCCGGAGACGTTTCAGGAAACGTCTCTACATGATGTGAAACGTCAATGCATTTTCTGTAATATTTCATTGCCGGTGCCGATGCGGTAACCTTCACTCTTGAAGAGAATCTTGCCTTCTTTGTCGGCGAAAATCACCAGTGGATAATTGTCGGTAAATGTTGATTTGGTGTGTGTTAGCACATTGTTCTGCCATTGTTTGCCCTCATCCTCCACCAATTCACTCTGAGCGGGCAATTTCCAGTTGCTGAAGTTGAAATCCGCCGCGTTTTTGTCTCCGGGCACCACAAAAATTACCGCATAGCCACGCTGCTCAAACTCGCGGGCATGAGAGGCGATGTCTTTCAACAGGTGTTTGCTGGGCTCGCGACTCGGGTCGATGAAGCAGAGCAACAAAGGGTGGCCTTTGGTCAGCTCTTTGACCGTCTTCTTCCCGTAATTTTCTGCTAATCTGTACTGTAAATCGATTTGGCCATAATCGGAATTCTGTTCGTCCAAATCCCTGATAATCAAATCCAAATCAATTTGTTTGTCTGGTTTGACATAGAAAAACTCAATGCGAGACAGGGCCGTTCCGTCGGTGTAGCGGTTGCCAGTGGACAGCATGTAATAGCCTCTTTCCAGCTCCAAAGTAATGGGGAAAGTGCTTACTCGCGGGTCGTTTTCATAGTCGAAAGTGATAAAATCGCCTTCGCTTTCATCGTATTTTGCAATGGTGAAATGAGTCCAGTAAACGGGCTGCAGCTTCTGTTTTTTATCATAGTGAATCACCACAGTGCCTGTAGGAATCTCCTTCTTTGCCGGACCGAAATTGACGATATGCCATTGGCTCTTGTCATAGGCAAATAATTGACCAGTAGCATTATCCATGTATGCGGGAATGTTCAGGGCGCGGCAAGCCGCCACAAAGAAGATATCGCGTGAATGTGCATCCGCCCGACGCAATTCATATACGCCGATGGGGGAGATAGGGCAGTTGTAATAGTTGCCTTCGTCGTCGAGGGTGATATTATGCTCCATCCACTGCTTGACATTCTGATAGTTGGGGTTCATCACCATGTCCTGGGTCAGATGCTCCTTTAAATAGCTACGCCAAGGTCTGAGTCCTTCATTGGCAATGCGCGGGGAGATGATACCTTTCTTATAAATATATAATGAATAAGGATCTTCTGTCTCTTTGAATTGGGTGATATGGTCTTCAAGTATTTCTTTAGAAAAGTCTCTTAAGTCTTTATCTGATAATGAATTCAAAAAATCATATAAATACAAATAACGGTCTTTTTGCTGATGCATGTTCAGAAAGTCGATGAGCTCGGCGTAGTTACCCTCGCTTTTCTTCAGGAAGTAGCCAATCTGTTCGGTAGTAAGATTCTCGTTCACGATGTCGGCGGCATCCGCTTCGGTTTTGAAAGTCGCCATGTAAGCGTTGCGCAGCGAATCCTCGTACTGCAGCCGGTGGGCGTTGCGCTCCGATTTTGCTTTGTCGGCAACAGTTACACTGCTTTTCCCCGCAGGGGGTACCATGGTGAACAATTCTTTGTAGCTTTCGTACGGCAGTCGATCGAGACTGATGGCGATAGAATCCTGCTGGTGTATATCCAGAGGCGCATAGTTGTAATGGTAGCCGTCGGTAGCCCATATCAGCAGACTGCCTATACCCGTGGTAAGATGGGCAATGCCGTTTTTGTCAGTGGTTTGTGTGGCGATAGGGTAGTATTCGGCATAATTATAGAGCTTGAATTTGACGGTAGCTCCTTCAACAGGATTGAAGTCATGGTCGAGTACCTGCACGGTAATCTTCTTAGTATCAGCATAATTAGAGAGCATGTTGATGCGAGAGAAGAGGTCAGTTTGCTGGGTAACTTCTTCAGAACCGTTGTATTTTCCAAAGGCAACGGAATGCACCATCATGGTGCGGGTAGAGGGAATGGCGAACCATCCCATATTCAGCTCCGGATCGGGTTCGCAGGCGCCCATGAAATACCATTGGCCGTTCACCCAGACCTCTACCCAGGCGTGGTTGTCGTCGGTGTGTGCCCAGCGGGGCGTGTAGCATTGGCGAGCGGGGATGCCGACAGCGCGGAGGGCGGTGACGGTGAAGGTAGACTCCTCACCACAGCGGCCCAAGGCGGTGCGGACGGTGGCGAGTGGGGCAGAGGTGCGACTGTCGGAGGGACGGTAAGCCACCTTCTCGTGACACCAGTGGTTCACCTCCAAGGCGGCGTCATACATGGACATATTCTTGATGCGAGGCTTTAACTCATTGAAAAACACCTGTCTGGCACTGTCCAGGTTCTCGTTGTTCACACGATAAACCAGCACAAAATGTCGGAAGATATCTTCTGGTACCGTGCGACCCCAGCTAAAGGTGTCGCGGGCTTGCAAAGCAGTACGCACCTGCCCTAAAAAGAAGTCACCGTCATAGTCGGCCAAGTCGCTGAGGGGCATGTAGGCATACAGGAATTCAAGTGCCTCTTTCTCCTCCATGGTCAGTTTCTGCTTGAAAATGTCAAACAAGGCTTCACTGCGCCCTTGTGCCAGTTCCTGCCGCTGCAAGAAATCCTGATGCACCTGTTTCCGATAGTCCCTGTCGCTGATAAAATGCTTTCCGCAAGACACTAATAATAAAGCTATTGCAACACCGAATAATAGTTTTTTTATCATGATTCAAAATTCAAATGTTTAGTGTTTAACGTTTAGTTTTTTTTTGGCTATGAGCTGTGAGCTGTGGGGTGAGATTCAAATGTTTAGTGTTTTTTTTGGTTAGAAGGTTAGAAGATGAGTGTTCAATGTTTAGGTTACGGCCTCGAAGAGGTCGAATTTTAGTAACCCCGCACGTAAGTGTGGGTGCTGAGATGCATGATCTGCTCTCCTCGCGGCACGAGTGGAGCTTGCTTAGATGATGGTACCTGCCTGCCGCGAAAGGGATGCGAGAGACGACAGAGCATAGCGTCCCGACAGTCAGTGACTTACCATTGGTGGTGTGGCAAGGTGTCGCCTCTTCGAGGCTTTGAGATGAGTAGTGTCTTCCCATCACCCCAGACTTACGTCTGGGGTTACTGAGATAGTGCCTCTTCGAGGCACAGCGTTGCAGAGACTTCTTCATATCTTCCTCGTTATACATCATTAATTAGCACATCGCTCCCTTATCATTCATTATTCATTGGCACATTGATAATTAGCACATTAACTAATTAACTAATTAACTAATTTGCTAATTTACTAATTTGCTCATTATCAACTTGATTTCCTCCGTCTGGCTCGTGTCGCCGTTCAGCTTGCAGCTGGCATGGACTTCGTCCACATGGGTACGGCGGATGAGCTCGGCCACATTGTCGCTACCTACGCCGCTACCCGCCAGTATCGTAATGCGCCCGTGGGCTTGCTTGACAATGGCAGCCAGCGTATCTGCTCCTTGCGGTGCTGTGGGTTGTTGTCCAGATGTGAGAATGCGATGAAATCCGCAGTCAACAATCTGTTCCAGAGCCGCTTGCCAGTCCTTGCAGCGGTCGAAGGCCCGATGGAAAGTCACCTGCATGGGACCAGCTTCCTTCAGGGCACGTCGGCATTTGTCCACATCAACACTCAAATCCTCTTTCAGAAAACCAATGACGACACCGGGAATGCCCTGCTCACGACAAAAGGCAATATCCGACAATATCGTGTCAAATTCTTCCTCGGTATAGCAAAAATCACCGCCGCGGGGACGAATCAGCACAAAAGTTTGCAGGGGCAAGTGCTCCTTACAATATAATATGTCTTCGTGAGAGGGGGTAAGTCCTCCCACGGGCAGGTCGCGGCATAACTCAATGCGCTGAGCACCAGCCGCTGCCGCATTGATGGCGGATTGACGGTTTCCACAACATACTTCCAATAACATACACGTTCTCATTAAAAGTGCAAAGTTACGATAAATATTTGAATCCCTGTTTTACTGACGCAATTATTATCATCGTTTTCCCACTTTTAGCACCCCGGGAGACCACATTTTCTGAAAAATAATCACAGCTATGTTATTATTCGAAAAAAAATATGTAACTTTGCAAACTGGTAATGAAGGAATGTCGTATCGCATTGAATTCTTATGATTTAATTCGAGAAAACGTTCATGTTTTTGGATAAAAAATTAGCATAATGAAATTTAACACAAAAGAGGAATTTGAATTGTACGCTTTGATGTACGTCGCATCACTGGATTTTAAGCTTACGAAGGAAGAACTGTCCTACATGTCCAAGGACGTGTCGGCGGAGACCTATCAGTATGTGTCGGACATGTTCCAGGCAGATAATGACGCAGAGACGGTAGAGTCCATTCTTCAGGGTAGCGCTGCCTATCTACCTACCGACGAACTCAAAGCAGGTTTTATCAACAAACTCAAAGATTTGGCCAAGGTGGATAGCCTTCATCCCATGGAGGCAGCCAGTCTGTCATCGCTGGAGAAACTGATTTGCCAGAAATAAGCCAATGGTCTGATTGACAATTCTCTGCCTTCTGTGTCAAGAGGCTGTGGGGACTTCTGTCAAAACCATAATGTCTGCAATAAAATCAAATTTTAACATATTTCAGAACAAAAAATCAATTATCATGATCAGCAAGAAAATGCAAGAGGCTATCAACGCCCAAATCAATGCCGAAATGTGGTCGGCTTACCTGTATTTAGCCATGTCAATGGATGCCAACGACAAAGGTCTGAAAGGTGTGGCTCACTGGTATCGCAAACAGTATGACGAAGAGATGGAACACGCTTTCCGTTTCGTGCATTATCTGGAAGAACAACTGGCACGCGTTGAGCTGAAACCTATTGAAAAATTCAAAACCAGCTGGAAAAACATGGCTGAGATGTTCGACGAGACTTTGGCTCACGAGAAAGTGGTGACCGGTCTGATCCACAATCTCTGCGACTTGGCTGCCAAGGAAAAAGACTATGCCACTGCCAATATGCTGCAATGGTTTGTCAATGAGCAGGTTGAAGAAGAGGCTAACGCTACAGAACTGATAGAGGCTGCCAAATGCATCGGCAATGACAAGGCCGCTTTCTATATGTTTGACAAAGAATTAGCTGCAAGATAAGCCCTGGCATGGATCCTTTATTGCTTATCTCTATACTCCCTGTCGTTATTTTACTGGGGTACATTTATTTGAAAGACAAAAATGAAAGAGAGCCTTTGGGATTACTTCTGAAGGCTTTCTTTTGTGGCACTTTGGTGGCGGTGTTGATCTTGCTATGGGGTGTATTCGAGGGAATTGCTGGCTTCAGTCTCACTGCTTTCGCTGAAAATTCGGCGGTGTTGAAGAGCTTCTTTCAGGCTGCGATTCCAGAGGAAGGCTTGAAATTCCTGTTTCTCTATTGGCTGATATGGAACAACAAAGAGTTTAACGAGCATTTCGACGGCATTGTGTATGCGGTGTTCGTTTCCATGGGGTTTGCCTGCGTGGAGAATATACTGTATGTCTATAGTGGCGGTTTCGGAACGGGTGTGGCAAGGGCTTTGCTGGCAGTGCCGGGACACTTCCTTTTTGCGGTCATCATGGGCTATTTCTTCTCCAGAGCGCGTTTCACCCCCTTGAAACGGAAATATTTGCTGGCGATGGCATTCATCTGCCCGGTATTGGCGCACGGTTTGTACGACACGCTTTGCTTTGCCATGGAGATGTACGGTGAGTCGACTGGCTTGTCGTCAGTCTTGAATGTTGTGTTTATCGCTTTCGATATCAAGTTGTGGCAAATAGGCCTGAAAGCCATCCGTACCCACTGTCATGTGTGCGGTGCCAAAATCCCCAAAGGGGAAATCAATTGTCCTTATTGCGACCAGATGGTTAAATACTCCTGATTTCTTCTACCACCCATTTGTTTCCCTTCTTTTGCACGATGATTTCCAGTCTCACACAAGCGAAGCACAGTGTGGTGACATCACACAGGGCGTGTGGCGAGGAGATGCTAGACGGAACACTTCTACGGCTAAGACTGCATGCCGAAGGCATGAGACGTGCCGCCAGGCACAATTAACACCACACGAGCAACGGAGTTGCGTAGTGTGGTGGAAGCACAAACGAAGCGTAGTGTGGTGACAGAAGGACGCGGCATATCCAGCATATCGGAGATATGCGACCTCACACCACTACCTCGGGATAAACTAATTCCAAAATAAAATATATCTGCACATTATTGACGAAATTTATGTAAATTTGCACTTTGTTATTATATTGACTGATTCTTGATTTAAATGATTGAAAATCAATTTTTTGAATTGTTAAAAAACTAAAACTGAAAGATAAAACTATGGAGATTGCTACCAAGTACGACCCCAAAAGCATCGAAGAAAAATGGTACCAGTTCTGGAATGACCATCATCTTTTCGCCTCAAAACCTGACAGTAGAAAACCTTTCACCATCGTAATACCACCTCCAAATGTAACCGGTGTGTTGCACATGGGACACATGCTGAACAACACCATCCAGGATGTGTTGGTGCGTCGTGCCCGTATGCGCGGTTTTAACGCCGTTTGGGTGCCGGGTACCGACCACGCCTCCATCGCCACCGAGGCCAAGGTGGTGAAGAGCCTTGCAGATCAGGGCATCAAGAAGCGTGACCTGACCCGCGATCAGTTTCTGGAGCACGCATGGGCATGGACTCACAAACATGGCGGCATCATCTTGCAGCAACTCCGTAAACTCGGTGCCTCCTGTGATTGGGACCGCACAGCATTCACCATGGACGAGATTCGCAGCGAGAGTGTTACCAAGGTATTTGTCGATCTCTACAACAAGGGACTCATCTACCGCGGCCTCCGCATGATCAACTGGGATCCCAAGGCCCTTACCGCCCTCTCGACCGAGGAGGTGGAATACAAGGAGGAAAGCTCGAAACTGTACTACCTTAAATACTATGTGGTAGGCCTAGAGACATTGGAGAATCAGGATGCTTTGGAAGCTGAGGGCAATATCATCCACCGCGACGAAAAGGGTTACTATGCTGTGGTCGCCACCACTCGTCCCGAGACCATCATGGGCGACACTGCTATGTGCATCAACCCCAAAGACCCTAAGAACCAGTGGCTCCGCGGACGTCACGTCATAGTGCCCCTCGTGGGTCGTGAGGTGAAGGTGATCGAGGACCGCTATGTCGATATCGAGTTTGGTACGGGCTGCCTGAAGGTGACCCCTGCCCACGATGTCAATGACTACAATCTCGGTAAGACTCACAAGCTGGAGACTATCGATATTTTCAACAACGATGGCACCATTTCCGAACAGTCGCCTCTCTATGTTGGCATGGACCGCTTTGCCTGCCGCAAGCAGATCGCTAAAGACCTGGAAGCAGCAGGCCTTATGGAAAAGGTGGAGGACTACACCAACAAGGTAGGGTATTCGCAGCGCAACCCCGATACTGCTATTGAGCCGCGCCTCTCGCTGCAGTGGTTCCTCAAGATGAAGCACTTTGCCGATATCGCCCTGCCACCCGTTATGAACGACGAAATCAAGTTCTATCCCGATAAGTATAAGAACACTTACCGCCAGTGGTTAGAGAATATCCAGGACTGGTGTATCTCACGCCAGCTTTGGTGGGGCCACCGTATTCCTGCTTGGTACATCGAGGTAGACGGCAAGGAGGAAATCGTGGTAGCTGTCACCGAAGAGGAAGCTAGGAAAATTGCCAAGGAAAAATACAACTACACTGGTGCGATGCGTCAGGATGAGGATGCCCTTGACACTTGGTTCAGCTCGTGGCTGTGGCCCATCAGCCTTTTCGATGGCATCAACAACCCCGACAATAAGGATATCAATTACTACTATCCCACATCCGACCTGATTACAGCTCCCGACATCATCTTCTTCTGGGTGGCTCGTATGATCATGGCCGGTATGGAATATCGTCACGCGGTGCCCTTCCGCCACGTCTATTTCACCGGTGTGGTTCGTGACAAGCTGGGCCGCAAAATGTCCAAGCAGTTGGGCAACTCTCCCGATCCCATCATGCTGATGGAGCAATTCGGTGCCGATGGCGTGCGTATGGGCATGTTGCTGAGCTCTCCCGCCGGCAACGACCTGCTGTTCGACGAGTCTTTGTGCGAACAGGGCCGTAATTTCAACAACAAGATTTGGAATGCCTTCCGTCTGATCAAAGGTTGGCAGGTGGATGAGAATTTGGCTCAACCACAGGCTTGTACAACTGCAGTCAAGTGGTTCAACATGCGCCTGAACGAAGTGCTGGTCGAGATGAACGGCCATTTCGACAAGTACCGTCTGTCAGATGCGCTGATGGCGGTCTATAAACTGGTATGGGACGATTTCTGCTCCTGCTTCCTCGAAGTGGTGAAACCGCCTTACCAGCAGCCAGTTGACGGCAAGACCTACAACGAAATCATCGCTATTTTCGATAAACTCCTGCGTCTTTTGCATCCTTTCATGCCTTTCATTACGGAAGAATTGTGGCATGGTTTGCAGGAACGCAATGAAAATGAATCTATTATGGTGGCCGTGATGCCTGAACCAGAAACCGGTGCTGACGACCAGATTTTCCTGCAGCGTTTTGCCAATACCCGTAAGGTGATTGAGCAGGTGCGCCGTATCCGTGCCGAGAAGAACATCGCTCCCAAGAATCCCGTGAATCTGTTTGTGCAACGCGTTAAGAAAGACGACGATGTGGAGATGGATTGCGTAATTGAGAAGTTGTGCAACATTCCGCAGGTTGAATATGTGAGCGAAAAAGTTCCCGGTTCAGTGCTGTTTATTGAGCAGAATGTGGAATATTTCGTGCCTTTTGCCGACAATATCGACAAGGATGCGGAATTGAAGAAACTGAATGACGAATTGGCCTACGCGGAGAAATTCCTGCAGTCGGTGCTGAAAAAGCTGGCTAACGAACGCTTCGTGCAAAATGCTCCCGAACAGGTGGTTGCCATTGAGCGCAAGAAGCAAGCCGACGCCGAAGCCAAGATTAAATTACTGAAAGAACAAATTGCCGGACTTAAATAAATCTAATAAGCATGAATAAATCTAAACTCTTTTTATTCGCAGTGTTGCTATTTGCGACATGTATGATTTTGTCCTGCGGCCAAAAGAACAATGCCCAGATGCCCCAGGTCAAATACGAGACCAAGGTGCTAAAACACGAAACACGCACCTATAACATTTCATTTCCTGCCACGCTGGAAGGTACCAGCGAGGTAAAGGTCTATCCGCAGGTGGAAGGTACCATCAAGACCAAAACCTTTACCAACGGCACTCGTGTGCGCAAAGGACAGACGCTCTTCATCATCGACCCGACGGAGTTTCGTCTGAATGTGCAGTCGGCGGAAGCCAACTTGAGTGCAGCCAGAGCAAAGATGGAGACCACGAAGTTGCAGTATGAATCCAATCAGGAGCTATACGCCAAAAAGGTTATCAGCGACTATGTGCTCAAGACCAGTCTCAACGAGTACAATGTAGCCAAAGCCTCTGTGATGCAGGCGGAAGCACAGTTGAATATCGCCCGCACAAACCTTGGTTACTGCACGGTTACCTCGCCGCTTAACGGGGTCATCGCCACCAACGGCTTCGATGTTGGAGACTTGGCTTCTCGCGGCAACTACCTTTGCGAGGTTAGCGACAACAGCGATGTCGATGCTAAATTCTCCTTCAACGAAACCCAGCTTCTGGAACTCATCAAGCAGTTCCACCTGCGGGTGACCAGCAGAGGTATGGAAGGCCCCAATGGACAGCTCATCGGCGACGCTATGCCGGCGTTGAAGTTGCAACTCAAGGACGGATCTACATACGAGCATGACGGAAAAATGACGAAGATGGACGCTATTGTGCAACAGAGCACTGGTACGGTGACCTGTACCGGCACCTTCCCCAACCCCGATGGCGTGCTCCGCTCCGGATTGTCGGCTTCCGTGGTGATTCCCATTTCGTCCGACAGTGTGATCAGCGTACCTCAGACCGCTGCCGTGCGCTTACAAGACCAAATGATGTTCTATCGCGTGAAAAAAGACGGTACTGTAGAAGGTGTCATCTGCAATACTTTCCCCTCAAACGATGGTATGGAATATTATATTACGGATGGTAGTCTGCAACCCGGTGACGAAGTTGTGACCAACGGGGCTCGTAAACTCTCTAACGGTATGAAAATCAGATAGTCATGGAAGAAAAAGTCAAGAAAACCAAGTTTTTTGTAAAACACTGGGTAGCGGCGTTTGCCGTCGGTGTGATACTTCTGTTGGTCGGCTTGTTGAGTATCTTCACGCTGCCGATTGAGCAATACCCCAACATCGCCCCGCCTATGGTGATTATCACGGCCAACTACAGTGGTGCCGATGCCAACTCGGTGCAGAAAGCGGTTATTATGCCCATCGAAGAGCAGGTGAATGGTGTGGAAGATATGTTGTATATGACTTCCACCGCTAATTCCAACGGCAGCGCGGAAATATACGTCTATTTCAAACAGGGCACCGATGCCGATCAGGCCACTACGAACGTGCAGAACCGCGTGAATCGTGCTTTGGGACTATTGCCCTCGGAAGTCACCACCCAAGGTGTCATGGTGACCAAAAGTGTGAACTCCATCTTGCAGATTCTTTCTTTGGAAAGTTCAGATGATAAATTTGATCAAAAATTCATTACGAACTATCTGGACATCAATGTAATACCAGCTGTTAGCCGTGTCACAGGAGTGGGGCGTACCCAGTTGCTTGGTGACAAATACGGTGTTCGTATCTGGCTGAAGCCTGATGTGATGGGCATGTATGGGGTCACTCCGGACGAAATTGTGACCGCCATCAACGAACAGAATCTGGTTGCTCCTATCGGTAGTTTCGAAAGTACCATCGAAAAAATCGATATTGAGTACAACGGATTACTCAACGACATGAGCGAATTCGAGAATATCGTGGTGCGTGCCTCCTCAGATGGTGAAGTGTTGCGCCTTTCCGATGTGGCTGATGTGGAGTTAGGTACCCAATCCTATGACTACCGTACCGACGTGGATGGCCATCCTGGTGTGCTGTTCATCATCAATCAGGCTCCTGGTGCCAATGCTACCAAGGTCAATGCCGAAATCAACAAAGTACTTGATGACCTCTCAAAGAGCATGCCCGCCGGTTTGGAATTCAAACAGTTGGAAACTTCCGATGACTTCCTGCACGCCTCCATGCACAATGTGATTGAGACCCTTATCATCGCTATTATCTTGGTAATATTGATTGTCTATCTGTTCCTGCAGGATTTCAAAGCCACTATTGTTCCATCTGTCTCCATCATTGTATCTTTGGTGGGCACTTTCGCCGTGGCCAAGGTAGTTGGATTTTCCCTCAACCTATTGACGCTCTTTGCCTTAGTATTGGCCATCGGTACGGTCGTAGATGATGCCATCGTTGTGGTGGAGGCCGTTATGGCTAAGTTGGAGTCGGGTTACAAGAGCGCGACAGCAGCTGTCAACGACGCCCTCAGCGAGGTGACCGCCGCCTGTATTTCCACCGCATTGGTCTTCATGGCCGTATTTATTCCCGTGACCTTTATGTCAGGTACCTCCGGCACCTTCTTCATGCAATTCGGTATTATCATGGCGGCCTCTGTGGCTTTGTCTGCCGTGTCGGCCTTGACCATCTGTCCAGCCCTCTGCGCGCTGTTGTTCAAACCGAAGAATGAGAATGAAAAGGAGCATAAAGGACTGAGTTACTATGTGCGTTTAGGATATGAAACCGCTTATAACGCTATCGAAAAGAAATACATGAACGGTGTTTCCAAGTTCATTAAGAAACCCGCTTTCGCATGGATTCTGCTGCTTGCCTTCACGGGTGGTATGGTCTGGCTGATGACGACAGCACAGAAAGACCTTGTGCCGCAAGAGGATCAGGGCTTTATGATTGTGGATGTCACAATGGCTTCTGGTACCTACCTTAACGAGACGGAAGCAACTGTCAATAAGTTAGAAGAATACATCCGCTCTATTGATGAAGTTGAGTTAGTGAGCGGTACTACTGGCTACTCTATGATGAATGGCGGTGCAGGTACCAACTACGGTACCATCATGGTGCGTCTCAAGAATTGGGAAGAACGCTCGTTCTATAGCATAGCCAAAGTTCAGCAACAAATATACGGATGGGCAATGGTGAATCTGCCACAGGCCACTGTCTCCCCATTCCAAATGCCTCAGATCCCAGGATACGGTACGGGTTCTATGATGGAACTTGACCTGCAAGATCGTTCGGGAAGCGGTGACAATCAGTCGTTTATCAATTCGTCGTCCGAGTTTGCCCAGAAGTTGCAGTCCCGTCCGGAGGTTGCCCTTGCAGCCGCCTCCTACTCACAGGACTATCCGAAATATCGTCTAACCATCGACCCGGCGGCCTGCAAGCGCAAAGGGGTATCTCCGAAAACGGTCATCAACACCATCGGAGCAAACCTTGCTGGCAGGTACATCGGCAACTACATCCAATACGGCAAAGTTTACCAAGTATTGATTGAGGCAGACGACCATTATCGTATGGAACCAAGCGTACTCAACAAGATTTTCGTTCCCACTTCGGGCGGTATGGCACCTGCATCCGAATTCGTGACGCTGAATACGGGTATGGGGTCCTCTCAGGAGCGCCGTTTCAACCTGTTCCCATGCTACAACATGTGTCTCATGCCCGCATCTGGCTACACTACCGCGCATGTGCGTACGGCAGTTGACGAGGTAATGGCCGAGGTTATGCCTTCAGACTATGGTTATGAGTACGGCGGTATGGCCCGCGAGGAGGCCGAAAGTGCCGGTTCCAATGAAACTATCCTCATCTACGGCATCGCCATCCTGATTATCTATCTCATCTTGGCCTGCCTCTACAACTCTGTATTCATCCCCTTCGCCGTCCTTTTCTCTATCCCGTTCGGACTGTTCGGAGCTTATCTGACCATCCGTCCTCTGGAGTCTCTTTTGGGCGTTGGTGCCAATATCTATGTACAGACGGGTGTCATCATGCTAATGGGCTTGGTGGCAAAGACCGCTATCTTGATTACGGAGTTCGCTATCCAGAAGCGCGAAGAGGGAATGCCCATTATCGACGCCGCTATCGGAGCTTGTAAAGACCGTCTGCGTCCCATCTTGATGACTGTCTCTACCATGGTAATCGGTATGATTCCGTTGGCTGTGGAAGGTGGCGCAGGTGCTGTGGGTAACAAATCTCTGTCCCTCACCGTCATCGGTGGTATGATTGTCGGCATCATTGCCATTCTCTTTGTCACGCCAGCCTTCTACATCGTCTTCCAGAAGATACATGAGAAGCTGACACCCGACGAGAAAGAAGACGATGCAGACAATGCAGAACCGGTAGCAGTGGTTAGTGAATAGTTTATATATATGGAATTAATACCATAAGCAGTCTCGAAGAGACAAGACGCACGAAGTGCAATTAACCCCGCATAAGCGACGAAGGAGCGCAATGTGGGGGTGTGAATGAAGAAAATCAATACCTCACTCAGTGTGGGGGACGATCAAAAGTCAAAGTAATATGAAAAAAAAACACGTATATATCATAATAATGGTGGGAGCTGTACTCCTGAGCAGCTGTAATCTTTATCGGAAATATCAGTCTGACGCCACCGTCCGTAACGACGTGATGGGTGATGTGGTGAACACAAAGGATACCGTCTCCATGGGCAACATGGACTGGCGCACTGTTTTCACAGACCCGCAGTTGCAACGGCTTATCGAGACCGCATTGACCAACAACACCGACATGCGGTCATCGCAACTCTCTATTGAGCAGGCGCAAAACAGTGTGAAATCCGCGAAATGGGGTTATGCGCCCATGCTCTCCTTCACGCCAAGTGCAACATACGCTTATCTGGGAGGAAGTTCCTTCTCTGCCCAGATACCTATCACTGCTAGCTGGCAACTGGGCGTTTTCGGGCAGACCACCACAGTAGTACGCAAAGCGAAAACTCAAGTGGCATACGCGGAGGATTACAAGCAGGCCGTCCAGGTCAGTCTGGCCGCCAATATCGCAAACCTATACTATACTTTGGTGATGCTCGACCGCGAATTGGAGATAGAGGTACAAACAGAACAGTTGTGGGAGGAGTCGCTGGAATCGACCCGTGCTTTGTATGATGCAGGTATCTATGAAAGTCCCGCCGTATATCAGATGGAAGCATCGGTGGCATCGGTGAAGACAGAAATTATCGATTTGCGCAACACCATCCTCACTACGGAAGCGGCACTCTGCAACCTGCTTGCCGAGCCGCCCCATCACATTGAGCGTGCCTCTTTCGGTTCGTTCCAGATGCCGGAGCAACTGCATGTGGGACTTCCTGTCCGTCTCCTCGATGCCCGTCCCGATGTTCGCATGGCTGAGCGCAACATGGAGTTTGCCTACTACAACACCCAGCAGGCTCGTCAGAGTTTCTATCCCACGATTACCATTGAAGGTCTCTTCGGAGCAGCTTTCAGTCCTGCCCAGATTATAGGGCAGGCGGTGGCCTCACTCACGCAGCCCATCTTGGAAGCAGGAAAACTCAGTGCCCAACTCAAGAATGCGAAATTGGACCAGGAGAAGGCAAGACTTGAGTTTGAGCAGGCGTTGCTGGATGCAGGCAAAGAGGTTTACACTTATCTACACAACTGCCAGACGGCCGGACAGAAAGCCGTATTGATTGAAAACCGTGTCAATTCGCTCCAACAGGCGTACGATGCTACTTCTGATTTGATGAAGCACGGCAGCAATACCTATCTGGAGGTGCTTACCGCACAGGAATCCCTGCTGTCAGCGCAACTTTTGCAAGTGCAGAACCAATACGAAGGCATTCAGGCGCTCATCAATCTCTACTCCGCCCTGGGCGGTTTCGGCACCCACGAAACAAAATAGTAGCCTTTGGTATGGCTTCTAAAGTGAAATAAAAAAGAGCAGCACGACCGTGCTGCTCTTTTTGTATGGAGCCCTCTGCGTCTCGCATCGGGTTATGTAAGCGATTTCAAGGCGCAGTTGCTACAATTCTTGCAACTGTTGCATTTGTTGGTATTGCAGCAACGGTTGCCGCTGCGGTGGTGAATGACCACCGCAAGCACAACCAATATCAATACAATTGCTAATACTAAGTAACTTTGCCAGTTCATCTTACATGGCTTAAATGAAGAGACCGGCCACAAGAAATGCTATCCAGGCCACTACCCAAGCTACGGCGCATTGGAAGAAGACCACAAATGTGGCCCAGCCTCCGCCTAACTCACGTCGGATGGCCGCAATGCTTGCCACGCAGGGGGTGTACAGCAAACAGAACACCAACATCGGAATGACGTTGACCATTGTGAAAATGCTGATACCGCCTAACACTCCAATGGTGGAGATGACACTCTCTTTGGCCATGAAACCACTGATCAAAGCAGTAACGATGCGCCAGTCTCCCAATCCCAACGGCTTGAAAACAGGTGCAATAGCTCCGGCTATCACCGCCAGCATGCTGCCTTCACCGTTATCCACCATGTTGAAGCGGAAATCAAAGGTCTGCAAAAACCAAATCACCACTGAGGCCACAAAAATCACCGTAAAAGCCTTCTGCAAGAAGTCTTTGGTCTTGTCCCACAACAAATGGGCCACATTTTTGGCCATGGGCATACGGTAGTTGGGCAGCTCCATGACAAAAGGCACCGTAGTGGTTTGCCTCGAGAAGAGTTTGGTGAGCAAGGCGATGATGGCTCCCACCGTAACGCCCAAAAGATACAGTCCAATGAGCACTAAACCGCCATGATGCGGGAAGAAATAAGAAGTGAAGAAGGCATAGATCGGTATTTTCGCGCTACAACTCATGAACGGCGTCAACAAAATGGTGAGCCGACGGTCGCGCATGGAGGGTAGGGTACGGGCAGCCATGATAGCGGGCACCGAGCAGCCAAAACCAATAAGCATGGGTACAATACTGCGTCCCGACAGTCCGAAATGTCGCAGTAGCTTGTCGGTGACAAATGCCACTCGGGCCATGTAGCCACTGTCTTCCAGCAAACTTAGGAAAAAGAACAAAATGATGATGATGGGCACAAAACTCAGCACACTGCCCACACCACCGAAAATACCGTCCACAACCAGCGACTGCACGATATCATTCACACCAAAAGATGCTAGGGCAGAGCCGGTTTTTTCCGCCAGCCACTGAATTCCCCGATCAAGCAGGTCCTGTAATGGCGCCCCCAATACATCGATGGAAAGCCAGATAATCAGACAGAGAACCACGATAAAAATAGGAATAGCGGTCCATTTGCCGGTAATGACTTTGTCAATCTTTTTACTGCGCTGATATTCAATACTCTCTTTGGGTTTAACCACCGTTTTCTCACATAATTTCTGAATGAAATTATAGCGCATGTCAGCGATTGCGGCGGCACGGTCCAAGCCACGCTCTTCTTCCATCTGCAAGATGATATGCTCCACCATCTCCTGTTCGTTTTGCGACAGGTTGAGGCGAGCCAGGATATCGGCGTCTCCTTCCACCAACTTACTGGCCACAAAACGCACAGGCAGTCCCGCCTTTTCGGCATGATCCTCCACCAAATGCATGATGCTGTGCAAACAGCGGTGAACAGCTCCGCCATGCTCGTCCTTGTCACAAAAATCCTGTCGCACAGGTTTTTCCTGATATTTGGCGATATGCATGGCATGCTCCACCAACTCATCAATACCTTCGTTTTGGGCGGCGGAGATAGGCACCACAGGTGTACCGAGGATGCGCTCCATTTCGTTGACACGAATACTGCCCCCGTTGTTTTTCACTTCATCCATCATATTCAAAGCCAGCACAATAGGAATATCCATTTCCATCAGCTGCATGGTCAGATAGAGGTTGCGCTCAATGTTGGAGGCATCCAAAATATTGATGATGGCTTTGGGCTTGTCGTTCAGGATAAAATTACGGGACACTTCCTCTTCGGAAGTATATGGCGACAAAGAATATAGACCTGGCAGGTCAGTGACCAGCGTGTGTTGCTGGCCCCGAATTTCGCCGTCCTTACGGTCAACCGTCACACCAGGGAAATTGCCCACATGCTGTTTCGAGCCGGTAAGCTGGTTGAATAGGGTAGTCTTGCCGCAGTTTTGTTGTCCGGCAAGTGCAAAAGTCAAAATAGTATCCTCCGGAAGAGGACGTTCATGGTTTTTGTCATGGTAAACACCCGCCTCACCATAGCCGGGATGACTGTTGTGTTCGTGAAGAGTCTCCGCCACACGGGCCTCAGGATGATTAAAAGTAGAATTGTCCACTTTCTCCGTTTCTCCGTCCGTAACAAAGTTTTTCTCTGTCATCGGACAGACCTGAATATGAGCGGCTTCCGCCAAACGCAGCGTTAGCGAGTATCCATGAATCAGCACCTCCATAGGGTCTCCCATGGGGGCATATTTGACCAACTTGATAACGGCACCGGGAATAATACCCATGTCCAGCAGATGCTGTCTGCTGATGCCGTCACCATCCACATTGACCACCCTTGCGGATTGGTCAATGTGCAGGTCACGGAGTGTCATAGTCTATTAATCGATGCTTGAAATCACATATTCTGTCAACCGGCCCAGACAGGATACGTAGCTGCCGAATTCGTTGTCATACCAGCCCATAATCTTGGCGTGGGTGACGGGAATGTTGATTTCAGGAATGTCATGCATACCCATGCTGGTCAGAATTTCAGTCGGCACCTTCAGGAAACCGGTTCTGGTGTGGATTTCCTTGCCTTCGATCACGATGGCGGCAGGCATACCGATCAAATCCATAGACACATTCTGCTGCATAGAGAATTTCAGCAGACCTTTCTGTTCACTTTCGGATACTTTTCTGTAGATATCGCGAATGTAATCACCTGAAATATAAGGAACTCCATTCTCATTCAAACGTGAGTTGAAAGTGATGTTCAAAGCGATCAGTGAAACGGTCGGGGTGGGGATACGGATAGAGTCGGCCATGAAACCGAAGTTGGAGGTTTCGGGGATTACTTTCTCCAAAGTCTTGGCAGCACCCGTTGTGGAAAGAATAATATTGTTCAACACTGAACGGTTCTTTCTCAAGTCGGTAGCGCCTTCTTTCGGTACACCATCCAATACATTCTGGGTGTTGGTGGCAGCGTGAACTGTTGACAATGAGGCGGTTAACACATTGCAAGTTTCCTTGTTGTCCAACAGAGGTTTAATCATGTGAGCCAAACCAGTGGTGGTGCAGCTGGCAGCTGACAACACGTGGTGTTTCTGGGGATCGAAGCAATGGTGGTTGATGCCGTAAATCAGGGTAGGAGTGTTCTCTGCATTGAAATCACTCTGTTTGATTTTGAAAGGCGCACTGGCGATAACATGCTCAGCACCAGCGGTCAAGTGACCCAGAATGCTGCCTTTGCCTTCGTTATCGGGCAGTGAGGGATCGAGGAATTTACCGGTGCAGTCCACCACTACGCGAACACCTTCGGCTTTCCAGTTGATGTTACGGGGATTACGCTCAGTAATCAAAAGTTTGATGGGGAAACCGTCCACCTCAATCATGTTCTTGTCATGGTCAATAATCTTCACTTCCACCTGTTTGCCAGCGCGGCCATAGAGGAAATAGCTCAGATTGCCGTAAGTGGAGTCTGTGCACAGCTGTTGGATGTAGTCTTCCAGGTGCTTGCCGACCTCACGGCCAACGTTAACAACAAGACCGTCAACCTTGCGTGACAGCAGGTGATGCCAGATGGTCAGTTTGCCAATTCTACCTGAGCCATTGATACCCAGGAGCTTCTTTTCATTAATGTTAATCATAGCGTTTTGTTTTAATTGTTTATTTGTTGAATTGAATTTTTTTTCGTTTAGGCGTTAAGGCGTGTAGACGTTAAGACGTTGGATTTTATTATTCGTCTCCACGAATGCACGTTTATCCTTCGTCCACGCTAATCGGGTAGTTGCCCTTGTAAATGAGGCCGTTTTTGCCGTCGATGGCGATTTCGTCGAAGAGTTTGAAGCTGGTGCCGTTGATGGTGCAGGTCTTCTCCAAGTCGTTGACCATGAGCGCATCACAGTTGACCACGCAGATTTTGCCCAGCGATGAGGCTGTAACGGCAGCATGAGAGGTGGCTCCACCGCGAGCGGTAAGGAGCCCGTCACATTCGAAGATAAGTTCAATATCGTCGGGTACGGTATCGGGACGAACCAATACCATGTGTTTGTCATTGTCGGGCATATTCTTGATATGTTCAATATCTTCCTTGTCGAAAACGATGATGCCGTTCAGCACGCCGGCTCCGATACCGATACCGCTGCCCACCTTTTCCATCTCTTCTCTCGGAGTGGCAAAGATTTCCACACCATTTTCAGCCCCTACCGCCATGTTACGGGTCTGCAGTATGTACAAACCATCGGCATCAGCAGTTTCAAAAGTGAATTCTATCTCCTGATGGATGAAGCCATCGTTCTCAATCATGCGCTTGGTCACCTCTTTCAGCTTGTTGAAGATGTCGGGATAGTGGCTTTCCAGTGAGAACGGTGCCTTCTGATAACTGCGTTCGCGTTGTGCCTCGCTGATAGGCAGGGTGTTCACCAAACCGCCCACAATATCCTCGCCTTGGCTTAGGAAGGAGAAGTCGCCGTTCAGGTTGATGGCTGAGCGGTTGCTCTTGATGTCACGGGTAAATAACACACCAGAACCGGATTCGTAATGGATGTTACCGAACACCATCTTCTGCACGATGACGGCAGTGCCCCATTCGTTGGCGATATGCATGTGCTCACGATAGACTTCGGCACGCGGCGAATTCCACGAGTCAAACACCGAAGTGATGGCAATCTTCAGCTGCATGAAAGGATCTTCCTCGAAATGAATGTTATGGTCAATCAGCAACTGCTTGTATGCAAAGGCAATCTCGCGCATGTTGGCAGGCGTGAAGCCAATCTTTTGCGCCACATTGTATTTCTTTTTGTAGTTGAGAATGATCTGGTCGAAATCATCACGCTCCAGACCATACGACATACCCCATGTCTGTAACAGACGACGGTAGCAGTCCCATGAAGTCCAGCCGTAGTTGTCTTGCTTGCTCAATTCCTCGGTAATCTCATCGTTCAGACCCACATTCAGGAAGGTGTTCATGGCACCCGGCATCGAAATGGCGGAGCCGGAACGCACACTCAAGAGCAGCGGATTGTGCGGATCGCCATATTTGCATCCTGTAATTTCCTCAATTTTAGCCAAATGACTCTTGATCATCTGGTCCAACTCATTGTTGATGGGTTCCACCTTGAGGATGGATTTGATGCGTCGGAAAACTTCTGTGGTGATGATGAATCCAGGCGGTACCGGATAATCGTTCAGGTATAATTTCTTCAGATAATACGCTTTGGAACCCAGGAACACCTGATTGTCAATCATAGGCGTCTCCTGATACAGCGGACTGATGGCCATATTCTGGTCGTAAGTCATGATATTCTGCGCTTCCTCACGAGTCAGCACATTCACCTGCTTGCGCAAATTGTTCAGAATCTCGCCCATAAAGTTGTCCAACTGCTGGATAATGAAGGCCGATGACAGCAACTCGCGGTAGAAAATCTCCGACTTCTGGGCGATGATTTTCTTCATCTCAACCTTATCAGTGATTTCAGGATATTGTTGCGGAATAATCACCTTCAAAAGTGTGTCGTAAGGACGGATGAAGTAGTTGTTGATAATCTCCTTGATGCTGCCTTCCATAAACTGGAAGATGTTGATATACTGATCAATCGTGAAGCATCCTGAAGTCAAACTGTATTCCAGCATCTTCAAGTTGGAGTCGAAACTCTGGTCGTGGATACCGTCCAGACTCAGACCGTCGCGCAGCAACTGGATCATGTCGCAGATTTCCTTGAACACCTTGAGCGTGAAGAACTCGGTGTTGAGATTCATGATGATGCGTTTCACCAGCACCGAAGCGATGCGCTCCAGACGGAAGGTGAGTCCCAAGGCATCAAATTTAACCTCCTTATAGTAACCATACATCGAAGGAATACCAAAGGCGATATGACGTTTGTAGAACACATTTTCCCAGCCTTCGCTCTTCTTTTCATCGAAGATGATGTCGTTGAGTTTATTCATCAGCGAGAATATATGCTTCAGCGTCTCCACTGGCTCATCTTGTTCAAGCAGTATCTCCAGCTTGTCGATATCTTCCTTCTCTACGAAGTAGTATTTCTTCAATATATTAATAATGTCTGTCGAATCGAAGATGTATTTTTCTTTCAGCAGCTGATACAATTCGATAATCAGGCTTACACGCTTCATATCGGTCTCGTTGTCATGCTGAATCTCCTTCATCATTTCCTCCACTTCGTCTTTCTTCTTCTCAATCAGCATTTCCACTGTCAGGTTGTTCTTCTCCAGCAACTGGGTCAGCACCTCGTGGACACCTTTCACCCAGATGCCGTCAGGATCGACCAATGAATAGACGTTTTGTGGCAGAATCTTTTCCAAATGCTTCTTATCCAAATCTTTCCAGAAATAAATCACATCCAAAGTGATCTGAATATGGGAGTTGTTACCTTCGGTATGAATCTGTTTTCTGAGGAAATGAATCAGCTTGTCGTTGCGGTGAGATAGCTCGTCAATCTTGGTGGACACATCACGCAGTACGCCCTCGGCGCCGATTTCGTTGAAATAAACGGGGAATATTCTTGCCAACTGCTTGGTTTGCTTGTAGATAGGTGAAATTCTGGCATTCAGCAGCTTGGTGATGTCTTTTTGGAAGAAGTCGGTGTCGAAAATGAAGATGCCGCCAACCCTCAGGTTGATAATCAGGGCGGCCAGCAGTCGCTGCATGGTTTCCGGGTCGTACTCAATCAGTTCCAGCCATACACGGATATTTTTCACATGGCAGGGGTTCACCTTCAGTTCCCAGTCGTTGGTCATGTAAGTGATGCCAGGCGTAACAAAGCCGAAATCGATGATTTTCCGCTCCAGATAATGAATGAGGTTGGTGTTCTTGGTATTGATGATTTCCTTTCCCAAAGTGAGAATGGAATCCAGAATCATGTTGATATGGCTCTCTTTGAAGTCGTTGAATTGGGAGAACAGTTCGTTCATGGACTCGATGCACTGCTCTTCATCCAACTCGGTGCTGATGCGTTTGATAACCTTGTTCAGCTCAATCAGCAAGTATTCGCGGTGGTATTTCACGCCGGGCAGATGCAGCAGATAGAATATGTAGCAGAACTGTTCGCTCGCCTTCTCGAAAATATCAATTTCCTTCTTGTATGCCTCAATGATGTCGGCAAAGGTGAATGCATATTGTGCCAGTTCATCAAAAGATTTCGCTGCGTCAATCTTCTCGTAATAGTCAGCATAGAGGGCTTTGCCCAGATGGCTCAGCTGCTGGCTGTAGTCCTTCGACATCTTGGCACGGTTTTTCTCGTACCAGGCCTCAATCTGGGTGCTTTCCTCCCAAAATTGGACGTTGCCACGCAGCAGTTTGCGCATAAATTCCACCGTCGTGGAAGCGGTAGCCTCATTGTCGGCAGCTTTGCGCAGTTTTTTCTTGAAATGGCCTACATTGTAAAAATAGCTGAAGCTGTTGGCCTCGAAATTCTGGTCCAGAATGGTCAGATAATCAGTGAGGAAATGAGTGCCCTCCAGGGTATCGTAGGCATTGTTAAAGAAATCCAAGAAAGTGTAAATCAACTGTTTGCACAAATCATCGGGCAGTTGTTTCTGTAACAATTCCTGATAGAGGTCCAGGATGATTTGCAATGCTTTCTCCTTATCCTCTTCGGGCAGTTCCTTGTAGAGCCAGAAATCGGAGATGGTGACACTAACCAGCTGGTTTACAATCTCTTTTTTATTGGAAAACGGGTGGTGATACTCGTTGAAGAAGTCGGTGATACGTTTATGGATGCCCCAATAGTTGTCGGACAGCGACATAAACCATTGATGATGTTCAGGAATGGTATAGGGGATATTCTGAGTGCGCGAGAGATTAGCCTCTAACGCTTGTGATTTAATCATTTCATTCATAGTGGTAGATGTATTTTATGAGATCTATAATTCTTGATGAGTAACCATATTCATTATCGTACCAAACGAGCAGCTGGACGAAGTTGCCCCCGATGACTTTGGTAGCCATGGCATCAAAGATAGCGGAGTGGGGGTTGTTGGTAATGTCGCTGCTGACAATGGGGTCTTCGGTATATTCGAGATAAGGTTTCAGCTCGCCGTTGGCATGGCGCAAAAAAGCGTCCTTGATATCACGGGTAGTGACCTGAGAATGCAGCTCGGCGGTCAGTTCCACGAAAGAGCAGTCCACAATGGGAATGCGGGTGGCAAAGCCGTCGAAAATGTTAGTCATCTCAGGGATGACTAACTTGGTGGTTTTCACAGCACTGGAGGTTGTGGGAATGATGTTGGCCAGGGCCGAACGCGCCCGACGGTAGTCGGAGTGATAGCCGTCCTGCAGGTTTTGATTGTTGGTCGTTGGATGCACCGTATTCATGAAACCTCGCACCATGCCAAATTCGTCGTTGATAACTTTCAGGGCCACCGCGATGCAGTTGGTGGTGCAGGAAGCGTTGGAAATGATGCGGTCTTCCTCCTGTATGGTATTGTGGTTCACACCCATAACGATGGTGCGGTTGATGCTGTCGTCATCGGGCGGACAGCTCAGAATGACCCGCTGCACCGTGCCGCCGAGATGGGGCTGGAGCAGGGGAGCGGTCTTGAATCGTCCGGATGAGTCAATAACCACCTCCACGCCAGTGCGGTCCCAAGGAATGTCGGCGGGGTGCATCTGGTTGGTCACCAATATTTTGCGCCCATTGACAATCAGATGATCGTTGTCAAAGTCTATATCCGCGTTGAAGCGGCCATGGATGCTGTCGTATTTCAGCAGATGCGCCATCAGCCGCGTGTCCATTTTGTCGTTGATATGAGTGATTTCAATGCTGGGGTCACCCTCGGCCAAACGAAACACCATTTTCCCGATTCGTCCAAATCCGTTAATGCCGATTTTAGTTGTCATTTACAGTGTTTTGTGGTAGTTTTTGAAATAATGAATTTTAATCTGCAAAGTTAGAAAAAATATTTTATATATGCAAATATAATTATCGTTTATACGTGAAGGCGTTAAGACATGCACTGCGTGCATTCGTCAAGACGTTTTTTCATCGGCCGCGATCTATCTACGTCTTCACGCCTTAACGAACGAGCGAAGCGAGTGTCTTCACGTCTTCACGAAATTAAATTTCAAAGCTCATCATTTGCCAATTTATAAAATTTATTTATCTTTGCCGTGAATTTATATTTAACTTAAAACCTACACGATTATGTGGCATTTTATCCTTTATTTGCTTGTTGGCGCAGTGGCTGGCTGGTTGGCTGGTCAGATTATGCGTGGTGGCGGCTTCGGTCTGCTGTGGAACATCATCATCGGTATTATCGGCGGTTTCATCGGTGGCTGGCTGATGAGTCTGCTGAATATCCAGACAGGTTCAGGCCTGGTATGGGAGCTCCTCGTAGCTGTCATCGGTGCCGTTGTGCTGCTCTTCGTCGTTTCTTTGTTCAAGAAGAAATAAATGAGAAGACTACAGGTAAAAACAACCTTATTATTTGTGCAGATAATGCTTCTCACACTGGCATTGTCTGCACAAAATATCTGTAGTGCGGTAATCTCCCCGCGCGACACAACCATTTTGCCAGGGCAATCCGTCACCATCTCGGCCCACGGACTTTTCGAATACACCTGGCAGCCGGAATCTGATTATGCCAATCCGCATGACAGCACCCAGACGGTTTCGCCGATTGTTACCACAGATTATATTGTCACTGGACGCTACATTTCAGGAAATGTTGTTTCAAATGGAGATTTTGAATCCGGCAATGTGGGCTTTAACAGTCAATATACTTATTGGAACAGCAATTCCAACTCATGGGGAATCATTGGTGCCGAAGGAACCTATACCGTGAATACCACTTCGGCCAATGTCCACAGCAATTTCGGGACTTACCCTTGCATTGACCATACCTACGCCAATGGCAGCGGACATTGCATGTATGTGAACGGTGCCTCCCAAAACAATGTGATTGTGTGGCAGCAGGAATTATATGACATTGCCCCCAATACGGATTATATTTTCATCACCTGGCTGGCTACTCTGTCTGGCGGTGCCACTCACCAGACCAACCAATTGGCACGTTTGCAGTTCAGCATCAACGGTGTTACCATCGGCAGTATTTTCACAGCATCCTCCACTACCGCCCAGTGGAACCAGTTCTATCAGATATGGAATAGCGGCAATGCCACATCCGCGATTATCACCATTCTGAACCAGTGCACGGAACCCGCTGGCAATGATTTCGCCCTGGACGATATCAGCTTTTCGCCGATGTACACCTGCATGGACACCCTGACGGTGCATGTGGACTATCCCATTGAAGCCCACCCCGATACGGTAAGGGCCTGCCGGGGTGATACCAAAACCGTCAGTCCTATGGACAATGATGAAATTGACGCGGTCTGCGGCACCTTAGGTACAGTCCTGCCCGAAATAGTGCAGACTCCCGAACATGCCGTTGCTACCGTTACCGGCACGGGAAATATACAAATTCATTTCGATGCCGATTTCGTGGGCTCGGAGGTCATGTATTATCGAATATGTTGTGGAACCACCTGCGACACTGCCGCCATTGTGCTGATTTCCACTGGTTTTGAATCAGAATTCTCAGATACAGCGTGTTTCCAATACAATTGGAATGGTACCAGCTACGTCAATTCTGGCGACTATCAGCAAACCCTGACTGCCGCCAACAACTGCGACAGCATCGTGACCCTGCACTTGAGTATCCTGAAACCGGAAGTGAACATAAGTACATCTAACTCATTCTTTTGCGAAACCCATACGACCACTTTGGAAGCGCAAGGTGACATGGATGAATATGTATGGAACAATGGCGCTGTCGGCCCAACCATCGAAGTGACCGAGCCTGGTGATTACTCCGTTACCGGAAGCAACGATTTCTGCAGCGTTTCGGCTCAGTTTACCATTCCTAATTGTGATTTTACCGTCTATATCCCCAATACAATTACCCCAGGCACACCGGACGGACTGAACGACTTTCTCAGTCTGAATGATTATGTAAAGCCTGAAATACTGACTTTTGAAATCATCATTTATGACCGCTGGGGCGGTATCGTCTTTGCCTCGGTGGACAAGGATTTCCGATGGGATGGGAGAGTGCATGGCCAACTCCTGCAGAATGTAACTTACAATTATATTATCAGATACACCAACAAAGACAATCAGGAGGTGATGATGAAGGGGTCGATACTGGTGCTGTAATTAGTAAATTACAAATTAGTAAATTAGTTAAGTGTGCTGGTATCATTAGAATTCAAGATTAAGAATTTATAAATTTGCTAATTAACAAATTGGCTAATTTGCTAATTATTTTCGTTTTTTTGTCACAAAATAGTCGCCTTTTCCGACTTATAGAAAAACAACGTCAGTTTTGGATCAGTTTGAGAGCACATATCACCAATATTATCCCTTGCTTTGGGCAGTGGCGATGAAACTTCTGGCGGATGAGGATACGGCTGCGGATGTTTTACAGGATGTTTTCACCGCCTATTTCAGCCAAAGCCAGAAAAGCCAGATCCGCCAGCCTAAAAGTTGGCTGATGCGGGTTACCCTGAATAAATGTGCGGATTGCACGTCGTATCAGAATCGTCATACAGATATCTCAACGGCGAACATGCCCGAGCCAGCGGTGGAAACTGCTGATTATACGAAGGATAAGCGGAAAATGATTCAACAGGCATTGTCTCAGCTATCGCCTCAGGACCGTCAGCTGGCAGTGCTCTATAGCGAGGGCTTTTCTTACAAGGAAATGTCTGATTTGGTGGGCATCCGCTTTTCCTCGGTAGGCAAAACCTTGTCAAGAGTAATCAATAAATTACATGGAATATTAACATCCAATGGCTATGAAACATTTGAGTGACAGTGAAATACAGGCTTATATCGATGGGGAATTGTCGTCCCGTCAAGCCAATAGGGTGGAGCAACATCTGCAACAATGCCCGGATTGTGCCGCCCGTGTGGAGGAACAGCGTGCCCGCATTCAATTGGTGCGTTCCGCTTGGGGTTCGCTTTCTTGTCCGGAAATCAAACCGTTCCGTATCCCGACACAAACTACAAGGGTTAATGTGACTACAGCCTCCGCTTCACCACTGAATCGTAACAGATGGCTCAGAATAGCATCTTCAATTGCCGCTGTTATCGTCTTGGTTTTGGCTCTTGCCCTTGTAATCCGGCAAAACACTATCAGTGAAATTGGCGATATGACTGGCAATCAGATCATTGTATGTTATGAGATTGACGGCGAATTCGATGCCAATCGCCCTGTTGCCGATCAGGATTATGTTTTCAGAGTTTATCAACAATAAAACAATATCATTATGAAAAAGCACATTTTAACCAGAATTATATGCTTAGCAGCCTTGATATTCTTTGTATTTGAAGGATATTCGCAGAAATTAGTGGAAATATACAAAAACGGCGCGGTGAAATTGGTTCCCGAGGCAAATTATGCCCAAAATAATGACTGGAATCATGTTTTCCGTTCCTATTATGATAAAATGTATGATACCTATGTCGGTAAAAGAAAATATGTCACGGTGTTGTCAGATGGCTCTGTTGTGGTCAGTCATTCTTACACGGATTATTATACACTATTCGACAAAGATGGGAATTTTGTGCGTGAGTTCAGTATAAGTACTGGAAAGAATAAGAAGCTGCAGAAACCCATTGTAGGAGCGTTGAATGACAAGATTTTATACACGAAGTCGGATAATTTGGGAAAGATACATTTTGTTGATTTACAAGGAAATGTCAAAAAAATAGTGACTATTAAATATAGTGTTTATGATATTCTTCCTCTTCCTGGCGACCGCTTGCTGGTAACGGGTTTTGTGGTGGGGAAAAAGTGCAGGGATATCGTGTCTATTGTGGATTATAACACTGGTAACCAGAAAGTTATATATAGTCATTGGTGGAAAGATGGCAGATATTCAACATCATCGGAAGGTGAGGAAGTGCCCTTCTTCTATAGAAAAAAATTAGAGAATGGCAGTGAATTTATGATCGGCTATCATCCGTCGGATGCGGTAATGCCGGTTGGACTTAGACAGTCGTCCATAAGAGTGCGCATTGCGGTTGTCAAACAGAAAATTGTTGTGGCCGCCCCCTCTGTTAATCAAATCATTACGTACGATTTGAACGGTGCTGAATTAAGCAGGATGAATATTCCTTTTGGAAAGAAAGAAGTGTCGGTGGAAGAACAGAAGGAAATCCTGCGGAAACAGATTGAAGATTTAAAGAAAAATACCAATCCCTCTAGCATTCCGAATGTTTCAATGAATGTTGAGTCAGAAGAATACAAAAAGGTGATTATGCCTGAGTTAGTGAAGAAAATGGAGAAAGATATAGCTTTGATTACCGAACCCGTGACCCTGCCCGTGTTTACTACGGTTATCAAAGATTCGGAGGACAACCTGTTGTTTTTCGAGATTCCGGAAACGAAGGGTGGCAACAAGTTCAACGTGTGGGTATATCAGGATGGTGGTAATTTCGTCTGCCAAAGTAGCTTTGTATGTGATGATTACGACTTGGTAATCAATGCCGACAGAATGGCGTTTCACAATGGCTACCTGTACAGCGTACAAGACAAAAAAGGCGCAAAGGGCATCCCCATGCGCCTGGTGAAATTCAGGTTATCTAAATAATAAAAGTTGTTTCTGTTCTCTGCCTCCGGTTTTGACACCATGCCGGAGGCATGAGACGTGCCTTCAGGCACAATTAACACCACACAAGCGACAGAGTTGCGCTGTGTGGTGACAGCATAAGTGGTATGGACAAGTATGGTGACAACGGATATCACACCATATCGGTCACGACACCATGCCGGAGGCATGAGACGCGTCGTCAGACGCAATTAACACCACACAAGCGACAGAGTTGCGCTGTGTGGTGACAGCATAAGTGGTATGGACAAGTATGGTGACAACGGATATCACACCATATCGGTCACGACACCATGCCAGAGGCATGAGACGCGTCGTCAGACGCAATTAACACCACACGAGCGGAGCGCAGTGTGGTGTTATCTGATAGGGAGCATCAAGTGCATATCGGAGATATGCGACCTCTCGCCATCATGCGTCATAGTCTATCGCATCTCTCCGAGATGCTTGTAGAGCGGAAGCTCCATACATCCCTCCACTGCGCCTGACGGCTTGTATGGTGTTAATTTTATTGGCACATTAGCACATTGATAATTAGCACATTAACCAATTTACTAATTAACTAATTTGCTAATTTGCTAATTACAGCAACTCCACGCTACGTTTCACAAAATCACTCAACTTCTCACCGGTGAGGATGTTCTGCGACAGCATAGCCAGGTCGATCAGCTGCTTGGTCAGCGCCACTTTCTTTTCCTCGTCGGTTTCGCCTAAAATACGGGTAGCCAAGGGGTGGTTGCCGTTCACTACCAAGTTGTAGTGCTCAAAGTTACCGAATGAAGGCTGACCCGAAATCTTGCTCATATCCTGGTAACGACGCATGAACTCGTTCTGCGTAATCATCACCGGCAGGTCGCTTTCGCTGAGGCTCTCCACCTGCACCGTGAATTTCTCCTTCTCTACATTGCCCTCAAACAGGCCTTTCAACTTCTCGGACTCCTCGCTCGACAGCTTGGAGGGGTGAGCATCTTCTTTCTCAATCAACTTGTCGATGATGTCAGCGTCCACACGGGTGAAGCGGCTCTTTTCAAGTTTCTGCTCCAGCATATTGATGAAATGCGTGTCGAGGAAGCCGTCCATCAGTAACACGTCATAGCCGTTTTCCTTGGCAGACGAGATGTACAGATGCTGGGTGTTAACATCTGAAGCATAGAGATATACGAGCGTGTCGTTCTTGTCTTTCTGCAGGGTTTCAATCTTGGCTTTGTATTCATCCAAGGTGAAATATTTGCCATCGGTATTCTTCAGTAGGAAGAACTTCTGGGCTTTCTCGTAGAATTTCTCGTCGGTGATGGAGCCGTATTCAATGAAGACCTTGATATCGTCCCATTTCTTCTCGAAATCCTCGCGGTCGTTCTTGAACATCTCCTCCAGCTTTTCGGCCACCTTCTTGGTGATATGGTTGGAGATTTTCTTCACGTTGGCATCCGACTGCAGGTACGAACGCGACACATTTAATGGGATATCGGGTGAGTCGATGACACCGTGCAGCAGCATCATGAACTCGGGAATGATACCGTCGAGCTGGTCGGTGATAAACACCTGGTTGCAATACAGTTGCACTTTGTTTTTCTGCAGTTCAAACTGGTTTTTCACCTTCGGGAAATACAGCACACCGGTCAGGTTGAAAGGGTAGTCCACATTCAGGTGGATCTGGAACAACGGTTCTTCAAATACCATAGGGTAGAGCTCATGGTAGAATTTCTTGTAATCCTCGTCGGTCAATGCGGAGGGTTGCTGTTTCCATATCGGGTTGGTATTGTTGATGATACGGGGCACTTCCACCTCTTCTTCCTTGTCCTTGCCCTCGGGTTTCTCCCATTTTTTCTCCATGCCGCAGCGGATGGGCACGGGCAGGAAGCGGCAGTATTTGTGCAACAAGCCCACAATACGGTTTTCTTCCAAGAATTCGGCAGAGTCGTCGGCAATGTGCAGAATGATTTCGGTGCCACGGTCGGCCTTGTCGATATGCTTCATGGTAAACTCGGTAGAACCGTCGCAGGTCCAGTGCACAGCGGGCATATCGTCCTGATACGACTTGGTTTTGATTTCCACCAAGTTAGAGACCATGAAGGCCGAGTAGAAGCCCAGTCCGAAGTGGCCGATGATGTTAGCCGCATCGGTGCCTTTGTATTTCTCCACAAACTCTTCGGCGCTTGAGAAGGCAATCTGGTTGATGTATTTCTTTACTTCCTCTTCGGTCATACCGATGCCGTGGTCGATGACGCTAAGGGTTTTGGCCTCTTTGTCCACCTTCACCTCGATGGTCATATCGCCCAGTTCCACATTGGCTTTGCCGAGGCTCACCAAGGTTTTCATCTTCTGCGAAGCGTCTATGGCATTGGAAATCAATTCCCTAAGGAAGATTTCCTGGTCTGAGTACAAAAACTTCTTGATAACGGGAAAGATGTTTTCCGTTTTGACATTGATTTTTCCTGTTGACATAATTTATTGTTTTTATTGATTATAATCTGAAAATAACGCCAGGTTAAAAGCAAAATTTGTGCCAAAGGTGGAGGCTGACATTTTGGCAGTGTTTTTTTTGTTACTTTTCTCACGATAGAAAAGGAACGGAATTTTTTTGTATTTTTGCAGGCTAATTTTTAAATAGAATGGATAAGAATACGATTATTGGATTGCTCTTGATTTTCGCGCTTTTCATGGGGTTCAGCTTTTACACCTCACAGAAGAATGCCAAACATCGTGAGCAGGTAGAGAAGGAGAGAATGGAGCAGGAGCTGAAGGCTCGGGAGGATTCCATTGCCAACGCGGTAGCCTTTTCAATGGCTGACCAGCAGAACTTGAACGACACCAGTGCAGTGGCGACAGCTGCCAGCACCCAGGCTGCGGAGACACAGAAGAAACTGCCGCTTTACGCGGTGGCTTTCCAGATGCCGGCAGATGCCCAGGACGGCGATTTCACCGTGGAAACCAACAAGGCAATCTACACTTTCGGTCGCCAGGGCGGTTATCTCAAGAGAATCGAGATGAAGGAGGCCTACAAATTTGCCCCCAAAGATTCTGTGAAACCCCATGTGGTATTGTTCGACGGCGACGCCAACAGTATCAACATCGACCTGATGCTGAAAAACCAGGCTACGGTGCATTCGAAAGACCTGACTTTCAGCAGCGAGACGCCTAATTTGGTGGTGACCAAAGACAGCGCTACACTTTCGCTGAAAGTGTATCCCGCAGGCGCCGCACAGAATGGCGACTCGGCCGCCGCCCCCGTCAGCGACAGCTATATTGAATATTTATACACTTTTTATCCTGATGAATATCATTTCGGCTACAAAATCAACTTCGTCAATATGGCGGATTACCTGTATGCCAACAATCTGGAATATACCCTGGACTGGAATGCCCAATTGAGCTGCCAGGAACGCAACTTCCAGATAGAGAGGGATATGAGCACGGTTTATTACATGGACAATGTGGATGATGTGGACAATCTGGACGAGCGCAAGAGCGACAAGAAAGATTTCTCGTCACCGTTGAAATGGGTGGGCTTCAAACAGCAGTTCTTCACCTCCACTTTGATTGCCAAATCGGGAGAATTCAGCACTGCGGCGCTGGCCGTGACTACTCCCGCCAAGACCGAGACCCAGTTGCTGAAGACCATGGAAGCCCAGTTGGACTTCACCGTCAGCGACCTCAATAGCGGCTCTTTCGACATGATGATGTACATGGGCCCCAGTCAGTACAAACTGCTGAAAGAATATGACTTGAAACTTGAACGCCAGGTGCCGCTGGGGTGGGGTTTCTTCCTGCTGCAGTGGTGCAACCGCTACATGATTATCCCCATCTTCAACTGGCTGGAGAGCTATGGTATCAACTATGGTATTATCATTCTGATACTTTCATTATTCATCAAACTGCTTGTCACTCCGGTCAACTACAAGACCTATTTGTCGTCCGCCAAAATGAGAGCCCTGAAACCCGAGGTTGACGCCTTGAACAAGCGCTATCCCAAGGCCGACCAGAACCAGGATGAGATGATGAAGAAGCAGCAGGCCACCATGGCCCTGTACAAAAGCGCCAAGGCCAGTCCCATGGCGGGCTGTCTGCCGGCTTTGATCCAGATGCCGATCCTGATCGCCATGTACCGTTTCTTCCCCTCGGCCTACGAGTTGCGCCAGAAATCTTTCCTTTGGGCCGACGACCTCTCGTCATACGATTCTATTCTGGATTTAAGTTTCAACATTCCTTTGTATGGTGATCATGTGAGTTTGTTCACCTTGCTGATGACTATTTCGACCATCGCCTACACTTACATGAACAACAAGCTGATGACCCCGGCTACGGGCAACAGCGACCAGCAGAAGATGATGAAATGGATGATGTACATCATGCCCATTATGTTCCTCTTCATGTTCAACAGCTTCGCCTCCGCATTGACTTATTACTATCTGTTAATCAACCTGATAACCTTCGCCCAGAACGGTATTTTCATGCTGACGGTCAACCAGGACAAGCTGCGTGCCCAGCTGCTGGAAAACATGAAACAGCCTGTGAAAAAGTCGAAATGGCAACAGCGCATGGAAGAAATGATGAAACAGCAGCAGCAACTTGCTAAGCAACAGGGACGTAGATAATCGCGGAAAATAATTTCAGAAAATTGACGTTAGTTATATAGAAAAATAGTATATTTGCAGAATCATTTACCTTATATTAATATTAACGAAAAAGATTAGAGATGGAAAATTTAGAAAAAAATGAAGTTTTGTCAAGAGCAGTTAGAGCAGGGAAGCGTACCTACTTTTTCGATGTTAAGACCACAAAAAATGAAGAGAAGTATCTGACCATTACCGAGAGCAAGCGCAAATTCAACGCTGACAATGGCACTTTCTTCTATGAAAAACATAAATTGTTTCTGTACAAGGAAGATTTCACCAAATTCCAGAACGCTTTGGCCGCTGTATTGGAATTCATTGAAACGGGCAAAATTCCTGATGATGTTTTGTTCGACACCAACGAGCCCAAGACCGATGACATTAATTTTGAAGATCTGGAGGCCTAATGGGAAAGATTATTGCTGTCGTTAACCAAAAGGGAGGGGTAGGGAAGACCACGACCGCGGTCAATCTGGCCGCCTCGCTGGCCGTG
>JAGCSI010000066.1 GCA_017964255.1 Bacteroidales bacterium | reverse complement strand
CATCGCAATCGTTGCCGCCCGCAGCGGGTAGAATTATAGAATTCCCGTTGGGTCCAGTAACTTTATAGCTGCCATTACTTTGCCATGTCCAAGTACATTTATCTATCAATTCTTCACATTGTTCTTTGGTAGGCAACTGGCTTCCAAAAGCACTAACCGCCTCATCGAATGTATAAAAACCTGAGCCGTTACCCATCTCATTGGAAGAGTTCCACTTTGTGCCGCTGGGCAAACCTAAATCCACATAGCCGGTCTGAGAACCACCACCTGAACCGCCGTCAGGATTCTCCGTGTTACCGTTATTGTTGCCATTGTTGTTCACTTCCTCTTTCTTGCAACCTGCAAGAGAGACCACAAAGAGTGCCAATAAGCACATCATGCTAAAAAGATGTAATTTCTTCATTTCTACTAAGATTTTAATGTATTAATACTGTCAATTTCATCATCAGATTGTAGAGACGTTTCCTGAAACGTCTCCATATTACCAATATGACGGCAAAGATACAAATAACTTCCGAAATAAACGCAATGAAAACAAAATTATTCGGACGCATTCAATGCGTCCCTACGCCCACAGCCTAACACATGATTAAAACATTAAAAACAATATATTGTATTCATATTTTTATATTTTTTAAAGTAATTTTTTATATATTTGCTGTTAATTATACAAAAGGCTAACGAAAGTCGAAGAAGTCTGGATTAGGGACGGCGACAAGCTTTATTTAATCTTTAAAAATACAAACGACCAATCCAAATAAATGAATCGGCCGCCGGCCGCCGAATCCGCAGAATCGACATGCAAAGATACACTTTTTTTTATACCGTCAAGACATTTTTCATTTTTTTTTTGCAATAAAGCAAATACCACAGAGAAGATGTTCATCATTTCGCAGAATTATGTAAATTTGCAACGTATTTGGAAACATTGGACATGACTGCGACGAGAAGAACCCCTGGCTATACATGCATACTCAAGTAACGGATATCAGCAAGAAAGAGGTGTGAAAGATGAGTCCGATCTACCAAATGTTATACAACAAACACCTATCAAAAAAAATGTCAGACCGCTACTATTCATACAAGCAATTTTTACTGAAGCATTTCAGCGAGCCGGTGCTGAAGCTGCCTGTGGACGCGGGTTTCAGCTGCCCGAACCGCGACGGCACAGTGGGCACAGGAGGATGCACCTACTGCCTCAACGAGGCCTTCTCGCCACGCTACTGTTCGTCAGCAAAAGACATTCTTCAGCAAATTGACGAGGGCATCGATTTTCACCGTCAACGGGGCCGAACGAGCAATATCTATATGGCTTATTTCCAATCCTTCTCCAACACCCACGCCCCTCTTGAGAAGCTGCGGCTTTTATACGAAACCGCCTTATCGCATCCGAAGGTGAAAGGAATGGTGATCGGCACCCGCCCCGACTGCGTTGACGAAGAAAAACTGGACTACCTGCAAGCCCTGAGCCAAAAGCATTTTATCAGTGTGGAATACGGCATCGAAAGCTGTTATGACCGCACCCTGCAACGCATCAACCGAGGCCATGATTTCGCCACCGCGCAACAGGCAGTAGCACAAACCGCAGCAAGAGGTCTCCATACCGGCGGACATTTCATCGTCGGCCTGCCCGGTGAGACGACAGCAGACTGGTTATCAAGCGTTCAGATAATCAACCGGATGCCCCTCAACAGCCTCAAATTCCACCAGCTGCAAATCATCAAAGGCACCGCAATGGAGCAAGATTTCAAGGAGCATCCCGAAGAATTCCAAGCCCTGGATATGAACACTTATATTGATTTGATGGTGGAAATGATAAAACGGCTGCGGCCGGATATCAGCATTGAGCGCTTTGCGGCAGAAGTGCCTCCCAAATACCTGAGTGCCAATCCTTGGCAATTACAACGTTACGATGTAATTCTGCAAAGAATACGCCAACGTCTGGAAGACCTGGATGCTTGGCAAGGGAAAGATTTTGCCCAATAAAACAATTAGAAATCAATCAATTGCAATTTCTGGCGTTCGGCTTCGGAAGTGGTCAAGTTGAAATGCCACCATTCAGACTGGATGGTATGCAAGCCCGCTTCCGTCATGACTTTGCGCAAGAGCAAGCGGTTCTCCAACTCCCGCTTGGTGATGCGGCCGTTTTGTAACAACTGCTGCTCGTTGGTGGTGTGAGCCTCCTCACCGAAATAGTCGTACTCCGAACCCATGGGCAGCGGATGACCGGTACAGTCCATCAGGGTAACATCCACGGCCGCCCCATAGTTGTGCATGCCGTGTCCCCTATTCGGATTGCAGACATACCGCATCTTGTCGGTACCCTTCACCATATTCCACATCTCATGTTGCACACTTACAGGCCGGGAAGCGTCGTAAATCAGCAGATTCAGGTCCGGACGAATTTTCTTCAGAGCACGCTGTGCATTCAGCACCTTCTCTGCCATTTCGGGAAGCATAAAAGCCTTATTCAAGTCATGATACAGCTGTTTGCCTAGAAAATTATACGGGGTGGCATACACCAGATGCACGGCAATCGAGGAGTCCATTTCGGCGATATCCACCAGTCCCATGGCTCGCAGTCGGGCTTCGACAGGACTGTCGGCATTCACCGCCTCTATCGTATCGGCAGCCACCACTTCGGTTTCTTGTGAGGCAAGCGCCTCATCTTGTGACGGCTGCGAGGTTTGCGAACAAGCACACAGCAAGACTGAGGCCGAGAACAGCCAGACATTCAACAGTTTTTTCATCATGTCAGAATGAAATCAGATTTTCTGCAATTTGGAACCTTCCTTGGTATCCACAATGGTGTAACCTTTTGCCTTGATGGCATCGCGAGCGGCATCGGCCTGTGCCCAGTTCTTTTCGGCACGGTAACGGTTACGCTGATCCAGCAAATCCAAAACCTCTGCGGGAATCTCCACTTCGACGGGCTTTTCTGCTTCAACTTCCGTCAAACCAAACACCTTGTCGAACTCCATCAGCAAGGTATATTTCTCATCATTATTGATATTCTTGTCATGAATGAGGTTCCACATGGTAGCCAAGGCCTGCGGCGTGTTCAAGTTATAGAAAATGCCCTGTTTGAACTCATCCAGATACTTGGCGGAAGCCTCGCTCAGCTGGTTCAGCGGCAGCATCTTTGGATTCTCCTCTTTCAGTTTTTCCATGAAAGCGCACCACTTGTTGTAAGCGTTGTTGGCACCCATCAGGATTTCCTTGCTGTACAACAGCTGTTTGCGGTAGTGGGCATTCAAGCACAAATATCTGAATGCCAATGGCTTGATACCATATTCACGCAGTGTGTCAATATTCACCACATTGCCCAGCGACTTGCTCATCTTCTCGGCATTGCTCATGGTCAGAAACTCGCAGTGAATCCAGTAGTTGACGAAAGCATGGCCCGTAGCGCACTCCGACTGGGCAATCTCGTTGGTATGGTGGATGGTCACATGGTCGATACCACCTGTGTGGATGTCGAACTGCTCACCCAGATATTTCATGGACATGGCGGAGCATTCGATATGCCAGCCTGGGAAACCCACGCCCCAGGGAGAATCCCACTCCATGTCGCGTTTCTCGGTCGGTTTGGAGAATTTCCACAAAGCGAAATCGGTTTTGTTACGTTTCTCGGACATATCCACACGGATACCAGCCTGCAAACCCTCGATATCAAGGTGGGCGAAATCACCGTAATGCGGGAACTTGGCGGTATCAAAATAAATACCATCGGAAGTGCGGTAGGTGTAGCCCTTTTCTTCCAGTTTCTGCACCAACGCAATCTGGTCGGCGATATGCTCGGTAGCCTTACATGCAATCGTCACCGGCAGCACATTCAGAGATTTGGTATCTTTGAAGAACTGCTCCGTCCAGCGTTTGGAGATTTCCCAAGCGGTTTCGTGGCTTTCGCGAGCGGCTTTGGCCAGTTTGTCCTCGCCTTCGTCGGCATCGCTGGTCAGGTGGCCCACATCGGTGATGTTCATCACATGATTCACCTTGTAGCCGGCATACATCAGCACGCGCTTCAGCGTATCAGCGAAAACGTATGCGCGCATGTTGCCGATATGCGCTCTTCCATATACAGTAGGACCGCAGGAATACATCCCTACTTCACCTTCTTTAATCGACTTAAACTCTTGTAATCTACGACCTTTGGTATTAAAAAGAATAACTCTTTCCAGATTTTCCATGATATTTATCTGATTAAAATATTAAAATGCAAAATTACGGATTTTTTTTGAAATAAAAGCAAGCGGAAAAAGCTGTGAAAACCTTATGGCAACTACTTCAAATCCAGTTCATACCATTCGGTTTTCCGCTTGGCGTAACGTTCCCTGGCCTTGGCGATGGACTCTTCGTCGAACTTGATGCGGCCGATTTTGGTGGTCAGCGAGCTGATCTGCCCTGCCCTCTTGTTCAGGTAACCCGTCGGTCTGGCCGGATTCCAGCGCAGGGGTGCCGGATAGCAAGCGGTGATCAATGCCGACTCTCGCAAACTGAGTTTGGAGGCAGGTTTGTGGAAATAATGCTGAGCGGCAGCCTCAGCCCCATAGATGCCGTTGCCCATCTCTATCACGTTCAGATACACTTCCATAATACGCTCCTTGCTCCAGAAAGTCTCAATCCAGAAGGTGAAATACACCTCTCCCGCCTTACGCACCCAGGAATGACCTGGCCAGAGGAAGACATTCTTGGCAGTCTGCTGCGAGATGGTGCTGGCTCCGCGCTCACGCTTGCCCTTCTTCTTCTCATTGATGGCTTTCTGCACCGCACCCCAATCGAAGCCCCTGTGTGACAAGAAATTATTATCCTCCGAAGCCACAGCACAATCCACCATGTGGTGCGAAATCTCCTCGATATCACGCCATTCCTTCTCGATAGGCGCATCGTTCTTCACCTTCCGTATCAGCATCAGCGGCGTAACCGGCGGATTGATCCAGCGATAAGCGAGAGGCAGCAGTATACTGATGACCAACAATATCAATAAAACCTTCCCCAAACCCACAAAAAAACGTTTCATCGGGTTTTTATTCTGTTTTGTTTTACTTTTCTTTTTAGGCATAATGCATCAAAACTTATTGATTCTAAAGAATTTACACTTATCTATTCTCGCACCTGTTTCACAAAGTCTAACGTCAGCAGGCGGGTGGCGAAACCGAGGAGCAAGGCAAATGCGCCACTAATCAGCAAGGCCCACAACACATGGCCATTGAAATGCTGCGAGAAAAACCACACTGCCGGTATCAGCACCGCAGTAAAAATGACGGAAGGCAAGATAGGCAAAGCCCTCACCGGCACTTTCAGCAGACGGAAAGCGATGGTCACCTGCAACACCGCCACCACCGACTGGGTGGAGAGACTGGCGACAGCCGCCCCCACCGCCTGCAAACGGGGAATCAGCAACAGGTTAACGGCCAGATTAACCACTATTCCCGCTATCGCTGTGATATTCAACAACTTCATATTTCCATTAGCCGTCAGCATGGTGCCGAAAATATAGGTGAACGAAATCGGGATGATACACGCAATGAGGAAACGGAACACCGCGGCACTCTCCGCCACATGCTCACGGTACAACAGGTCTAAAACCGGCATCCGGAACAACTCCAGCAGCACCACCGAGGTGACAGAAAAGAGGAACAGCAGGGAGAAGGAGGATTTCACGATAGGCGTGATGTTCTCCTTGTTTTTCAGCATTTTGGAAAACAGCGGCAGCAGTATCACCGAGAAAAGGTAGGCAATCATCACCAGCGCATCCAGCAAGCGGAAAGCGGAGGCATAGATACCCGCTTCGGAAGCACCGATTCCCGCCGGCAACATACGCTCGAGCATCACCGAATCGATACGGTTGTAGAACGACATCAGCAGGAATAAAATGGCGAAGGGCAAACTCTTCTTCAAAATCATCAGGAAGAATGTCGGATTCCAGTTCAGGCGCGTCACCTTGCCCTTGGCCACCACAATGGCCAAAGCCGTCAGCGCCGCCACGGTATAGGCCGCAGTTTGGCAATACACAAACCACTCAATGCGGAAAGGCTTGTCGGTAACCCCTCCCCACAGCAGGATGCCGCAGAAAAGCACCATCAGCAGACGGTCGAGCACCGACAAACAACTGTCAGTCTTGAACATCAGCAAGGCAGAAATATTCGAGCGCAGATAAAGGATAAACGCATTCAGGAACTGATTGATAGACATCCAGAACAGCAACCACAGCTGAAAGCCACGGTAACCGATAATCAGCGCCACAGCAAACACCACCGCCATATAAATGACTCCCAGCAGCAATTTCAGGGTGATAATCCCCGACAAATGCTTGTGCAGCAACTGCTGATGACGGGCAATATTTCTGTTGTTGAAATTGGTGATGCCCATATCCAACAACATGTTGAACAGGAAAGTGAAATTGAAAACCGCGAAATAAAGACCATAATCCTCGGCCCCCACACGATTCTGCACGCCCACATCAATGCCCAAAATCCAGAACGGCTTGATGAGCAGGTTCAGAAAAATCAGCAGGATAATGTTGAAGATAAAGTCTTTCTGCCTCATTCAGACCTTATTTATTGTCCTTGTTATACAAACCCGAAGGCTTGGTTCTGCCCCACTCTATGGGCTTATAATCAGGATCATACCAAGTTTCATCCACTTGGTATTTATGTTTTGCCTTCACCCAGTCACGATAAAATTCGTCGATTTCATCCAAGGTGAATGGCAATCCCACAGCCACCTCATGACCATAGTTTTTCATGCGTTTGATACGGTAGGGATAACCGAACTTTTCGAATTGGGGCACAATTTTATTGCTGCCGAAGAAACCGATATTGGCAAAGGCAATCTGATTATAATTCACCAATCGGTCTTCTGTACCATGGTAAAATAAAGTCGGGGCAGGATTACCATCGGCATATTTCACCTTACCATGGCGCGAAAGGATAGCACCAGCGTAGGATATGACCGCAGCATAGCGGAAGTTGGCTGGCAGCAATTTTGTGGTTTCGTGCTGGTTATGCAGCCAGTAGTCCGCCTGCAAAACTGTGATAGCGCCTGCGCTGCCGCCAGAAATAATGATTTCGTTGGGATTGATATGAAAACGGTTGGCATGCTTGCACAGGTATGAAGTGGCGGAATACAAGTCCTCCACCGCCAGACAAATGGCATATTCCAAGGTATTGACCATGGAAATGCCCATGTTTTTGACACCTTTCAGTCCCAGACGATAGTCAATAGCCACCACCACATAGCCCCTTTCAGCCAGTTGATCGAACGCCTTGACCATCATAGGTTCATCACGCCGGCCACCGATAAAGCCACCACCGAAAACATACATAAAGCAAGGAAAGCCGGTATCAGGTGGTGCCACCGAAGGCATATAAACATCCAGCAGCAGGTGGTTGGTATCCTTTACTGCGAACTCCTCGGTATAATCAGCCTGCGCCCATAGTCCCATCGACAATAGCACAGCAAAAACAATGAAAAACAGTTTTTTCATAAATGCAAATATAAAAATGCAAAATTACAGAAAAAACTCCAAAGATAAGTAATACTCTATCAATTTAAATCCTAAAATATCATGCGACCACCTCTTCCGGATGATATAGCATAGCACAACGGTCAATAATGGCAATTGCCTTTTCAAAACCTGCATCACATACTTTTTTGTCTTTTGCCCCATCATATCCCATAAACAAATGCATGGTATCGTAACCCGCTAAAATATAATCCAACAATTTTCCATCACGCTTCTTGGCCGCCTCCTTGTATTTCTCAATAGACGGACGACCTTTGCCCTTACGCACATGAAGAATTGCTTCTAGTGCAATCAAACATCCTTTCCATAAGGTGTCACCAGCTATCCGAACATATTTCTTATCTTTATACTGTTTTGTTTCAGGATTATAAATGGAATTTTTTATAATATCCCTCGCATTGGCCACATATCTACGAGCATCATCAATAGGATTCTGTAATTCAATATTTTCCATAGTTGCGTATTTTGTTGTTTTTCTGATGGCAAAGATACAACAAAAATAAAATCACATCAAGGGTTAATGGCAATTTTTTTATCGTTCTATATCAATAAATTAAAAATATAAGAAAACATTTTAACTAACATTTGTTAAAATCAAGATTGATTTTTCGAAATAAATCCTGCGAAACTAGTAACTTATTCCAAAAGCCTGCATCACCCAAAATCATTGCAACTGCGGGAGGCAGTCGACTCCATGTAAATTACCAATTTGCTAATTAACTAATTTGCTAATTTGCTAATTAAATTTGGTTCAGCCAGTGCACGGCGGACTTGACAGTAGGGACACCGTGAATGGTAAGCACCGCCTTTTGGTTGTGCTCCTGAATCTGCACTTTGGGATGGTTTTTCTGCATGAAAGTGAGCACCCGCGTGAATAATTCAGACTCATAGAACGGAGAGTTGATAGACGGGGCAAAATAGGCCATCAACTTGTTGTTTTTCAAAGAGATTTTTTCCAGATGCATCTCCGCACCCTTACGCCGCAAGGGAATGGTGCGCAGCAACTCCTGCGCCTCTTCCGGCAAGGGACCAAACATGTCCGCCAGTTTCATACGGAACGCCTCCACCTCTTCCTCTTTCTTCATGTTCTGCAACTCCTTGTACAGACTCATACGCTCGCTCACACTGCTCACATAGTCTGTAGGCAACATGGCACGCACATCGGTCTCCAAGAGGCAGTCACGCAGCAGCAAAGCCGAATTGTCGGCCATCTCCAGTTCCAGGTGGTCCACATCGTGCAACTCCAGAATGGCCTCATTCAGAATCTTTTGGTACATCTCGAAACCGATTTCGCTGATAAAACCGCTCTGGTCAGCCCCCAGAATGTCACCGGCGCCACGGATATCCAGGTCGCGCATGGCAATCTGCAAGCCGCTACCGATGTCTGAAAAGTCCTCGATGGCCTGTAAACGCTTGCGAGCTTGCTCGTTCAAGTCTTCGAAAGAACGAACCAGCATATAGCAGAAGGCCTTCTTGTTGTTACGCCCCACCCTGCCCCTCAGCTGATGCAGCACATTGAGGGCAAAGTTCTGCGCATCATTGATAATCATGGTGTTGGCGTTGGTCACATCCAAGCCCGACTCCACAATAGTGGTCGATACCAGCACATCGTAGTCGCCTGCCAGGAACTTCAGCATGATTTCCTCCAGCTGAGTACCATCCATCTGTCCATGACCCACGGCAATACGGGCATCAGGTACCAAACGCTGCACCAAACCCGCCACCTCGTAGATATTCTGAATTTTGTTGTGCACAAAGAACACTTGTCCCCCACGACTTATCTCGTAGGAAACCGCATCCCTAATCAGCTCTTCATCAAAAAGATGCACCTCGGTCTGGATGGGATAACGGTTGGGAGGAGGGGTAGTGATAACCGAAATGTCACGGGCACCCATCAGCGAGAACTGCAAGGTACGCGGGATAGGCGTAGCCGACATGGTCAGCGTATCCACATCGTATTTGATTTCGCGCAACTTCTCTTTGGCGGCCACGCCAAACTTCTGTTCCTCGTCAATCACCAGCAAACCCAAGTCCTTGAACTCCACATCTTTGCTGAGCAAACGGTGGGTACCGATGATGATGTCGATACTGCCTTCCTTCAGTTTTTTCAGGGTTTCCTTGATTTGTTTGGCAGTCTTGAAACGGTTGACATACTCCACCGTGCAAGGCATGTTGGACAAACGCTCGGAGAAGGTAGTGTAATGCTGCAAAGCCAGTACTGTGGTAGGCACGAGCACCGCCACCTGCTTGCTATCCGCCACCGCCTTGAACGCCGCACGGATGGCGATTTCAGTCTTACCAAAGCCCACATCGCCGCAAATGAGGCGGTCCATAGGATGCTGACTTTCCATATCGTTTTTCACCTCGTTCAGCGACTTCACCTGATCGGGGGTATCCTCGTAAATGAACGAAGCCTCCAATTCGTTCTGCAAGTAGCTGTCGGGAGAGAAAGCGAAACCGTCTTTGGCTTTTCGCTTGGCATACAGCTGAATCAGGTCGATGGCCAACTCCTTCACCCGCTTCTTGGTGCGTTCTTTCACCCGGTCCCAGGTGCCGGACCCCAAGCGATGCAGCTTAGGTGCCATTCCATCTTTTCCTACATACTTGCTGATTTTGTGCAGCGAGTGGATGCTGATATAAAGCAGGTCGCCATCCTTATACGACAGCTTGATGACCTCCTGCTCCTTGCCGTTCACCTCCATCTTCTGCAGGCCCTCATATATGCCGATACCGTGGTCGATATGTACCACATAATCACCGGGTTGCAGGTCATAAATTTCCTTCAGTGTGAACTGCTCACTTTTCTTATAACGGTCGCGGATGGAGAAACGATGGTATTTCTCAAAGAACTGATGATCTGTATATACACAAAGGCCGGAATGGGTGTCCGTAAAACCCTCATGCAAAACAAAATCGCAGGGTGTATATAGCTGGCCTATCGTATATTCGGTTTTCTTGGCCGCATTATACTTGTCCAACAGCTCGTGCATAATCATTTCCACACGACCCAGTTGGTTTTCATTCTCCGACAGGAAAAGGGTTTGGTAGCCATGCTCCAAATTCGATATCCACTCATCCAGCAGCAAATCGAAATTCTTGCCAAAGGTATTCTGGGGTTTGATATCGAATTTAATATCCAAAACAATATTATCCAGCGTGTTACCATTGATTTCCGCACAGCTATACCGATCCAGTTCCTGACAGAGGGTATCTCCATCAATGTAAAAATCGGTAGGATTCAAGGAAGTCGTTTTGCCGTCATCGGCCACAAACTCCTCCTCCATTTTGTGGAAATTGGCATTCAGCTGACTGCGGATATCCCGGATATTTTTCAGCCAGCAGATGGTATCCTTACCCAGGAACTCCATCATGGAAACACGCTCTTCCACCACCTCTATGGAGGATAGATACGGCATGATATGCAATTTATCCGTCTCTTTTACAGACAATTGTGTATTGGTATCAAACTGGCGGATAGAATCAACCTGTTCGCCTTCCAACTCTATACGGTAAGGGAATTCCTCGGAAAAAGAATAGACATCGAAGATACCACCACGCCATGCAAACTGGCCAGGTTCAAAGACAAACTCCTCTTGTTTGTATCCGTATTCAAACAAAAAGTCCAGGAAAGTCTCTATCGGCAGAATCTCTCCTTTTGTGACTGTAAATGAATTGCTTTTGATATATTTCTTGGACAGAATTTTCTCCGACAGGGCTTCGGGATAGGATACAATAATATAATGCCCCTCGTCCTGAGTGAGTTTATTAACGATCTCCGACCGCAGTTTCACATTGGCATTATCCACCTCCTCGTACTTGGACGCACGACGGTAAGAAGCAGGAAGATAATGTATTTTCTTATCTTGCAATGCCTTATCCTGATCATGCAGCAAGAACTCCAAATCGTGATAGAAGAAAGCGGCGGATTCCCTTTCGGGAAACACAAATAGCTGATGCTGATGCAATTCGGTAAACAAAGGGGCAGTCAGTAAAGCCAAAGAGGTTTCATTCAGACCTTCCAGCGCAATATTCCTCTTCTCGCCAGACGGCTGCAACAGCGTTGCGGCAATCTGCTCTTTCTGTTGGGGACAAAAGGCCTGGATCAGTTCGTCGGGGGTCATTCGGTCAGTTTTGGTTTAGTCAATTCACCCGCCGTCACATCGATGGGAAGATGTGAAACGGGATGTTCAAATATCAGTCTATGGGCTTGCAAACTAATGGAGCCATCGGGATTGGAGCGTTTCGCGCCATATTTCAGGTCACCCTTGATGCAGTGTCCCATGGCAGCCAACTGAACTCTGATCTGATGATGCCGGCCCGTCTGCAATTCCACTTCCAATAGCGAGTATCTATTATATTTTTCAATAATCTTATAAGACAGAACTGCCTTGCGGGCGCCCTCGGCATGCTCATCCACGCAGAAACTCTTGTTCAGTTTCTCATTTTTCCGAAGATAATTGGTCAAGACCGCCTCTTCCTGTTCGGGGCAGCCTTCCACCAAAGCCCAGTAAATCTTACGTATCAGATGGTTCTTCACCAACTCGTTCATGCGGGCAAGGGCCTTGGAGGTTTTGGCGTAAATAACTGCCCCACCGACGGGTCGGTCGATACGATGCACCAAGCCGCAAAACACATTGCCGGGTTTGTTGTAAGTCACTTTAAGATAGTCGCGAACCGCCTCCAGCAAGGGCTCGTCGCCGGTCTTGTCTCCCTGGACAATTTCGCCGGGCAGTTTATCGACAATAATCAGATGATTGTCCTCGTAAAGAATCCGCTCGCTAATACTGTTCTTTCTCATTCGGGAAATCCACGGCTTTTACATCACTGATATAATGGGAGACAGCATTGATAATCTCTTCACTCAGAGAATGATAACGGCGCAGGAAACGCGGAGAGAACTGCTGGGTGATGCCCATCATGTCGTGGAACACCAGCACCTGTCCCGAAGTGGCGGAACCTGCACCGATACCGATGGTCGGGATAGAAACGCTTTCGGTGACACGTTTAGCCAAATCTGCGGGAATCTTCTCCAGCACGATGGCGAAGCAGCCGTGTTCTTCCAACACTTTGGCATCGGCAATCAATTTTTCAGCCTCTTTCTCCTCGGTGGCTCTCACCGAATAGGTGCCGAACTTGTTGATTGACTGAGGAGTAAGTCCCAGATGTCCCATCACGGGAATGCCAGCGGTCAGGATACGGTCGATAGACTCGGTGATTTCCACACCGCCCTCTATTTTCACCGCATCGGCGCCTGACTCCTTCATAATGCGGATAGCAGAATGCAAGGCTTCTATGGAGTTGCCCTGATAGGTACCAAAAGGCATGTCCACCACCACCAAGGCGCGCGAGACAGCGCGAACCACAGAAGAGGCATGATAAATCATATTGTCGAGGGTGATAGGCAAGGTTGTGGTATAGCCAGCCATCACATTGGCAGCGGAATCACCCACCAGAATCACATCAATTTTAGCCATATCCAACAGCTTCGCTGTGGAATAGTCGTAGGCGGTAAGCATGGCGATTTTCTCCCCCTCATTGCGCATACGCTGCAAAATATTGGTGGTTACCTTATTCACATCGCTATAAAGATACGCTGACATAACAATCTTAAAATTGGTTAAATCAATATCGTGAACTGAATTGAATGCGCTTAAAAAAGCTTAAAATGGACTGATGGAGATACCCAGTGACATAGGGAACTCAGCCGGCCCCGTGCCTTCGTTGAACAGCTTGGTGAGATGCACGCCATAGAAAACGGCGAAAGCTTTCCAGCCAATACGGGTATAGGCTTCCACACTGATTTTCTGTGTATTATAAATCTCACGGGTTTTGTACCATCTATTCATTGAACCGCCTTCAGGATCTGCGCCCTTATAGTTTTGCGACACCTCAGCAATCAACCCCACACGGACACCGACCGAAAACTTGAAACCGCTTTTTTTATGACGGTATCTGAATTCGATAGGCAGGTTACAATTCATATAATTGATTCTATTCAATTTATACTTGATACCACCATCTATGACATGATATTTCATCACCCAGCCGTCGCTGACTTTCAGCAAAGCATTGGTAAACTGGGAGAAATAGGAGAAGCCGAGTCCCACACCGAAAGAAACCGGACTGTTATTCGGCAGTTTGAAATCCCAGAGGGCAGACACAGAAAAGCCCGGGTCAAATTTCATGTATTTCACGCCCTCTGGCATACCCATCCAGAAAGAATGATAGATGTCAATATTCAGACGGTCACGCACAATCTCGGGTTTCTCTTCTCCTTTAGGATTGTGCTCCTTTTCCGTCGTCTCCTTCACTTTATTGTTTTTTTTCTGAGCGACTGTATCCTGACTTTCCTGTGCAAACGCGGAGAAACACGTTGCCACCACCAAAAAGAGGACTATTAATTTCCTTTTCATATCCATACATTAGAATCTGCAAAAATACAAAATTTTTCAATTGGCAAATTAGTCAATTCGTAAATTAGCAATTTATAGGAATAATCCCCTTCCCCTAACCGAACACAGCTTTATCAACATCCCAAAACTATTATTGTTAATATTAACTTTTATTAACATTTTTAAACAGCTATAAGCAAGATAATTAAATGATTTAACAAATCAAAATTACCTTTATTCGGGGGAAAAGGTGTATTTTTGCAAACTTTTTTTTGAGAACTGAAAAAACAAAAACATATAAAACAAGACAAAAACAATAAAAACAATAATATTATGAAGAAAGTTTTACTTTTATTTATCATGCTCACCGCAACAACTGCGCTGAATCTATCATGGGCACAGTTGGGTGTGGGACAACAAATGCAAAACAACAATTTTGAACAATGGTACAATGAATCCGGTTCTGGAAGTAGTGCACGTGTAGCGCCAACAGGATGGCATTCCTTAAATAGTGGTACCGGTTCATTACAAGGTACAGCGGCCAAAAACTTTATCGCACAAGCCTCTGGTAATCCAGGAGGAAGTGGAAACAGATGTGTCCAACTAACCTGTGTGGGCATCAATCTCTGGATTACAACAATACCCGCAAACGGTGGTCTAACCAACGGAAGATTCAATGCAGGTTCAATGACTGCAGATGACCCTGAAAACTGTACTTATACAAGCACCAACGGTGATTATCAGCAACCTATGACAGCCTATCCCGATTCTGTTTATATCTGGACAAAGACCAGTATTTCCAATAATAACCATAATGCCAGAATCAACATTGTCCTTCACAACAACACAATTGCCACTGGCAGCAGGCCTGAAGGGAATGACTCACCAGTCAGAGCAATATATCAAGACCCGGCCCCTGGAAATAGTGCTGGTGGAGTAGTAAATACAACCAACGCTGTCAATGAAGCAAAGGTTGTTGCGAAAGCCACCTTGAACTTTCGTGCGCAGAACAATTGGGTACTACAAAAGATTCCTTTTATTTATACAAGTAACAACACCACACCATCATACATCTTAGCAACTTTTTCTACAAATGAAAGCGCAGGAACAGGAACAAGCGGAGATAAACTATGGCTTGACGATGTCGTACTGATCTACAACACCCGTTTAAAAACACTAACAATCAATAGTAATCCTCTTGCAGGTTTTAACGCAGACGTCACCAGCTATAACTACCCTACACCTATTTGCGAGGGAGTTGTTCCGAACGTAGCTGGTACTTGCCAATCAGCACATGCTTCCACACAAATCATGCATAATCCCACTGTGGCAGAACCCTACACCACTATCAGAGTAAAGCACTGGGGTCAAGAAAGCACCGTATACAAAGATTACACTATTTATTATACCATTGTTTCTGCTCCAGCTGCTCCTTCAATCACCTCTACTCCAGTCTGCGCCCCTGCGGCACAGAATGTCACTATGACCGCCTATTCAGAAGGAGCCACAAATTACCGCTGGTACACCACAGAAAGCGGGTCAAGTTATACCGAAGGAAGTTCCTTTACCATTTATAGCCTTCTTGGAACCGCCACCTACTATGTCAGTGCACTGAACAGCACTGGTTGCGAAAGTAGCAGAACTCCCGCCACCGCTATCGTAGCGGCCAATCCTAATGCTCCCACAGCCGGCAGCACCACTTCTGTGTGCTCTGGTGGTACGGGCGTATTCACTGCCACACTGCCCGCAGGTGAAAACTTGGCTTGCCGCTGGTACGCCACCAACAGCTCTTCAGAGGTTTTGGGGACAGGCACCTCTTTGGAAGTCGCCAACCTCACCCAAAACACCACCCGCTATGCCGAAACATACAATACCGTAACGGATTGCTACAGCAGCAGGACTGCTGTCACAGTCAATGTGAACAGCTTACCCGCCGTGCCTACCAACCTTGCGGGAGGCAGTCATTGCGGCGCCGGCACAGTCAGCTTGAGTGCCACAGCAGCCGCCGGTACTGTTTGTCAGTGGTTCGCCGCTGAGACTGGTGGCAGTTCTTTGGGCAGCGGCAACAGCTTTACCACCCCGTCCATTGCCAGCACCACCAACTATTATGTAGCTTCCTATAACGAAAGCACAGGATGCAGCAGTGCCCGTCAAATGGTCACTGCCACCATCAACGATAACCCCGCAGCACCTACAGCTGGCAATACCGCCGCGGTTTGCCCCGGCGAAAAAGGAATTTTCACCGCCACTTTGCCTTCTGGCAACAACCTGCAGTGCAGATGGTATGAAACCAGCAACTCCGAAGCGGTGTTAAGCACTACCACCTCGCTGACCGTAAACAACCTGACACAAAATACCAGCCGTTTTGTAAGCACCTACAACACTGTTACGGGTTGTGAGAGCGGCAGAACAGAGGTTAGCGTCAACGTGAAAGCGCTGCCCAACGCCCCGACATTGGCTGATAACAGCCGTTGCGGTGCTGGAGACATAACCCTTAATGTCGTTAATGCCCATAATGACTATACTTACACTTGGTATGATGCCAACAGCACCCAGGTAGGCACAGGCAGCAGCTATACCGCTGAGAATCTGGCCAACACCAGCACCTACTATGTCACTGCTACCGTAGAGGGCTGTACAGGAGCTTCTGCCAGCGTGACTGCCACCATCAAGACAGTTCCTGCCGCTCCCACCGCACAAGATGTGGAACTCTGCGAAGCAGGAACAGCAATTTTGAGTGTCAGCAATCCTGTGGACGGATACACCTACAACTGGTATGCTGCCGCTACCGGAGGAAACGCTTTGGCCAATGGCAGCAGTTTTGAAGCCAATATCACCACGGAGACCAGCTATTATGTGGACGCAACTGTTGAAGGCTGTACCAGCGCACAACGCACGGCCGTTACCGCTTCCGTTACCGGCAACCCCACCGCTCCCACAGTTCCTGAAGTATCACGCTGCGGTGCAGGCAACGTTACCTTGGAAGTAGCCAACGCCAACAATGCTTATATATATAAATGGTATGCCGCTGCAGAAGGCGGTGAAGCTATCCATACTGGCAGCAGCTATACAATTAACAACTTACAGCAAGATGTGACCTACTTCGTGTCCGTTGTCATGGGCAACTGCGAAAGCAACCGTACGGCTGCCACAGCCCACATCAAAGCTATTCCAGTGGCTCCCTCCTTGGCAGGAGACAGCCACTGCGGTCCCGGCGATGTAACTCTTAATGTCCTTAACGTCCTTAATGACGTCACCTATACTTGGTACAATGTTAACGACGAGCAGGTAAACATTGGCGCTGAATACACTATTCAGAATTTAGCCAGCACCACCAGCTACTACGTCACTGCCACCGCTGACGGTTGTACAGGAGCCTCTGCCACTGTAACCGCCACCATCCACAACATTCCGGCATTGCCCGCTGTAACAGCAGGTGCCCGCTGTGGTGCCGGTGAGGTCAGCTTGTCTGCTACTGCCGGAGAGAACGGTAACCAAGTTCGCTGGTTTGCCACTGCTGAAGGCGGTGAAGCCATCTGCACAGAAAACAACTTCACCACTCCTTCTATCGACGCCACAACCTCTTATTATGTGGCCTCCTATAACAGCAACACCCAATGTATCGGTGCACGTCAGGAAGTGTTAGCCACCATCAACAGCATTCCTGCTGCTCCTGTCGCTGAAGACGCCACCCTTTGCGGTCCTGGCGTGGCTACCCTGACTGCCATTCCAGCAGAGAACTGCACTTGCCAGTGGTTTAACGCCAGCAGTGTGGAAATTACCAATGGTGTTAGTGCCGATAGCAAAACGTTGACTACGGGCAACCTGTCCAGCAATACTACTTTTTACGTTCGTTCTATCAACACAACTACTGGCTGTAACAGCGACAACACCACCGTTCAGGTTATCATAGCCTCTGTTCCCGGTGTTCCAACAGCCGCTAACGTTGCCCGTTGCGGTGCAGGTGCCATCACCTTGACAGCAACTCCCAACACTGCCAACACCTGTCGCTGGTACAATGCCGAAAGCGAACTTGTTCACGAAGGGACTTCTTTCGAAATTGCCAATTTGGAAGAAACAACGACCTTTACTTGTAAATCCTACAATAATGAAACAGGTTGCGAAAGCTCCAATTTCCGTTCTGTCACTGCCACCATCAATCCGATACCCGGTGTACCGACAGTGAACGGCAACAGCCCGATTTGCGGTAGCGGTTCCATCCAATTGACTGGTACACCCGGCACCAACGCCACCATTTGCCGCTGGATCAACGGCAATGACACCACCACCAACAACAACTTCAGCACCGGTAACATCAACCAAAGTACAAATTATCTGGTACAATCCTACAATGCCAACACCCGTTGCGCCAGCGACAACATCACCGTTTCCGTGGTAGTGAACAGTCTGCCTGCTGCTCCTCAAACCGGCAACGACAGCCAGTGCTTAGGCACCCCTGTGACATTGACAGCTAGCACTTCCGAAGAAAATATTATTTTCCGTTGGTATGCTTCTGCACAAGACAATACCATTTTAGCTACAGGTTCTGAATTTCACCCGATGAATCTGACTGTAGGAGAAAACAACTTCTATGCAGAGGCGTACAACACTCTGACTCAATGCACCAGTGCCAACAGAAGCGTGGCCACCGCCACCATGATTGACGCTCCTGCCATTCCGAATGTGGCCGACACCGCCCACTGCGGTCCTGCAGCATTCACCTTGAGCATCATCAACCCGCAAGCCAACACCACTTACAAGTGGTACGCCGTGGCACAAGGCGGAGAAGCTGTTCATGTAGGCACTACCTTCACCACAAATGAATTAAGCAGCACCACACATTATTATGTATCCGCCGCTGTGGCCAACTACGATTGCGAGAGCGGCCGCAAGGATGTGACTGTCACTATCAACGACATCCCCGCCAACCCAACCGTTAGCGGCAACGAAGCCATCTGCGCCGGACAAACACTGACCGTAAGCGCCAGCTCTGATGCCGCCGCCACCAACCTTGTTTGGTCAGACGGACAGATTAGCAGCGAAGGATCAAGTTTCACCACTCCTGTCCTTTCAGCCAACACCAATTACACCGTGAAGGCCTACAATGCCAACACGCACTGCGAAAGCGAAGAAGTAAGTTTCACCATTGTGGTGAACCAAAACCCGGATGCTCCCGAAGCCAGTCCTGTCACCCTCTGCCAGAACGAAACAGCTATTTTGAGTGCAGTGGAAGAAAGCGGCAACACTTGCTACTGGTATGACTCCGAAGACGCCACCACCTCCATCAGCAGCGGCGACAGCTACAGTCCCTCTCTGAACGTGGGTAACACAACTTTCTATGTGAGCCAGCGTAACGATCAGACTCATTGCGAAAGTCCCAGAACCTCTGTGGCAGCTACCGTTTATCCTACATACGCAGTAAATTACCCGGTAACCGCCTGCGACTCCTTCAGATGGAACAACGAGCTCTTCACCGAAAGCAACAACTATGAAAGAACATTGCAGACTATCCATGGTTGCGACAGTGTGGTCACTCTGCAACTCACCATCAACCGCAGCAAAGTAACCAACATTGACACCACCGTTTGCGATGTATTCGTATGGAATAACCAAAGCTACGAAACCAGCGGTAATTATCAGCAATCCTTCACTAGTGCTCAGAACTGCGACAGCACCGTAAATGTGCACTTGACCGTCAAGAAGAGCACAGTGGGTTCAGACCACATCTACCTTTGCAGCAATCAAATACCATACAACTACAATAATTTGTACAATGTAACAGGTGCTGGCACCTTTACCATTCATACGGAAAATGCAACTGGTTGCGACAGTACCATCACTTTGACAGTAACAGTGAACACCCGCCCAGCCGAAGCTATCAACCTGGCTGATGCAGCCCGTTGCGGTGCTGGAGATGTAAGCCTTACCGCCCATGCCGGCCAGAACGGAACCACCTGTCGTTGGTACGCTTCCGAAGACGCCACCGAAGTTCTTGCCACCGGTACACAATTTACCGCTAGCAATTTGAGCGCCACCACCACTTATTATGTATCTTCTTATAATGATTATAACGGTCATCCCTGCGAAAGCGGAAGACAAGCCATTACCGCCACCATCAACACCAATCCTGCGGAGCCCACAGTAGCCGACCAAGTGAGATGTGGTGATGGCAGTGTGGAATTCACAGCCACTATTGACGAAAACGCCACCACTTGCCGCTGGTATCTGACGCTGAACACCACCAACATCAGTGCCACCTCTCTGACCTACACGCCCAATGTCAGTGTCAACAACGGCAGCACCTCCTTCTTTGTGGAAAGCTACAACGAAAATACCGGATGTAAGAGCAGCCGAAAAGAAGTCCACGCAGAGGCTTTCGCTATTCCTGCAACACCCGTATTGAGCGCCATGAGCAACTGCGGACCTCAGCAGTTCAGCATCAATGCGCCCGACAACGGCTACTACAAATGGTATGATAGCGAAACAAGCACCACAGTATTGGACATCAACAACAATACTACTCCGATGGTGAACAGCTCTCGCAGCTACTTCATCAGCCATGCCATGGATTACACCGGTATCAGCTGCGAAAGCGGCAAAAGCGAGTTGGCTTTGACTATCTATCCCGTTTATGAGCCCCAGACCCTGTACGACACCCTTTGCCAAGGTGAAACCTACACTGAGTATGGCTTAAATGAGACCTTCAACCAGGCAGGTCCCTTCGACAGAGTCCTCAATACGGTTTCTTCCACCGACTGCGACAGTCTGGTAACTTTGAAACTCTATGTCAAAGAAATCAGAAGCTATAGCTTCGACACTACTGTTTGTGATTCCTATAGCTGGAATAACGAGACCTTCAGCGCTAGCGAGAACATCACCCGTCATTTCACTTCATCCATCGGCTGTGACAGCGTAGTCACAGTGAATCTGACAGTCAACAAATCAGTTCAAACCTCATTTGAGGCTACCGATTGTGACAAATACACTTGGAATAATGAAACTTATTACGTAAGTGGCGACTATGTGCAGCATTTCAACACAGTGAATGGTTGCGACAGTATGGTTACTTTACACCTGACCATCAACCATTCTGTGGAAACTGAATTCAGCGAAACCGCTTGTAACAGTTACACATGGAATAGTGAAATCTATACCACCAGTGGCGACCATGTGCAGCATTTCCAAACCAGCAAAGGTTGCGACAGCACCGTCACCCTGCATCTGACCATCAACTACAGCAACACCGCCACGCTGAGCGACAATGTTTGCGCAGGAACGAGCTACCAAGCCAATGGCTTCGACACCCTGTTCACCACAGCAGGCAACTACACCTTGGTTCGTCACGATCTCAACCAAGCCGGTTGTGACAGCACCACCACATTGACGCTGACCGTTAATCCGACCTATAACCGCGATGTTACCCTCACCATCTGTGAGACTGCATTGCCTTACACCTGGAACGACATCACCTATCCTGTGGGCACTGCCAGCGGTGATTACGAGCACACCTACAGTACGCACACCGCAGCTGGTTGCGACAGCATTGTGACCCTGCATCTGACCATCAGTCACCAGTATGTCACCCCGCTGACCGCAGACATTTGCGAAGGCGAAACCTATCCTTTTGCCGGCCAGATTTTGAACCAGAGCGGCATCTACTATGACACCCTGCAAGCCACCAACCTTTGCGACAGTATCATCAAACTGACGCTGACGGTTCATGAATTGCACACCACCAATCTGGATGCCAGCATCTGTTTAGGTGAAACATACAATGAATATGGTTTCAACGAAACACCTGCAACTTCCGGCACCTTCAATTATCAGCAAATTGTACAGACCTCTTTCGGCTGCGACAGTACCATCAATCTGACCCTGACCGTCAATCCAGTTTATAACGCTACTGAATATGACACTATTTGTGCCGACGAACTTCCTTATGTATGGCAAACACAACAAATCAACCAGGAAGGAACATATACAGCCAATCATCAAACCATTTACGGTTGCGACAGTATTATCACGCTGTATTTGACAGTCAATCCTACATATAATCTGACTGAAAACGAGACCATCTGCCAAAATCAGTTACCTTATACCTGGCGAGACACTGTCTTTGCAGAAGGAACCGTCAGCGGCGATTATGTGTTCAACAGAAGTACCGTGAATGGCTGCGACAGCATCGTAACACTGACCTTGACAGTAAATCCCGTTTACGACCTGACTGAAAGCGAAACCATCTGCCAAAATCAGTTACCTTATACTTGGCGAGACACTATCTTTGCAGAAGGAACCATCAGTGGCGAGTATGTATTCAACAGAAGCACTGTAAACGGCTGTGACAGTATTGTCACTCTGACCCTGACCGTCAACCCTTCATTCTCACAAAGCGAAAGCGCCATCATTTGTCAGAATGAACTGCCTTATACCTGGCGTGACACAGTCTTTGAGGAGGGAACCATAAGCGGTGACTACGTGTTCAACAGAAGCACTGTAAACGGTTGTGACAGCATTGTGACACTCCATCTGACCGTCAACCCATCCTACACGCAGAATGAAAGCATCATCATTTGTCAGAACGACCTGCCATACACTTGGCGTGACACCGTATTTGAGGTGGGTACTATTAGTGGCAACTACGTATTCAACAGAAGCACTGTAAACGGTTGTGACAGTATCGTCACACTGAATCTGACCGTCAACCAGACCAAACATACCGACCTCTACGCAGAGATTTGCGAGGGCGATGTATATGAATACAACAACAGACCTTACGATGTACAGAATGACTACAATTTCACCTTCCAGACCAGTTTGGGATGCGACAGCACCGTTACGCTGCACCTGACCGTTAATCCTGTATATAACATTGACACAAATATCAATATTTGTCAAGGTTTGCTGCCTTATACCTTTGCCGACACTGTTTTTTACGGCAGCGGTCGCAAAGACATCCTCTTGCACACCCAACACGGCTGCGACAGCATCTATCACGTCAACCTGACCGTAACTCCTTTCATCACTTCATCTCGTACTGTTGCCATTTGCGACAATGAACTTCCCTACGACTTCGAAGACTCTACCTTCTACCAGGCTGGTATTTATGAGGTGACCGTAAGCCACAACGATGGATGCAACGAAATCATCACCCTGACCCTGAATGTCAATCCGACCTACAACGACACCCTTGAGGCCACCGTGTGCGACAGATTTGTATGGAATAACGAGATTTATACAGAAAGTGGTATTTACACTCAATATTTCAGAACAAACAAAGATTGCGACAGCACCGTCACTTACAACCTGACCGTCAACCATTCGCAAGACACGCTTCTGACACCGGTTATCTGTCAAGGTGAAAGTTATACTGAAAACGGTTTCAACCAGAATCCTGAAAACGCAGGTATGGTATATGACACCTTACATCTGCAATGTGTGGGCACGGGCTGCGACAGTACCGTTTATCTGGAACTGACCGTGAATCCTTCTTATAATCTGACAGAAACAGAAACTATTTGCCAGAATGAATTGCCCTACACTTGGCGTGACACTGTTTTCGCAGTAGGAACCACCAGCGGCGAGTATGTATTCAACAGAAGTACAGTGAACGGCTGCGACAGCACCGTAACGCTGACCTTGACCGTAAATCCGGTTTACAACCAGACTGAAAATGAGGTGATTTGCGCAAGCGAATTGCCCTACACCTGGCGTGACACTGTTTTCGCTGAAGGAACCATCAGCGGTGAGTATGTATTCAACAGAAACACCGTGAACGGCTGCGACAGCATCGTAACACTGACTTTAACAGTGAATCCTGTATACAACCAGACCGAAAATGAAGTGATTTGCGCAAGCGAATTGCCTTACACTTGGCGTGACACTGTTTTCGCTGAAGGAACTATCAGTGGTGAGTATGTATTTAACAGAAGCACCGTAAATGGATGCGACAGTACCGTAACGCTGAATTTAACAGTGAATCCGGTCTACGACCAGACTGAAAGCGAGGTGATTTGTGCTAATGAATTGCCTTTCACTTGGCGTGACACTGTTTTTGCGGAAGGAACTGTCAGCGGCGAATATGTGTTCAGCAGAAGCACCGTGAACGGCTGCGACAGCACAGTAACACTGACCTTGACGGTAAATCCCACATACAACCAAAGCGAAAGTGCAACTATCTGTCAGAACGAGTTACCTTACACCTGGCGTGACACTGTTTTTGCCGAAGGAACAGTCAGCGGTGACTATGTCTTCAACAGAAATACTGTGGACGGCTGCGACAGCACCGTAACACTGACTTTGACCGTGAATCCAAGCTACACCCAAAGCGAAAATGAGACCATTTGCCAGGTTGAGTTGCCCTACACTTGGCGTGATACTGTTTTCGCTGAAGGAACGGTTAGCGGTGACTATGTATTTAACAGAAGTACTGTAAATGGATGCGACAGCACCGTAACATTGCACCTGACCGTCAACCCCAACAACGAATACTACGACACTCCTGTGTCCTTCTGCGAAGGAGGCTCTTATACCTGGAATAACCAAGTCATTACAGAATCAGGACTTTACACAGATACCGTCAGCAATGATTTTGGCTGCTATGATGTGTACAAAGTTGTAGTTACCGTGAATCCGATATATTCCTTCACTGAATACGACACCGTTTGCGCCAACGAGCTGCCGATTGTATGGCAAGGAAGAAGCATTGAACAAGGCGGCACCCATACAGCAGACTACCATACTGGCAACGGATGCGACAGTATCTATACGCTGGTGCTGACCGTCAATCCGACCTATTTCATTCCTGAAACTGCTACAGTTTGTGACAATGAAGAATATGTTTGGGAAGGTCACGAAGTGGAAATTGGCATCCAGTCTGCTGGCAGCTATACCATTTGGGACAGCCTGCAAACCATCAATGGTTGCGACAGTGTTTATCAACTCACGCTGACCGTCACCCCGACTTATAACTTCGAACCAGAAACTGCTACAGTTTGCGACAATGAAGAATACGTCTGGGAAGGTCATGACGTGGAAATCGGCATCCTGCAAGCTGGCACATACACCATCTATGACAGTCTAAACACCGCCATCTACGGTTGCGACAGTATTCATACCCTGATGCTGACCGTCACCCCGACCTATAACTTCCAAGCTGAAACCGCCACGGTTTGCGACAATGAAGAGTATGTTTGGGAGGGTCACAATGTGGAGATTGGCATTCTGCCCGCTGGCACATACACCATCTATGACAGTATGAAGACCTCCACATACGAGTGCGACAGCGTTCACACCCTGATTCTGACCATCACTCCAACCTATAACTTCCAGACTGAAACCGCCACGGTTTGCGATAATGAAGAATATGTTTGGGAAGGCCACGAGGTGGAGATTGGCATCCTGCCCGCTGGCACATACACCATCTATGACAGTCTGAAGACCACCACATACGAGTGCGACAGCGTTCACACCCTGATTCTGACAGTTACCCCGACTTACAATTTCGAACCCGAAACCGCCACGGTTTGCGATAATGAAGAATTTGTTTGGGAAGGCCACAATGTGCAGATTGGCATCCTGCCCGCTGGCAGCTACACCATCCATGACAGTCTGAGCACCGCCATCTATGGTTGCGACAGTGTTCACACCTTGATGCTGACCGTCACCCCAACCTATAACTTCCAGTCCGAAACCGATACGGTTTGCGACAACGAAGAGTATGTTTGGGAAGGCCACAATGTGGAGATTGGCCTCCTGCCCGCTGGCACCTACACCATCTATGACAGTCTGAAGACCACCACATACGAGTGCGACAGTATCTACACCCTGGTGCTGACCGTCAACCCGACCCAGCACAGTGTGGAGACCGCTTCCGCTTGCAGCAACGAGGCCGTATACAGCTGGCACAACCGCGACATCACCGCAACGGGTATCTACTTCGACACTCTGTCCACCACTTTAGGCTGCGACAGTGTCTGTGAGTTGCATTTCACCCTGTTAGAACCCACTTCCGCCACCTTTGCTGATACCACCTGCGCTAATGCGCCGTATCAGGAATATGGCTTTGAAGTCACCCCCACCCTCTCTGGCGACACCACCTTGGTACGTGTAACTGAGAATGCGGCAGGTTGCGACAGCACCATCACCGTCAATTTGTATGTGAAACCGCTGGCCACCTTCGCCTTCGACACCATCGTTTGCGGTGCGTTCCAATGGAACAACCAATGGTATATGGAAAGCGGCTCTTACCAGCAGAGCTTTCCCGCCGCCAATGGCTGCGACAGTATTGTGACCATGAACCTGATCATCGACACACCTTCATATGACACCATTGAAGTAGTGGCTTGCGAAAGCTACGAATGGGACGGCACCACCTATACCCAGTCTGGTGTATTCTCCAAGGTTTACCCGCAGGAGGTAGGTTGCGACAGTATCGCTGTCATGATCCTGACCATCAACCATGTGACAGAAGTAACCCTCTACGACACCACCTGCCAGGCTCACAGATACCAGGAATACGGTTTCGACACTTTGTGTATGGAATTCGGCACCTTCACTCTCCAGCGTATCGATGAAAACCAGGCTGGATGCGACAGCATCATCAATCTGGTATTGACCGTACATCGTGGCTACCTGTTCGTGGATTCAACCAGCACCTGCGACAACAGCAACTTCGTATGGCACGGCATCCACTGCGACACCACGGGCATTTACTACAAGAACTACGAGACCATCTATGGCTGCGACAGTGTCTATATCCTCTTCCTGACCGTTTACCCGAGTTACGAAGTTGAGGTAAGCGACACTGCCATCGCCGGAACACCATATCACAACCACGGTCTGAACTTCACTCCGCAGACTCCCGGCACCCTGAACATCGACGTGCCCAGAACCACAGTGGACGGCTGCGACAGTACTATTCACGTCACCCTCGTCGTGATTGACGGCAGCGGCGTTGACATGCATTATCTCGACAAACACATCACCCTCTTCCCGAACCCGACCGACAATGTCTTTACTGTAAGCTCCTCCATCGACATCATCCGCGAGCTGACAATTTATGACAACAACGGCAGAGCGGTATGGCATCAGAACATCAACGACTACAGTGGCCAGGTGAATGTGGAGAACCTCACTCCCGGCATCTACTTCGTCCGCATGATGACCCCTGACAATATCGTCACGAAGAAGTTGATTGTGAGATAAAAAAACTATCTTTACAAGCCCTGAGGGGATGGTCAAAAACACTTGGCCATCCCCTTATTTTTTTGCAAGTCTTATATATCAAATATTTCATTATATTTGCAAGATTGAAAAAAATGGCAAAAATAATACTCATCATATTGACAATCATTGCGTTAGCAATACCCCTAAGGGGATTTTCGCAGGTGGTTTCTTCCAATTCCGCGGAAAATGGGCAGACTGTATCCTCCCAAACCGCTGACACAAATTCTGTCTCATCCAATAAAGACACGCAGAAAAAAACAAAAAAGAAAAGCGGCAAGAGCAACAAAGTTTCCTTTGAAACCTTCGACATGAACTATGCCAAAGCACTCAGGTTCTACCAAAACGGGCAGTATCTGTCGGCAGCGCGACTGTTCGAGGAACTTTACCCTCTTTCGCTGGGCACCCCGGTGGCAGACACCCTGCTTTACCTCTTCGCCGACTGCTATTATAAAAACAAGGACTATGAGCTGGCTGCTTTCCATTTCAAGGATTACGCCCGCCACTATCCCGGAACAGAAAGAGCGGAAGAAGCGCATTTCATGTGCGTAAAATCCGTTTTTGAAGTTTCCCCTGTATACAGTCTGGATCAGTCCTCCACCCTCTACGCCATTGACGAGATGGACTTGTTTATCAAGACTTACCCATACAGCCCACATGTGGAGGAATGCAACAAAATGCTGGACTTGCTTCGTGAAAAGCTAGCAAAAAAAGATTTTGAGATTGCCAAGCTATATTACAACACTGACAACTACGAAGCTGCTCAAATTGCCATAAAAAACTTCCTTAAAGAATATCCAAGTTCACAATATGCCCACGAAGCCGTTTATATTCTGGTGAAGAACAACCATGAATACGCACGGAAAAGTGTGGCCAAGAAAAAGAGAGAGAGATACCAAGCTTGTGTGGACGCATTCAAAATCATGCAGGCACAATACCCTAATTCCGGTTATTACATGGATGCCAAGAAATTGGCGGACGATGCCATCCAACAGATCAATAAAATCAAAAATCAAAATATCAATCAATGAAATCAGCAGATTACAAAAAGTTAAAAGTTAATCCTTTTGCCATCACCCGTGACATCGTAAGAATGGACGATCAGACTGGCAACATCTACAAAACCGTTGTCGTTCTGTCCAAAAGAGCCAACCAGATTGCCTCTGACCTGAAAGAGGAATTCCACGAAAGATCACAAGAATTTGTCAGCGCCTCTGACAATCTGGAAGAATACCACGAGAACCTCGGACAGATTGAGTTGGCCAAATATTTCGAGCAGTTGCCCAAGCCGACACTGTTGGCCATCAACGAGTACGAGAACAAACAGATTTACTTCAACGACGTGGAAAGTCCGAGCAGAGCAAATGACTAATACGAACAACAAACATATTGTCATTGGCATTACGGGAGGGATAGCAGCTTACAAGTCGCTATCCCTTATCCGCTTGTTTAAGCGCACCGGATACGAGGTAAAAGTCGCCGCCACCCAGCATGCCTTGGAGTTCGTGACCCCCCTTACCATCGAGACCTTGTCGCAGAACAAACTGTACACGGATATGTTCGAGCGAGACCACGAAATCGATGTGCAACACATCGCTCTGGCCGAGTGGGCAGACTGTGTCATTGTGGCCCCCGCCACCGCCAATTGCATCGGCAAACTGGCTTCCGGCATCGCTGACGACGCCCTGTCCACCCTGTTGTTGGCCACAACAAAGCCTGTCTTCATGGCCCCTGCCATGAACTGCAACATGTACGAGCATCCGGCTGTGCAGGCCAACCTGCAAACCCTGCGGGAACGTGGGGTTCGCCTCATCGAAGCCCAATCCGGTTTTCTGGCCTGCGGCACAGAAGGCAAAGGACGCATGGAAGAGCCCGAGCGCATTTTCGAGACCGTAACCCGCTTTCTGGAAGGAAGCGATGCCCTCAAGGGCATGAAGGCCATGGTTTCCGCCGGTCCGACCTACGAGCCCATCGACCCCGTGCGCTTCATCGGCAACCATTCCTCTGGACTAATGGGTTTTGAGCTGGCAGAAGAGTTAGCCCGCCAGGGAGCGGAAGTGACCCTTGTGAGCGGTCCTACCCACCTGACCTGCAGCAACCCCGACATCCATCGTGTGGACGTGAAGAGCGCCCAAGACATGTACGAGCAGTGCATGCACTATGGTCCCGAGGCCGACATCATCATCATGGCCGCCGCCGTTGCCGACTATACCACAAAGGAAGTTGCCCCCCAGAAAATCAAAAAGCATGAGGAAGGACTGCATCTGGAACTGGTAAAAACCAAAGATATTCTGTCCACACTCGGGCATCAAAGACGTGAGGGCCAGCTAATTACAGGATTTGCCCTGGAAACTGAGAACGAATTGGAGAATGCCAAAGGCAAACTGCAAAATAAAAACATAGATATCATCGTTTTAAACTCTATGAATAACCCCAAGGCAGGCTTCAACAAGCCTACCAACCAAGTGACAATGCTGGACCGTGACGGACAGATGATACAGGGAGAGGCCAAAAGCAAAACAGAAGTCGCCAAGGAGATTATTCAGTTTATTATCAGTAAATTAAACAAATAGAACATGAAACGTTTATTGGTTTTATTCCTTCTGACCCTGACCAGCACCAGCTTGTTTGCCCAAGACTTCCAGTGCCAGGTGTCCATCAACTCCTCGAAAATCAGCGGCTCCAACCGCGAACGTTACAATGCGCTACAGCAGGAGTTATACAAATTTATCAACGACAGAAAATGGTGCCAATACACCTTTAAAACCAACGAACGTATTGAATGCGGCTTGATGATCAACCTGACTGAGGTTTCCGGTGACGTGCTGAAAGGCACGATGACCGTCCAGCTGAACCGCCCCGTATACAAGACCAACTACAAAACCACCGTACTGAATTTCCAGGACAAAAAAATACAGTTCACTTACGACGAAGGGCAGCCGCTGGAATATGACGGAAACTCCAACCTCAACCAATTCACCTCACTCATCGCTTTTTACCTGAACCTGTTCCTGGGACTTGATTTCGACACTTTCTCGATGAATGGGGGCGCTCCTTATTACGACAAATGCCAAAATATTGTGAGTCTTTGCCAGAATGTTGCCGAACCAGGATGGCAATCATTTGAATCGGGACAAAACAACCGTTACTGGCTCATCGAGAATCTCACCAATGGCACCTACAGCAAAATCCACGAGTTCCTGTACCAGTACCATCGTTTGGGTTTGGATGCCATGGTGGACAATCCCGATGCGGGCAGAGCAATCATCTTTGAGGCTATAAAATCCCTGCAACAAGCAGCCCGTCAGAAATCAAATCTGGTGATTGTGCAATATTTGGTTTCCGCCAAATCTGACGAAATCATCAATATCTTCAAAGAAGGCCTGGCTAACGAAAAGACCCAGGTGGTCAACATCATGAAGCAGTTAGATCCTGCCAACTCTTCGAAATACGACGCCATCACCGCCGCCAACAAGTAAACAGTATGCTACAAGCCCTGCAAATAGAGAACTATGCGATTATCCGCTCCCTCAAAATCACTTTTGACCAGGGCTTCACTGTGATTACCGGCGAGACCGGCGCTGGCAAATCCATTATCATCGGTGCACTTTCACTGATTTTAGGCAAACGAGCCGACACCACGGTGCTGCACGACAAGAGCCACAAATGCTTCATCGAAGGCACTTTCGATATCTCCAAACTGAAATTGCAGGATTTCTTCCAACAACACGATCTGGACTATCAGGACATCACCTATATACGCCGCGAAGTAACTGAAAACGGCAAGTCAAGAGCCTTTGTCAATGACACCCCTGTCAACTTGACCGTGCTGAAAGAACTGGCTGAAACGCTGGTGGACATCCATTCGCAACACAACAACCTGCTGGTCAACAACAGCAATTTCAGAATCGACCTACTGGACCAATACGCCCAAAACGCAACAATTTTAGCTCAATACAAAGAGCTCTATTCCACATACAAAAAAACTGAGAAGCGCTTTCAGGAACTACTGTCACTGCAGCAACAACAAGCGCAGGAGCAGAGTTACTTGAGCTATGTAGTGCAGGAACTCACTGATGCCCAACTCAATAGCGGAGAACAGGAAAGCATTGAGCAACAAATTTCCCTGCTCACCCATGCCGAGACCATCAAGTCGAAATTATACCAGAGCGTCAGAATGCTGGAAGAGGAAGAAGAAGACAATCTTCTTCACCAACTGCAAATCATTCAGGACAACTGCCAAAGTATCAGCGCATACGACAAAGACATAGCGGAGTTGAGCCAGCGTATCGATAGTAGCTTATTAGAGTTAAAAGACATTTCCCGAGAACTGAGCCAGAAAGAGAACCGCATCGAGGTGAACCCTCAAGAGCTGGAGCGACTGAACGAGCGTTTAGACCTGCTGCTGAATCTGCAACACAAGCACCATGTGGAGAATAATGAGGATTTGATAGCACTGCTATCCTCTTCGGAAGAGAAGCTGCAATCGATGAGCGCCAACGACGAGGAACTGGAGCAATGCCGCCAGCAATGCGAGGAACTGAAGGCCCAGACCCTGAAAGCTGCCCAAAAGCTGTCGGCAAGCCGTCAGAAATGTGTAAGTCGCTTCGAGAAAGAAATGAAAGGCAAGCTGCAGCTGTTAGGCATGGAACATGCGGATTTCAAAATTAACATCACCCAGCAGGATCAGGTTGGCAGCAACGGCATTGACACGATTCAATTCCTGTTTTCCGCCAACAAAGGCAGCGAGTTGCAAGAAATCGAGAAAACTGCATCCGGAGGTGAAATCTCAAGACTGATGCTGGCCCTCAAAAGCATCATCAGCGACAACAGCCTGCTGCCCACCGTCATCTTCGATGAGATTGACTCGGGCATTTCGGGTGAAGTAGCCGGTAAAGTGGCCAGCCTCATGCAGGAATTGTCGCGCAAGCACCAGCTTATTGTCATCACCCACCTGCCCCAAATCGCAGCCAAAGGAAAACTCCATTTTTTTGTATATAAAAACACCACTGAAGATAAAACTTTTACGCAAATCAAGAGTCTTAATGAAGATGAGAGCATTCGGGAGATAGCCACCATGATTAGTGGCGACCACCTCAGCGAAGCCGCCCTCAAGACTGCGAAAGAATTGAAAAACAATTAATTACTATGAAAAAATTTCTAATCACCATACTTTGTTTGAGTTGTCTGTTCTGTTCTTTCGCCCAGGAAAAGAATAAATACCATGACAGTAAAGACAGCAAGTTTGTCTTCATGACAACTATCGGCGCCGCCGGCGGTGCAGGCAGCATCAAAATCCCCAACCGAGAAATCCCCAACCGCCTTTTCAACATCTCGGTCAATCAGTTGTTAGCTTACCAATTCAACCCCAATTTCTTCATGGGGGTAAACTTGGGCATTGATTTCTGGCAATACACAGCCTTTATTCCGTTGACCTTCAACCTCAGCGTCAACTTCACCAAAACGCGAGTCAGTCCCCACTGGTACGCCAACATGGGCTATTCGTTCAAATGGTATATGAACCAGAAACCAGAGCTCACCACTCGGGTGATACAGGGTGCCAACCCCGGTCCAGTGGTGGAAACAGGTATCGGCATCAATATCAAAGTCAGCGAGAAAGTGTCTTTGCTGATATTGGCCACCTACAAGATGCAGCATTCCAGCATCAAGTACAGCGTGCAAATGCCCGACGAGCCCGACAATTCTGAATATTTTACCAATGCAGAACAGAATCACCACTATCATTTCGGAGGGGTGAAATTCGGCATCTTATACTAAAGCTATTTTCAAGAATATTAATCATCAAAAAAAAGAAATATGAAAAAAACTATCATTCTGATGTTCATCCTGAGCCTTATGCTCTCCAATTTCAGCATGGCCCAGCGTTCCAACAACTACCGTGTGACTGACAATAACTACAGCGACATCAAGATTTCGTATTCCATTGACGTTCAGCATCTGCAAATCCAGAACGTCAAAACCGAGCAAGGCACTTTTTGCCGTATTTCATACGAAGGAATGACCCCCATGCAGAATGATGGCAAACCCGAGCTCCCCATTATCACCAACCTGCTGGAAATTCCCTTGTGCGAAAGCATGGAAGTGAATGTGGTCAACAGCACCTACGAAGAATACAACCTGTCCGACCTCGGCATCAACCATCCCATTATGCCGGTACAACCCAAACATCCCAAATCAGAAGACGGTCCTTTCCCCTTCGTGATAGACGAGGCCACCTACGCCAGTAACAGCTTTTATGGCACTACACTGGCACAGTGTGAAAAAGTGGGTGTGCTCCGCAACATCAACATGGGCAGTGTAAGCATCGCCCCCTTTGAATACAATCCCGTAACTGGCCAACTCAGAGTTTGTACCCGCCTGGATGTGGAAATCAGCTTTGTGAACGCCAATATCCCCATGACCATGGAGATGAAGACCCAACATGGCAATGGCCTGTTCGACGGACAGCACTGCGGTGTGATCAACCCCATGAACACCCCCGGCTACAGAGACGAAATTAACAACGCTCCCATAAAGTATTTGATTGTGGCCCACTCCATGTTCAGAAACAATGAGGACCTGCAAGCTTTCATCAACTGGAAGAAGCGCATCGGTTATTTGGTGGAAATAGCCTATACTGACGACAGCAACGTGGGCACCACCACCACCAGCATCAAGAATTTCATCAAATCGAAATACGACAACGCCACTGCGGAGAACCCTGCTCCCACCTTCCTTCTGATTGTGGGTGATAAAGAACAGATTCCCGCATTCACAGGAGTATCAGAGACCGACCATATTACCGATCTTTACTATGCCACCTGGACCACGGGCGACAATATTCCGGACTGCTACTACGGACGATTCTCCGCACAGAACATCAGCCAGTTGAGCCCACAGATTGAGAAGACGCTGATATATGAGCAATACACCATGTCAGAACCCTCCTATTTGGATGATGCTGTTTTAGTTGCCGGTACCGACGCCAATTACGGACCCACCCATGCCAATGGTCAGATAAATTACGCTTCGAATAACTACGTAAACACCGCCAATGGTTACACCAACGTTTACACTCACCTTTACAACTGCAGTTCCCAAGCAGCCACCATCCGTAGCGAAATAGGTGCGGGGGTTGGTTTAGCCAATTATACCGCCCACTGCTCCTACCAAGGCTGGGCAGACCCCGCATTCCAGAACAGCCATGTCAGTTCCATGAACAACACCAATAAATATGGCATCATGATTGGAAACTGCTGCGAATCAGGAAGATTCGAACAGACCTGTTTTGGCGAGACCCTTCTTCGGACGCCGAAAAAAGGTGCCGTGATTTATATCGGCGCCTCCAACAGCACCTATTGGAATGAGGACTATTACTGGGCTGTTGGCGTTCGAAGCAACGTCACTGCCAACCCCACCTACAGTGCCTCAAATTTGGGCGCATACGACCGCATTTTCCACACCCATAACGAGGCCCACAGCGAATGGTACACCACTGCAGGCGGCATCAACATGGCCGGCAACCTGGCAGTTCAATCATCCTCTTCTTCATCAAAATTATATTACTGGGAGATTTACCATGTGTTTGGTGACCCTTCCCTCAAGTCTTATCTGTCAGAGCCCTCGGTGATGAACCTCAATATTCCTTCTGGCACTGTGATCGGCACCACTAACCTTCCAATCAACGCTGTTCCTTATGCTTACGTGGCATTGACACAAAACAATGAGCTGGTGGCGGCAGCTTTTGCCAATGCAAACGGTGTAGCCAATCTCACCCTACCTGCCGACATGATTCCCGGTCAATATGAAATCGCTATCTCAGCCCAGAATTACATACAGTTTTTCCAAACCATCAACTTCGCCTCTCCCAACACTTTCTATGCTGTAAGCAATATCAACCTCAGCAATAATGGCACTATCCGCAACAATGATGTCAACAACTGGAATCTCAGTGTGGAGAACGTCAGCCAGATAGCCGGCAACAATGTGTGGGTAAAAATCCAACCTAACTCCAACAATATCTATTTCACCACCGACTCGGCGTATATCGGCAGCATGACAGGCGGACAAACATTCAACCTGAACAACGCCTTCACGTCAAGAACAAGTACAGCGTTAAGCAATGGTGAAGAAGTTTCGGTGCATGTCACTGTTTACTCCAACGAAGGCACCTTCGAGCGCAATTTCAGCTTCCATGCTGCCGCTCCCGAACTCCAAATCACCAACACCATCATCAATGCGGGAACAGCCAGTGTAGGTGAAATCAATCCTGGCGAGAACGGCACGCTGACCTTTGTGGTGAAAAACGCAGGTACGAACAGCATCCACAACCTCGTAGGCACGCTGACATCTCACCACTCCGACATCACCGTCAACAACGGTCCCGTCAACGTCAGCTACATTGATCCCGACGGCACTGCCCAAGTCAGCTTCAACATCAGCGTCAGCAACCAAGCCATTGTGGGCCGCATGTATCCGCTCCTGTTCACCATTAACAATGAGGAATATGAACTGAATCTGCCCTACCCGCTGATGATTGGAAAAGCCATGGAAGATTTCGAAAGCAACAGTTTCTCCTCCTTCAACTGGGTGAATGGCAACAAGCCCTGGGAAATCACAACCTCCAATGTATATGCCGGCAGCTACAGTGCCCGCAGCAAAACCAACCTTGAAAATGGTTCATGGGGGAGCACTAGCAACTCCGACCTCAGTATCACCCTCAATGTCACCGAAGCAAGTCCTATCTCCTATTTCCGCAAGGTTTCCTCAGAAGCCAACTATGACTTTTTCACTTTCGCCATTGACGGAAATGTGATGGAAGAACTGAGTGGCGAGGTGGATTGGGCCCAAGCCAGCTTTGACGTCACCCCCGGCACCCACACCTTCCGATTCAGATATGCGAAAGATCGCAGTGCTACTAGCGGTAGTGACTGCGCTTGGATTGACAACATCATCTTCCCCATCGCCGGAGAGACTATGACTCCCACATCCCCACTCTTGGTTATTGACCATTACGACATTGAAGGCAGCTATGCCGGCAACATTGTGCTCAATGGCAACCAGCCGGTAATCAAGGTGATGTTCAATAACGAAGGCTCCACCGTAGCCACCAACATCCAAGCCACCCTCAGCACCGACAACAGCAATATCAGCATCAACGGCAACAGCGGCAGCGATGTGGTCAGCTTCAACTCCATGGCTATCGGCTCCTCCAAAACAGCCTCTTACAACATCGCCAACCTCAGCACCATCAGCGAGACCCAGACCGTACTGTTCAACTTCAGCCTTAGCTGCGGCGGCACCACTACCAGCTGCCCCATCATGCTGACCTATATCAACGGCAACGACCCAGGTCCCATGGGCATCGGATCTGCTGAAACCCAGAACGTCTCACTCATCGTTTACCCCAACCCCAGCAGCGACCAAGTCAACATCCAATGCAGCTCGGTCATCAAAGAAATCGAACTCATTGATATGACCGGACGTTGTGTAAGACATGCATTCAATGTTGGCCAAAATTCTCACAGTCTCAATATCAGCAACCTGTCGCCAGCACTCTACTTCATCAGAGTGACAGATGAGAACGACCGTCCGTTAATCAGCAAAATCATCAAAAAATAAACATCATGGCAGACACCTCAGCTCAATTTGACGAAATCGCCCGGCAGTGTACCGACCTCTTCACCAAGAAGGCCATCGACTATGGCACTGCCTGGCACATCCTTAGGCTTCCCTCTCTCACCGACCAGATTTACATCAAGGCGCAGCGTATCCGCAGTCTTCAAGAGACCGGTGTGAACAAAGTGGGCGAAGGCATCATTCCCGAGTTTATCGGCATTGTCAACTATTCGGTCATGGCCCTTATCCAGCTGGAGGTGGGCGTAGCCGAAACCATGGACGAGATGCTGCCTGCGGAAGAAGCCATCCGACTTTACAGCCTCTATTTGGGCAAAGCCAAAGAGCTGATGATGAACAAAAACCACGATTACGGCGAGGCTTGGCGCAAGATGCGCATCAGCTCCCTCACCGATATCATCCTGATGAAACTGTTGAGAATCAAGCAGATTGAAGACAACCAAGGCAAGACCCTCGTCTCCGAAGGCCTCGACGCCAACTATTATGATATGATCAACTATGCGATGTTCGCACTGATCCGATTAGTGATTGAAGAAGAAAAATAATAGATAATAGAATAAATATGACCAAACAAAAAGAACCTATCTGGCTGAAAATAGTGCGTATAGCACTGGCCTGCGTGTTTTTATACTCCGGCTTCACCAAAGCCATCGACCCTGTGGCTACCAGCATCACCTTCGACGACTATTTCACCTCTTTCGGCATGGGCTTCATGCACCCGCTGTCGATGTTTTTCGCTTTCTGCATGACCGCCGCCGAATTTACGCTTGGCTTCATGATGCTCTTCCGCATCAAAATGCGCTTCACCGCCACCTGCTACCTGCTCTTCATGGTCTTCTTCTTCTTCCTGACCCTGTGGCTCGCCATTGCAGAACATCTGGAAGTGAACTACGGCTATAATTTCGGTGTGGTGCGTGACTGCGGTTGCTTCGGCAAAGCTGTGAAACTCAGCAACAAAGAGACATTCCTGAAAAATGTCGTCATCATGATCCCCACCCTGATTGTCTTCTTCAAACGCAAAAGCATCCCCGACATCCGCCTGACGGAACTGGGACAGTGGTGTTTCGCCGCCATTGGTGCCCTCTTGGTTTTCGGTTTCCAAGCCTATTGTTTCCGCCACCTGCCCGTCATCGACTATAGCAACTGGAAAGTGGGCGAGAATGTGGCCGAAAACTTCATTGACAAACCTGCCGTGCAAAATATCGTATTCATATACAAAAACACTGCTGATGGTAGCCTCGTCACCTTGTCGGAAGACGAACTGATGACCATCGGTGACGAACAACCCGACTTTTACGACACCTACGAGTATGTGGACCGCAAAGATAGCATTATCAGCGAGTTTGAGCGCGCTCCGCACGAAGGCTTCAACATGCTGGACTCCACCGGCTCGGATATGGCCATGGAGCTTTTCCTCAGTGAAGAGCCGGTTTATATTTTCTTCATGCACAATCTGGATGAAACCAATTTGAAAGGCATTCAGAACGAAGAATTTACCCGCATTGTGAACCACTGTCTCGAAAACGGCATCACCGTGGTGGGCATCACCAACTCAGACCGGGAAACCATCAATAGATTTATCAAAGAGAATAACATTCCTTTCCCGATATATGAGAACCACATCGACCCCGTGAAAGGTCCCTTCATGGTACGCGACGCTGTACGATCCAATCCTGGCCTGATGATTATACAAGGGGGCGTTGTGAAAGGAAAGTATAATTGGAGAGACTTTAAGAAAGTTGACAATTGATAATTAGCAAATTAGTTAATTAGCAAATGAGCAAATGAGCAAATGAGTTAATGTGCTAATTAACAATGTGCCAATGTGCTAATGAAATTAAGAAGTAAGAAGTAAAATAATCATCATGAAAAAATTTGGAACAATAACCTTATTAGCTTGTTTAGCTCTTATGTTTACCCATTGCAGTAACAAGAATGCGCCCATCCAGTATCCTGAAGCCGCTATGGGCAGCGACACCGATGTGTATTTCGGCGTAAAAGTGGCCGACCCCTACCGTTGGCTGGAGAATGATACCGCCCCCGAAGTGGAGGAATGGGTGAAGCAGCAAAACGAAATCACCCAGACTTATCTGCAGAAGATTCCCTTCCGCGAAGCCCTCAACAAGCGCCTGACCGACCTGTCCAATTACGAGAAAATAGGCACGCCTTTCAAAAAACACGGCAAATACTATTTTTACCGCAACGACGGTCTGCAAAACCAAAGTGTTTTGTATGTCAAGGAGACCTTGGACGGCGAAGCCGAAGTGCTGTTAGACCCCAACACCCTGTCGGACGACGGCACCGTGGCCCTCAACGGCATCAGCTTCTCGAACGACGGCAAATATATGGCCTACACCATCTCGCGCAGCGGCAGCGACTGGGTGGAAATTTACGTGATGGATTTGGCTACCCGCCAGCTGACTTCCGACCACATTGAGTGGGCTAAATTCTCCGGTGCATCATGGCACGGTGACGGCTTTTACTACAGCTGCTACGAGCGTCCGACTGCCGGCAAGGAATTTTCTAACAAAAACGAGAACCATAGGATTTTCTACCATAAAATGGGCACCTCTCAGGAAGAAGATGTGCTGACGTATGAGAACCCGAAATATCCGCAGCGTTTCTATACCGCAAGCACCAACGAGGATGAAACGGTGATGTTCATCTCCGAAGACGGCTTCGGAGCAGGCAACAACCTGATGATGAAAGATTTGAGAAAACCCAACGCTCCGGTAGTGGCCCTCACCACCAATGCCGATTATATTTACTCGCCCATGGAAGTGATGGGCAACACCATTTATTTCTACACCAACTACCAGGCCCCGAAATACCGTCTGATGAAGGCCGACATTGACCATCCGGCCATCGAGAATTGGACTGAGGTGATTCCTGAAGGCGAAAATGTGATGAGCTCTGCCGAAGTTATCGATGGAAAACTGGTGCTGACCTACAACCAAGACTGTTCCGAGCATGCTTACGTCTATACTTTGGACGGCAAGAAACTGCATGAGGTGGAGCTGCCTACCCTGGGCTCCGTATGGTTCAGTGGCAACAAGGATGACAACGAAGTTTTCTACGGTTTTACCTCTTTCACCTTCCCCGCCACCATCTATAAATATGATATCGACAACAACAAATCGGAGTTTTATATGGCTCCCAAGGTGGACTTCAAGAGCGACGACTACCTGACCGAACAAATCTTCTTTACCAGCAAAGACGGCAGCAAAATCCCCATGTTCATCACCTATAAACGCGGTTTGAACCTCAGGGGCAACAACCCAGTGCTGATATACGGTTACGGTGGTTTCAACATCAGTCTGAACCCTTCGTTCTCCACCATGCGCATTCCGTTCCTGGAAAATGGTGGCATCTACGCACAGGTGAACCTGCGTGGTGGCGGCGAATATGGCGAGGACTGGCATCAGGCCGGCACCAAGATGAACAAGCAGAATGTGTTTGACGACTTCATCGCTGCCGCTGAATACCTCATTAGCGAGAACTACACCAACCCCCAGAAGATAGCCATCATGGGCGGCTCTAACGGCGGCTTGCTGATAGGCGCCTGTGTGAACCAGCGTCCCGACCTGTATCGCGTGGCCATTCCGCAAGTGGGAGTGATGGACATGCTGCGTTACCACCTCTTCACCATCGGCTGGAACTGGGCTCCCGACTACGGCACCAGCGCCGACAGCAAAGAGATGTTTGAGTATCTATACAAATACTCGCCGCTGCACAACATCAAGAACGACGGCACCCCCTACCCCGCCATTCTGGTAACCACTGCTGACCATGACGACCGTGTGGTGCCCGCCCATTCGTTCAAATACACCGCCGCTCTGCAGGCTGCCAACACCGGCAACGCGCCTAAGCTCATCCGCATTGAGACCAAGGCCGGCCATGGTGGCGGCATGCCCCTCAGCAAGGTGATTGACGAATACACCGACATCTACTCCTTCATGATGTACAACCTCGGCATGAAGCCCAAATTCTAATCCTTCATGACCGAAGTCCTGTTGCACTCCTGCTGTGCCCCGTGCTCATCCGCTATTCTGGAATGGATGCTGAATAATGACTACACCCCTGTGGTCTATTATTACAATCCCAATATTTTTCCTTCGGAAGAATACGAAATCCGGAAAAAGGAATGCAGCCGCTACGCACAGAAACATGGAGTGCGCATGATTGACGGAGACTACGACCATCAGCAATGGTGCGAGGAAATGCACGGCTTGGAAGACCAGCCCGAACGAGGCCAGCGCTGCCTGCAATGCTTCAAAATGAGACTTCTGAAGAGCGCAGAAATGGCAAAAAAATTGAATATCAGCTTATTTACCACCACATTGGCTTCTTCAAGATGGAAAGACCTGAAGCAGATAAACGAGGCGGGTTTATGGGCCTCCCAACAGGTGGAAGGCACCCAATTCTGGGACAAAAACTGGCGCAAAAACGGACTGCAAGAACGTAGAAACCAGTTGCTGAAAGAAAATAATTTTTACAACCAACAATATTGCGGCTGTGAATTCAGTTTAAAAGCCACAAAAAGCAAAGAATAATATCATGCTGCAACATAAAAACCTTTATCGAAAACTACTTCTCATCCTGCTGCTGGCGATGATCACCACCACCGCATTCCCGCAAAAAGGAGGCTTTGGGGTGCCCAACCTGCAGAAATATGACAAGAAACGCTTCCATTTCGGTTTCAGTATCGGTTATAATCTTTTCGATTTCAACCTGAAAAACAACGCATATTACCCGGTGAGCGACTCGCTGATGGTCATCAACACCAAAGCGGTCAGCGGTTTCAGTTTAGGTATCGTCACCGACCTGCGAATATGGAAATACTTCGACCTGCGTTTCATCCCGGGACTGTCATTTGGCGAAAGAGTACTCACCTACGAATTTGCCAATCGTGTAAAGGACGATGACAAGCAAAAACGGGTCGAGTCCGTGTATTTGGATCTTCCCCTCCTGTTCAAAATCAAATCCTCCAGAATGCACAACGTGCGTATATATGTCATCGGAGGTGTGCAATATAGTTTAGACCTGATCTCCAACCAGAAGAAACAGTCCAAACGTCCCAACGAGATGCTGGTGAAACTCAACCAGAACGACTTCCAGGGACAGGTAGGCTTCGGCTTGGATTTCTACTGCACCTATTTTAAACTCTCCACAGAAATCAAGATGGGATTCGGCATGATCAACCTCTTAGTTCCTGAAAATCACGTTTATACAAGCAATATCACCTCTGTGAAATCAAAAACATTACAAGTATCAGTAATATTCGAATAATTATGGCAAACAACGAAGAACTTTTCAAACAAATCATCTCTCACGCAAAAGAATACGGATTCATTTTCCCCTCAAGTGAAATATATGACGGACTGAGCGCCGTATATGACTATGGAGAATATGGTGTTGAACTGAAAAACAACATCAAACAGTACTGGTGGAAGGCCATGGTGCAGTACCACGAGAACATTGTGGGTATCGACAGCGCCATTTTCATGCACCCCACCATCTGGAAAGCATCGGGCCACGTAGACGCTTTCAACGACCCGCTTATCGACAACAAGGACTCCAAAAAGAGATACCGCGCCGATGTACTGATTGAAGACCACATCCAGAAAATAGAGGACAAAATCAACAAGGAAGTGGAGAAAGCCAAAAAGCGCTTCGAAAACTTCGACGAGGATCTGTATCGCAAGACCAACCAGCGTGTGGTGGAATACCAGCAGAAGATTGACGACATCACCGCCCGCTACGCTGACTTGATGAACAGAACCGACTTGGCCGGCTTGAAGGCCCTGATTGAGGAATTGGGCATTGTTTGTCCGATTTCTGGCACCAAGAACTGGACTGACGTGCGTCAGTTCAACCTGATGTTCGCCACCCAGATGGGCTCCGTAGCCGAGGGCGCTGACACCATTTACCTACGTCCCGAGACTGCTCAGGGTATCTTTGTGAACTTCCTGAATGTATATAAGACCGGAAGAATGAAGATTCCGTTTGGCATCGCCCAGATTGGCAAGGCTTTCCGTAACGAGATTGTCGCCCGCCAGTTCATTTTCAGAATGAGAGAGTTTGAGCAGATGGAGATGCAGTTCTTCGTTCGTCCAGGGGAAGAACTGAAATGGTTCGACTACTGGAAACAGACCCGTATCAAATGGCATCAGGACTTGGGTATCGCTCCCGAGAACTACCGCTTCCACGACCACGAGAAGCTGGCTCACTACGCCAACGCCGCTACCGATATCGAGTTCAAGTTCCCCTTCGGCTTCAAAGAACTGGAAGGCATTCACTCGCGTACCGACTTCGACCTTAGCCAACATGAGAAATACTCAGGCAAGAAACTCCGTTTCTTCGACCCCGAAACCAACGAAAGCTATGTGCCTTACGTCATCGAGACCTCTATCGGTGTGGACCGTATGTTCCTGGCTGTTTTCAGCCATGCCTACACCGAAGAGAAGCTGGAGGACGGTTCTACCCGCGTGGTGCTGCGCCTGCCCGCCAAATTGGCTCCCATCAAGGCCGCTGTGCTACCGCTGGTAAAGAAAGACGGTCTGCCCGAAAAAGCCCGCGAGGTCATGGATATGCTGAAACCCTACATGATGTGCCAGTACGACGAGAAAGACGCCATCGGTCGACGTTATCGCCGTCAGGATGCCATCGGTACGCCTTACTGCATCACCATCGACAATCAGACGATGGAAGACAATACCGTCACCATCCGCGAGCGCGACAGCATGGAGCAGAAACGCGTGCCCATCAAAGAACTGCTTTCTGACATCAAATTCTAAAGACGATTCCCTCATGCCGCACCCGATTCTCCAGTTAAAGAATGGCATCAAACTCATTCACAAGGAGATCAATTCACCAATATCCCACTTCGGCATATTGGTGAACGCTGGTACCCGAGATGAGGATGAAAACAAAATGGGTATTGCCCACTTTGTGGAGCATACCATTTTCAAAGGCACCCAGAAACGCAGCGCCCACCAGGTCATCCGCCGTTTGGAGGATGTGGGCGGCGAATTGAATGCCAGCACCTCGAAGGAAGAGACCTATTTCCACGCTTCTTTCCTGTCCGCCGATTATCCACGGGCAGTTGAACTACTGGCCGACATCCTCTTCCACTCCACTTTTCCCGAACAGGAACTGGAAAAGGAGAAAGACGTGGTGATTGAAGAAATCAACTACTACAAGGACACCCCTTCAGAGCTGATCATCGACGACTTCGAGAGCATGGTCTACCAGGGTCATCCCATGGGACGCAACATTCTGGGCACCCGCAAAGATGTGAAGCATTTCAAGCGGGAAGACATTCTGAACTTCATCCACCGCAATTATGCCCGCAACAATATCGTGCTGGCCTCCGCTGGCAATATCAGTGAAAAACAGCTGCTGAAACTCTGCGAGCGTTATTTTGCCAACGAGCAATTGGTGGAGTCACCCTCGCCCAGAACTCCCTTTAATAGTTACCAACCTCAGCACCAACGGGTGAACAAGCACAGCAACCAGTCGCACATCATGATTGGCACGCCGGCTTACGCCATCACCCGTGACGAGCGTACCGCCTTCCAGTTGCTCACCAACTTGCTGGGTGGACAAGGCATGAATACCCGCCTGAACATGGCCATCCGCGAGAACAAAGGATTGGCATACAGCGTGGAGGCAGTTTATTCGCCTTTCTCCGACACGGGACTGTTCACAGTATACATCGGCTGCGAGCACGACACCATCGAGCAATGCATCAATCTCAGCAATAAAGAGTTCAAAAAACTGTGTCAAAACAAGTTAGGCACTATGCAACTGCATTATGCGAAAAAGCAATTCATCGGACAGATCGCCATCACCAACGAGGCCAAACTCAACGAGATGATATCCTTGGGCCGCACCGCGCTATTCTTTGATGAAGTGGAGAGCACTGAGGAGTCCATTGCCCGCTTGGAAGCCCTCACCGCCGACGAATTACTGCATGTAGCCAACGAAATACTCATTCCCGACCAAATGTCCACCCTAATATTCGGCAAACCATGAGAAGCGTCAAATATTTATGCATAGTCTGCGCCCTGCTGCTTTTGTCAGGAGCCTGCAAAACCAAAAAACCAGTTGAAGAAGGCCTTATCCTTGACGAGAACTCCGTTTCCGCTTTCGCCACACAGATAGAGCAAAGTGTGCTGAACGGCAATCCCGACGTGTATAACAAAGCCTTTGACAAAGACTATCTTAAGTCCATCGTCCGTGACAACTCCATCGTGAACAGCAGTCTGGACGCCGACTTCGGACAGGAATTCTTCGAGAGCAACTTCCATGCCGGCGACGAGGCCGTAGCCCTGTTGGACAATGGAGGGGACTTCAAATTTGTGCGCTATTATCTGAATGAAGATGACGGCAGCCACCATGTGGTGTTCAGAACCTATAACGACTTTATTCTCAACTTTTACGACTATGAGGTGGACACTTTGGGAGGCACTATTGTCATCAAAGACGGATTCATCTACAACACCGGAAATCTTCTATCAGATAACATCCGAGAGAACATCCTGCTCAACGTGCTCTATAAGACTAATCCCGAAGGCATCACCTCCATGCTCAGCCAAATCAAAGAGCTCAGCGACCAAGGCAAAAACAAGGAAGCGCTGCAGCTGCTGAATGAACACGAAACGGAACTCAAAGACCTGTCGTACTACTGGCAACTATATATCGCCAACCTGTACAAGACTTGTCCGAAAGACCAATACATTGACTCTCTCAATGCATTAAAAAGCAAAGGATTGGACCAGCGCATGCTGCTACTGCATCAACTGATGTTTTACCTGAACGAAGGCATGACAGAAGCCTGTGAGGGCACTATCAACGAACTGATAGAGTATGCTGGTGACGACCCCATCTTTCTGCTGATTTTTGGCAAGGCCAATTTCTACGCCAAAAACTACGAAACTGCCCTGGGTTGTTACGAAACCGCCAACCAATACCTTCCTCCCCTTTGGGACTTATGGTATGGCCAATTAGAATGTTTCCACGCCCTGAATGACATGGACGGTTTTTACCGCTGCCTTGAGACAGCCAAGAAAAACTACGGAATGACGGACGAAGAATTGGCTGAAATGATGCAGACTGATTTCAAGAATTTGAAATGACGACGCTGATTATAACGAGACATCTTCACTATTGAAGCGCTTTGTCGTGGGCATCGACAAAGGCATTGAAGAACAAATCTCCTAGCAACTTGTATCCTTTTACTGTGAAATGAATGCGGTCGGTTTGGGCATAGCCGCTCTGGCGCCATTTATCCATTGATTTCAGACCGCCCATGATGTCAAACTGATCCCAAACCGCCCCTTGGGTCAAATCGGCCAGACGGTAAAACACCTCCCGAACCTGAAGATTGTTTTTATTCACCACATAATTGCGTCTCGAAACCTTTTTGTATGAATCATTATTGGTGATGAACACAAAGGCACATTCGGGATTCACTTTCTGGATGCGTTGAATCAGTTGCAGATACCTGTTTTTGAAAGTCAGGGAGTCGAAATGATCGCTATTGGCATCATTGATTCCGATACCGAAAATCACCATATCGGGCTGCAACAACTCCATATCCAACTCGAAATAGGGACAACGAAGATAGTCGTCCAAGTCGGCCCCATTCACGCCAATGGAATGGAAAGTGAGCCCCGGACTGTCGTTGTCCAAAAAGACACCGGTCAGCGTAAACCTTTCGGTGGAATCACAGGGCATCACCACGGTGAAAGAATCTGTGAAATCTTTAACGTCAAATACAAAACGTCGCAAGTCCGGATCTTTAATCACAGGATAATAGTAGATAGTGTCTACCCGAATCCAGGGCACCACCTTGCCATTGTTGGACTCGCCCAGCACGATAATCCTGTTGGTACAGAATTCCAAATCCTCGTCGCTCAGGGTGATTTTGATCTCGGCCGGCTGTCCCTGCACATATACGGCAATACCCGTGGCTCCCAGCGGCGTAAGGTGTTCCTGATACACATTGCGGATCAGTTGGAACTCGCAAGAACGCTTTACCTTATAGTCAGCGGGATTGTTGCACTTGTTGGCCGCCGAATACGGGAATAACATGCCCCTGCGGGCCGTCAAATGCGGATAAGACAACAGGAGATTTCTACGGATGGTATGGGAAAGCGTACCAGCCTGCACATGCGAGGAGCCCAGATGCAGGATATTCACATTGCCCTCGCCGGTATTGACCACCTCGTCAAACTTCTGAAAGAAAGGTATTAATTTCGAATTCTGAATGTCAAAAGCAAAAGTATCCGCTTCAAAATTGGCGAACTCCAATGTATCCAACGCCCGCTTTTCCATTTGGGCGAACAGCGGACAGAAGGACAGACTCAGCAACAGGCAAAAAAGAAATATTATTTTGCGGTCCATAGCGAATCCAATTGAGATTTGTCAGTATTCTTGCGTAATTTGTAGAAATTATAGACTTCTTCAAAAGATTTCGCCATAATATCACCCATTATTTCCGCTCCCTTAGGGGTAAAATGCACATAGTCGGGACCTGCCCAACCTGATTTCACCCACTGAATCATGGAATTCTCGCCTCCCATAGCGGCATACAAGTCCCAATAAGCGGCTCCATTCTCGTGGGCTGCCTCTTTCAGGGCGGTAATCAGCCCTGGCAGGCAAGGATAGGTGCGCAGGCTGCCTCCTTTGCGGGTGGACATGTCAGATGGACCAATATAAACAATTTTCGCTTTGGGATACAGCGAATGGATATATCTGATTTGCTTGGAAGTAGACTCTTTGAACTTCTGAATGCTGGCGTCGTTGTAGATGGCCGGCACCGAATTACCGCCGAACTGGAGCAGAATGATGCCCACATCCGACAACTCATAGCAACGCTGCAGCATGGTGTCTTTCAGCTGGGTGAAGATCGTGCCCGAACAGCCTCGCAAAGGGATATTGTCCACATTCACGCCGTAACCGTCATCCACCATAATGCCATAAATATCCGACGAACCCGACATTTTGACGATCAAGGTAGTAGCTTCCGTATCCAACTGGCACTGCAAAAGCTGGATACCTTTGCCTGGACTGGCCATCTCATACTTCTGCTGCCGCCCCCGAGCCGTCACCGTGGCATTGAAATTGCCTGTGCGGTCGTTCACCAATATTTTTACAGAAGAGAAATGCTTCACCCGCTCACGGGCGGCATTATGCTTGGAAGCATAAATATTGACCACTGCGGAGCTGCCCATACGGTAACTCTTGGCCATGATGCCATAGTTTCCTGAAGAGGTTCTCTCACCCGCATCTCCGTAAGGAGCATAGGCTGTCAAATCACCTGTAGCACGCTGCGACACCACCGCCGACGGGATGGTCTGTATTGCCGGCAACATGCCAGGACCACCGCCACCAAACACCGACTGGAACCATTCGCGCAGATTGGCCGACAAGCGGTCCATCTCTATTTGCGAATCGCCATAGTGCATAATTCTTATAATCCGATGATTGGCCTTCGCCCTATGCATTTCATCAAACACCTTGTCGAAGAAAGTGATGTCATCGTTCGGGAAGTAAAACTGTCCCGCATCCCCAATAAACACCTCTTTGTAATGCGCCAAAGTATCTTTCAGGGAGCGTAATTCCTCCATTTTGATGGAGTCCTGAAGAGCGACCAGCGGATCAATGGTTTCGGTTTCCAAAGGCTCGCGCACCAACACTTCTTCGATGGTGGGAAAACGCAACTCCGTGTTTCCGATTTTCACTCCGTCTTCAGGGAAAATCATAGCCACCACCGCCAGAATAGCGATAACCGACAAAATGAAAATCAGAATCTTGTAGCTCTTCATGCAGCAAAAAAAACAGAGGAGCTTATTTTAGTGATGACAGGCATGTCCGCAGGTGGAACAGTCGTGGGTACAGGAATCTGAATGGTCGCAATCCTCACGATCGCAATGCTCGTGCTCATGTTCCACTTCCTCGATGGGAGCGTTCTCCAACTGGTAAACCACCTCGTCGGCCAAACTCTCGAAAGCCTGGTTAATGAGGGCATTGTCTTGATCCATCAGGTTACCGCCCTTTTCAGCGGCTTCGCCAACTTCCTGAACCAATGGAATTTGGGCCAATAAAGTAGTATTGAACTCACGAGCCAACGTCAATCCACCGCCCTGTCCAAACAGGAAATACTTCTCTTCGGGATGCTGCTTCGGAGTGAACCAAGCCATATTCTCCACCACACCAAAGAGCGGCACATTCATATTTTCAGGAGAAAACATCTCAGCACCCTTGCGGGCATCATTTACGGCAATTACCTGAGGGGTGGTCACAATAATGGCGCCGGCAATCTTAAACTGCTGTATAGCAGAAATCTGTACATCGCCAGTTCCCGGAGGAAAGTCCACAATCATATAGTCGATATCTCCCCAAACGGTCTGGGTAAACAGCTGGGCCAAAGCGCCACCAGCCAGAGGTCCTCTCCAAATGACCGCTTTGTCGCTGGGCACCAGAAAACCGATGGAGTTGATTTTCACTCCATATTTTTCCATAGGCTTCATGTATTCCTTACCATCCTCACCCATAGTCACTTCCACCATTTGGTCTTCCAAGTCAAACATCTTGGGAATAGAAGGTCCATAGACATCCGCATCCAGCAAAGCGGTTTTATATCCTTTTTTGGCCAGCATGATGGCAAGGTTAGCGGAAACCGTGGATTTACCCACGCCACCTTTACCGGAAGCCACCACAATAATATGTTTCACACCTTTGATTTTACTTTTTGTCAGCATAATTCATTTAAATTATTGATAATAACGTATTTACATTTATTTCTTACTCAAAAAACAAGTTTGCAAAGATAACACAATTTTTTTGAAGTTCAACAGGATGTTTCATAGGAATTTACCAACATCATAATGCTTTGGCTATACACCTTTTTCTGTTGACAAAAATGCAGTGTAATTCATTCAATGTCAAAAATTATACTTATCTTTGCTGATTAAATTACAATAATTAGCGATAATTATGTACAGCAGCGGAAAAACAGAAAAACCTAAGAAAGAGAAAAAGTCAAGAGTCGGCTACAGCAAGTGGATTAAACCGTTTTGGTTTGTTTATGCTTCCTGTATATTGTTACTTGCGTTTCTTTTCACTTTTATATCCCTAGGATGGCTCGGCTTTATGCCCTCGCTGGCCGAACTGGAAAACCCTGAAACCAACCAGGCTACGGAAGTATATTCCTGCGATGGCGAATTGTTAGGAAAATACTATTTCGAGAACCGCTCGAATTGCAAGTTCGACGAGATTTCACCCTACATGGTGAACGCTCTGATTGCCACCGAGGACGCCCGTTTTTACAAGCATTCCGGCATTGACTTACGGGCATTGTTCCGTGTAGGTTTCGGTGTGTTGACTCACAACCACAAGGGCGGCGGCAGTACCATTACCCAGCAGCTGGCCAAGAACCTTTTTCCCCGTGATCCCAATGCCAGCAAAGCCAAGTTGGTGCTCACCAAATTCAAAGAATGGGTAGTTGCCGTCAAGCTGGAACATGAATTCTCGAAAAACGAAATCATGGCCCTGTACCTCAACACCGTGGATTTCGGCAACAACTCCATGGGTATCAAATCGGCTGCCAAAACTTATTTCAACAAGACTCCGTTGGAGCTGAACACGGAAGAAGCCGCCCTGCTGGTAGGCATGCTGAAAGCGCCGACCAAATACAGTCCCACACGCCATCCCAACGCCGCCACCGAGCGCCGCAACACGGTGTTGGCCCAGATGAACAAATACAAATATCTCACTGATGCTGAATGCGATTCCTTACAGCAACTGCCCATCGACATGTCCAACTTCTCTGTTCAGGACCACACCGCAGGCAGCGCCACCTATTTCCGCGAGTACTTGCGTCTGTACATGAACGAATGGTGCAAGAACAACCCCAAGCCAGACGGCTCACATTACGATATCTACAGCGACGGTCTCCGCATTTACACCACCATCGACTCCAGAATGCAGAAACATGCCGAGGAAGCTGTTTATGAGCACGTTTGCCAATATCTGCAACCCATGTTCTTCGAACACTGGCGAGGCAAGGAGAATGCTCCTTTTGCCAATTTGAGCAAGGAAGAGACCGACCGTATCCTCACCTCCGCCATGCGCCGCTCCGAACGCTATCAGCGCATGAAAGACGCTGGCGCTTCGGAAGAGGAAATCAGGAAGGCTTTCAACACGAAAGTGAAAATGAAAGTTTTCTCATGGAACGGCATGAAAGACACCGTGATGACTCCTATGGACTCCATCCGCTATATCAAATCGTTCCTGCATTGCGGACTGATGGCTGTGGATGTGAACAGCGGCCATGTAAAAGCCTACGTGGGCGGTACCAATTACAAGTATTTCCAATATGACCACGTCAAACTGTCACGCCGTCAGGTAGGCTCTACCTTCAAACCATACGTCTATACCGTGGCCATGTCCACCGGCGATTACTCGCCCTGTACCCTGGTGCCCAACATCCCCGTCACCATCCATCTGCCCGACGGACGCACCTGGACCCCACGTAACTCAGGACATTACAAAGAAGGCCAGATGATGCCGCTGCGAGAGGCTCTGGCTCAGTCACTGAACCAAGTGTCTGCCTACATCATGAAGCAATACGGTCCCAATGCCGTCATCGAGCTGGTGCGCCGCATGGGTATGACCTCCGACATCCCAGCCGTTCCCGCCATCTGCTTGGGAGCTTGCGAGCTTTCGCTGTATGAGCAGGTTGGCGCCATCAACTGCTTCCCCAACCAAGGGGTGTATGTAGAACCTACGTTCATCACCAAAATATGCGACAAAGAGGGTAACGTCATCTTCACCTACGTACCCAAGACCAACGAGGCCATTGACCAGGTGACCGCATTCAAGACCGTACGTCTGATGCAAGGTGTGGTGGACTTCGGTACTGGCCGCCGTTTGCGCGGACAATACGAGCTGTCCTTCCCGCTGGGAGGCAAGACCGGCACCACCGACAACCAATCCGACGGTTGGTTTGTGGGCTATACACCGGTGATTACCTGCGGTGTATGGGTGGGTTGCGAAGATCGTGCCGCTCACTTCCGCTCCACCGCCTTGGGACAGGGCGCCCGTACCGCCCTACCCGTCTTCGGACTCTTCATGCAGAAGTGTTATAACGACCCAGAACTGCCCTATAAGAGAATTGTGGAGACCCAAGGCAACGGCTACAGTTTCACCGTTCCCGATGCCTTCAGAGGTGACCCGGCTACAGGCTGTGAGGATGCCGCCGCCCAGGAAAAACGCAAGCAAATCAGCTTCGACTAAAACCAGCCCAAAGGCATTGTTTCAAAGCTGAATCCTCATGAAATCGCTGACTCTTTTCGGCATTCCGGCTATTTACATCTTCATTCCGATAGCCTTGATTTTACCGAGAATACCTGTTGTCGGTAAATTCTTCAATATCATCAATACCGCCATCCATGAGTTTGGTCATGCCATGATGGCTTTGATTATGCAGGGAAAGGTACATAAAATAGAACTGATGCGCGACACCTCTGGCAGCACCGTCACCCAATGTCCCACCACAATAGGCAATATATTGGTATCCCTTGCCGGCTATCCTTTCGCCGCTTTTGCCGGCTGGTTCTGCTGCTACCTCAACGAAGTAGGTTATCAGAAAGGACTGGTTATCGGCCTCTCCATCCTGATGGTGGTAATGCTGATATTCTGGATCCGCAACTGGTACGGCTTGATATGGATTATCCTTTTCTGCGCCCTTAATACATGGCTATTATACACTGACAATCAACAATATATCAATATTGCTGCTTTGTTATACGCCATCGTAGTAATGATTGAGGCGGTCTCCTCCTCCTTTATCCTGCTGGTGCTCAGCATCAAAGACGGGCATTCTGCCGGCGATGCCGCCAACCTCGCCAAATTCACCCACATTCCAGCATTCTTCTGGGCTTTGCTCTTCTTGGCCTTCTCCTGCTGGATGGCCTACTTGAGTGCGATGATGGTCATTAACAGTTGACAATTGATAATTGACAATTGACAATTGACAGTTGAAAATTGATAACTGAAAACTGAATGCTCACAGCTCATAGCTCATAACCCTCGGCTCTCAGCTCACAGCTATTCAAATCAAATTACCTTCCTAAAACGAAAACGGTAGGCTTTTTGTGCAAGTCTATCTGTTCCTTGCGCCAGCGAGCTACGGACTGTGATTTCAGGAACTGCTCGTCGGTGGCCATATTACAGGCAATGCAAAGACGTGTGTCTGGCTTGCACACCCGCAGAATGGACTGGAACAAATGATTGTTTCGATACGGTGTCTCAATAAACAGCTGTGTCTGGTTGTACTTGATGACCAAGTTTTCCAAGGTTTTCAGGCGCTCTTCCCGTCTATCCTGCTCCACTGGCAAATAACCATTGAAGGCAAAACTCTGTCCATTGAAACCAGACCCCATCAAGGCCAAAATGATGGAGTTGGGACCTATCAACGGCACAACCTCTATTCCCAACTGATGGGCTTTTGCCACCACCACATTGCCAGGGTCGGCGATGCAGGGAGTTCCCGCATCAGACATCAAACCCACATTCTTTCCTTCCTCGCAGCAACGCAAATACTCATTCAAATCCACCCCTTGCGTATGCTCATTCAGCAGGAAAAACTCCAAATCATCGATAGCCTTTTGCAAGCCTAATTTCTTCAAAAAACGGCGGCCTGTGCGCAGATCCTCCACAATATATACATCTATGCTGTTGATGATTTCAGCATTGAAACGAGGAAAGAGGAAGTCAAAGTCCTTCTCGCCTAAAGAGGATGGAATCAGATAGAGACGACCTTTGTTCATAGTTAATAGGTTTCAGGTTACAAGGGTTAGTGTTGGATTATAGGATTACAGGATTACGGGATGAAAAGATTAGGAAGGTTAAAAGGGTTTGTTTTGAATTTTGAATTTTGAATTCATAATTCTAGCACCTGTAACCTGACACCTAAACCCTAATCCCTAATCCCTAAAATTTCAGATAGATATTACTTCCCACAAGATTTTGGACGGGAACCGCGTGAGAGAAGGAGAAAATTTTCAGGTCATTCAAAGCGCTCTTTCTGGCAACATCAGCATTCAAAACCTTTTTCAACTGTCCATCCGAGTTAAAGAAAGTGAAAGACCACACCGCATCTGAAGGAGTGTTGGAAGCTGCAAATTTGAACAAATTACCCGTCTCGATGAAATTAGTGTTCTTCACCACTTTCTTATAATATTCCAAGGTAGTGGAGGTGTCAGCCAACACATAATAATCCTTCACCGGCAGCATATACTTATAGTCATCATAATAATAT
>JAGCSI010000065.1 GCA_017964255.1 Bacteroidales bacterium | reverse complement strand
CAACGACGGCTTCTTCGTCTATGTGCCTGATCAGGTGTCGGTGGAAAAGCCCATGCAGTTTGTGTCCATCGTGAACAGCCAGCGCAAGCTGATGATTAACAGTCACAGCCTGATTATTTTGGGCAAGCAGTCCACGTTGTCGTTGGTGCAGTGCGACGATTCGCTGCAAAGCGACCAGAGTTTTGCCAATAATGTGATAGAAATCGTGTTGGACGAGAGTTCACGACTTCATTACTACAAGATGGAGAACAAGGATGCGCAATCCATGGAGCTGAACCATATTTTTGTGCATCAGAAAGCCTATTCTGTCTTCCGTTCCAATGCTATCACTTTCAATGCCGGTTTCCTGCGCAATATGATCCATGTGAATTTGGCGGAGCCTTTTGCGGATGCCAAGTTGTATGGTTTGTATTTGGTGGATAAAAAACAATTTGTTGACAATCAGGTATATGTAAATCATGCGGTGCCTGATTGTACCAGCTATCAGTTGTATAAGGGTATTGCGGATGATGAGTCAAGGGCCAATTTCAACGGGCATATCATTGTTCGTCCACAGGCGCAGCGCACATCCGCTTTCCAAACCAACCAGAATATAGCCCTGACGGATGAGGCGAAAATTACTACCAAGCCTTTTTTGGAGATTTATGCTGATGATGTGAAATGCAGTCACGGTGCTACAGTCGGACAGTTGGATGAAGAGGCTTTGTTCTATCTCAAGTCCAGAGGTATTTGCGAGCGCAATGCCCGTGCCCTGCTGATGTACGCATTCGCCAACGAAATAGTGAATTTTGTGGAGATAGATTCCCTGCGTGAGCGTTTGTTGGAGATGACCCAGAAGCGCCTCAGCGGAGAGTTGTCGGCATGCACCCATTGTGCCTTCCCCTGCGGTGAGGATAAGAACTTTTCGTTCAAGATCGATCTAAGTAAAATATAATATGCTAATTATCAATGTGCTAATGTGCCAATTAAACTAGCAAATTAGCAAATTGGTTAATTAGCAAATGATTTTAGGGAATAGGAATTAGTGGATAGGGGTTAGTTTTGAATTTTGAATTTTGAATTTTATTCAAGCTCAAAGTAGTGAGTGAACTGTAAATATGAATATCGAGCTTTTGTGTATTGGCAAGGATAATGCGGATGCTTTCGAGGAGGCATTGGGTCAGTACATCAAAAAAATCAAGTTATATAACAACTTCGATTTGGTGGTTATTCCCTATCTGAAGAACACCAAATCCATTTCTTTTGAGGAGCAGAAGCGGAAAGAGGGTGAGTTGTTGCTCAAGAAAATCGCCCCTTCGGACTGTGTGGTTTTGCTGGATGAGCGGGGTAAGGAGATGACCTCTGTGGGCTTTTCGGAATTTCTTCAGCAAAAGATGAACAGCGGGGTGAAAAAACTCGTCTTTGTCATAGGTGGGGCCTATGGCTTTTCGGAGGCGGTTTACCAGCGCCAGAACGCCAAAATTTCCTTCTCCAAACTGACTTTTCCTCACCTGATGATACGCTTAATTTTTGCCGAACAGCTGTATAGGGCCTTTACAATTTTGCATCATGAGCCCTATCATCATGATTAAAAGATAGTTATTTTTTTTTGCAAACGTGCAAAGTGTATGAATTTTTTTGTATCTTTGCCATCTTAATATAGAAATATAATGCAAATTAAAAACATAGCTATGAAAAAATCTATTCTTTTATTCGTTTTGGTTACTTTGTTTACTTGCTCATTTGCTATTAATCCGGTGGTTACAGTGAATGAAGCCAAGCAAACCGCTGCCAATTTCTTGAACGAACAATGCTACATCAATGCCGAGAGCATTCATCTGACGCTGGAACAAGTGGTGACAGATGACAATGGTGAGCCGTTGTATTATCGTTTTCAATTGAATGATCAGGGATTTGTGATTGTTTCAGCGAACAAGAATTACTATCCCATCCTGGCGTTTTCTTATGAGTCAAATTTCGAAGCCAGCGAGGAAAGTTCCGCATTTTGCGAAGGTTACAAACAGAACATCCAGGCTGTCAAAAACGCAAGTGCTCCCGTGAATGCCGGTGTGACCAAAGCATGGAATCATTTCAATTGCAAGAATTTCTCCAGAGCAAAAGACGCTACTGTGAATGAGTGCCAGCCCCTGTTGACCACCAGCTGGGGACAGACCATCTATTACAATCAGTATTGCCCGTTCGATGGTAATGCCAGTGTCAACGACAAAGACTACCGCACCACAGTGGGTAGCGCCGCCTTGGCAATGTCCTCCATCATCAATTACTATCGCTATCCCACACAGGGTTACGGCGGTGTAAGTTACATCTCTTCTCTGGATTGGGGTGCCTATCAGGAAATTTATCCCCGTATTTACTTGAACCTGAATGAGGTGACTTATGATTATGACGCTATGCCTTCTTCTATTGTCAAATATAATGGCGAGGTGTCCAAGTTGTTGTTCCATACCGGTGCGACCGCTTTGACCAAATACAGTGCTGAAAGAGCTAGCGCTAACAAGACCAGAACCTCTCCTTATGATGCTATCAATGCTATGAAACAGTACTGGGGTTACTCCAGTGATGCCCAGTTGACATTCAGACCCACTGACATCCAGAATGACAGTATATGGATTGCTGACTATGTGTTGACTGAGTTGAATGAAAGACGTCCGGTGTTCTTTTCCGCCTATAAAGATGAAGCTCAGTTGAACCACATGTGCATGGTGATTGATGGTTACAAGTATATGACAACTGCGGAAGGAAATGCTGTTTTCCTTCACGTGAATATGAACCCCACCGTGACTGCCAATGAAATGAAAAAGGCATATTATATGTATGCCAGCAACAACTTCAAGTATAAATATGGAGAAAGTGTTGCCAGATTCTTGGCTCCTTCCACATTGGCTATTGAAAAACCCGTGACAAGCGAAAAGGAAATCACAGCCAGATCTGGCTCTATCAGCGATGGTGCCGGCAACATGAAATATGCCAGCAATTCCAACAGATCATGGTTGCTTGCCGCTCCTAACGCCACTAGCTATAAACTCACTTTCAAACGTTTGAATACAGAAGCCGATAATGACGTGGTTTCTATTTACAGTGGTAGCGAAGCAAATCCCGCTAATCTCGTCCAGTCATATTCCGGTCAGCATTTGACCGTTGCCGCAACCGACAATACCGAAGGTTCACAACAGCAAGTAGTTTTTGATTTGCCGGCTCTTCCTAACTCAATCACGGTGAACGCTCCTTCTGTTTTGGTGACTTTTACCTCTAATGACACTATCGAGGATTATGGTTTCGTTCTGGAATATTCATGCACCTACGACCAGAGCGATATCCCCGCTTGCGCAGAATCCCAGGATTTGACAGGTTCTCACTATATTATTATAGACAAAGAACAGGAAGTGGTTACTGATGATTACGATATTAATAATATCAGTAGTGAAGATGAACCCTATGCTGCTGAGCATATTTGCTCATGGACAATAAGAACCCCCAATGCGGTTGGTTATTATTTCAGTTTCCCGAAATTTGATCTGAGAGCTGGCGATTTCATTGAAATTACCACTATCGGAAGCACTCCTGAACTGCTGCAGAAATTTGACGTGTTCAATTTGCCCTCTGCAGGTGGCTGTACAGTTGATGCCAGCAAGGTGAAAGTGAGATTTGTAACCGACCATTGGCAGGAAGGTGACGGTTTCGAAATGGAATACTGGACTGTCTTGGGTATCAATCAGGAAAGCGGTTTGTCAGATATTAACATCTATCCTAATCCGGCTACCAATTTCGTCAATGTTGAATTGACAGGCGATGCCCAGAACATCAACGTTAAAATGGTGGATTTGAGCGGCAAGGAAATGTATAACGATGTATTCAGTCATAATGGTGGAACCCAAATTTATAAGGTTCCTGTGACTGACCTGGCAAGCGGTATCTATTTCTTGCACATGAATACTCCGACCGGACAGACAATCCAGAAGGTTGTGGTAAGATAATATTCAGATTATATAACGAAAAAACCGGGGCAATACGCTCCGGTTTTTTTTATGCTTTTCGGAAAGGTTTTGTTGCTGAGGTTTTAGTCCGTGCCTACACAATGACGTTCAGGCAAATTTGCTCGAATTCCTGAACACTGAGTTGTTCCGGCCGTTTGGTGAATATGGAATTCTGCCGGTATTCGTCTGAAAATTCAAACTGACTGAGCGAGTTGCGCAGGGTTTTCCGGCGTTGGTTGAAGGCTGACTTTACCACGTGCTTGAATAGATTTTCGGCACAGTTCAATTGTTTGTCATGATTGCGGGTGAGGCGGATTACCGCCGATTTCACTTTCGGAGGAGGGAAGAACTGATGCTCATCCACCGTGAAAAGATATTCAATATCATAAAAGGCCTGTAAAAGCACACTGAGAATGCCATATTGCCGGTTGCCAGGTTTCGCTGCCACTCTTTCCGCCACTTCTTTCTGGAACATGCCCACTACTTCATTCACCAATTCTTTGTAATCCAGAACTTTGAAAAGAATTTGAGAGGAAATATTATAAGGGAAATTGCCGATTATGGTCAGATTCTGTTCAAATAAACCGGCTAAATCCAGTGCCAAAAAGTCTTTCGACCAGATGTGTTCCCGCAAGGCAGGGTAGTGCTGCTGCAAATATTCGACCGATTCACGGTCAATCTCTACCACATTGAAATTCTCATAGCCTTGATCAATCAGATACTTGGTCAATACTCCCATGCCAGGACCGATTTCGAGCACGTTTTTCGGGCCGGAGACAATGCTTTCAGCGATCTGTCGGGCAATGTCCTCATTGCGCAGAAAATGCTGTCCTAGGTTCTTTTTGGGCTTGACAAGGGGCATGTTTCAATGTTATTGGTCACCCCGCAGGGATCGGAATCGTGTACGGGCTTCGGTGATATACAAACTGGATGGAAAATCCCTCATCAGCTTGCGATAACAATCCATCGCCTTGTTGGGATCATGGATATAGTATTCATATAAATCTCCCAGTTTGAAAAGGGCGTCATCAGCAAGCAGTTCGGTACTATGAGACTCCTCGATTTTACGTAACATTTGTTCCGCGGTCAGGTAGTCTTTTTTCTTGATCAATATCAATGCCTGCTGGTAAAGTGCGTCGTCCACCAGGGTTCCGAAAGGCGACATCATCAGTACGGAATCAAACATGTTATATGCCTCTTCCACTTTGTTCTGGAAAAGCAGAAAATCTGCCTTAGCGTAATATTGCAGCGGAATGTTGGTCTTGGTCTGGGCGAACAGCAAACTGTCTTCTTCGTCGCCTTCCTCCTCCTCGTCTTCTTCTTCGTTATCGGAAATCAGCAGGGAGAAGTACATGGCGTCGTTGGCTATGAGTTTGGAAGTTGCGGCGCGGAGCACGTCCAGTTGGCTTTTGGCCCATGCGAATTCTCCGATATAGAAGGACAGTTTGGCGTTCTTGAACTTGGCCATCTGGCCGATTTCATCGTTGGGCATGTCCTTGTCCACCTGCGAATACAGCAGCGTGGCATCCCATACATTGTTCATGTACAGTAAGATATCGGCTAATTTGACCTTGTATTCGTTAATTTGCCTGGGTTCTCTTCCGGTGACCTTGATGGCGTCTTCCAACAAAGTGGATGCCTCTGCCGGTTTGTCCAGATAAAAGGCCAGCAGGGAGGCATATTGCAATATCTGCTCGGCAGGGCAGCTTCCCATGCCTTTTTCTTGAATAAACTTTTGATAATCAGCCTCCAAAGCAGTCAATTCCTGTTTTTTCACAGGAAAAGTGTTGGATATTTTCTGGTATTTGATATCCAGAAGTCTGGAAACGGCATTGTCGTATTGCGGACTTTCAGGTCCTTTCTCAATCACGTAATTCAACGCTTCAATGGCAATATCATAGTCGCGGGCTTGTTGGGCGCTAACGGCCAGTTGTATCAGGCGTGAACCGTCCTCCTTGTTCTTTTTGTCCAGGGCCTTGGCCAGAATCAATGCTTCCGGAAAGTCTTTGTTGACTTGGTACACCCATGCCAAGAGCAGAGTATAGCAGTCGTTGTCCGGATATTTCTGCATGTTTTTCTGCAGCAAAGTTTTGATCATCGTATATTTTTGCTGATTCTCATCATCAGCAAGGGCATTCTGGATGATTTCCTCCGCCTGGGGCAGGAACTTGGCATCATTGTCGTTGATCAAGGCTAAGGCCTCTTCAAAGAGCTTGTCGCTGCGGCCCAGCTGGCTGTAGATGCCAGTGACTTCCTTGGTGAATAATTTTTCATTGTTCAGCAGTGTACGTCCTTTCAGCAGGGCGTTCAGGGCGTATTCTCTTTTGCCTTTGGCCAAAAAAGCGCTATATATCTCCCTGACACTGTATTCTTTAGCTGCCATTTCCTTTAGGGCACCCTGATACTCTTTCTCGGCTTTCCCGATTTGATTTGACATTTCGTACACAAAGCCTAAGTCGATGCGGTAGCGTTGCTGTTCGGGAAACAACTTGCACTGTTTTTTCGCCAGTTTTTCCAGTTTGTCCAAATCATGCAATTCGTACAGCGTTTGGAAATTGTAGTAATACAAGTAGGCGTTTTTTTTGGTCAGCTGGATTTTGTCAAACAATTCACTGGCTTTATCGTACTCGCCATCTTTGTAATACTGCATAGCTAACTGTTCCTCAGGAGTTTGCTGGGCAAACACCAGTGAGGATACAAAAAAAAGCAGACAAGTCAGCAGAAGTCGGCGCATGGAAGTCATTAGTCAATCATGTCGAAGCCCGTGTATTTACGCAGGACTTCGGGTACAATGATACCTTTGTCGGTTTGGTTGTTCTCTAATAAGGCGGCCAGCACGCGAGGCAGTGCCAGGGCACTTCCGTTCAGGGTGTGAGCCAGTCGCATTTTGCCTGTGGCTTCGTCTTTGAATCTCAGTTTCAGGCGGTTAGCCTGGAAACTCTCGAAGTTGGAAACGGAGCTGACTTCCAGCCAACGCTGCTGGGCCTTGGAGTATACTTCCAAGTCGAAGGTCAACGCTGAGGTGAAGCTGATGTCGCCACCGCAGAGACGCAGTACTCTGAAGGGCAGACCAAGCTTGGTCAGCAGCGACATGGCATAGGTTTTCATCTTTTCCAGTGTCTCGTATGAGCGGTCGGGGTGCTCAATCACCACGATTTCCACTTTGTCGAACTGGTGCAGACGGTTCAGACCGCGCACATCCTTGCCGTAGGAACCGGCTTCGCGACGGAAACAGGCTGAATAACCGCAGTTCTTGATGGGGAAATCACTTTCTTTCAGGATTGTGTCACGATAAATGTTGGTGATAGGCACTTCAGCGGTGGGAATCAAGTAGAAGTCGTCCACTTCGCAATGGTACATCTGGCCTTCCTTGTCGGGCAGCTGGCCAGTACCGTAAGCTGAAGCCTCGTTCACCATGTAGGGTGGCTGGATTTCGGTGAATCCGTGCTGTACTGCTTCGTCCAAGAAGAAGTCTATCAGCGCTCTCTGGATGCGAGCTCCTTTGCCTTTATAGACAGGGAAACCAGCACCGGTAATCTTGCATCCCAAGTCAAAATCGATGATGTCGTATTTTTTCACCAGTTCCCAGTGGGGCAGGGCGTCGTAGTCGAAATTGGAGGCGTCGCCTTCGGTGTAAACGATTTCATTGTCAGCGGCGGTTTTGCCTTCCGGCACGGAAGCGTGGGGCAGGTTGGGCATCAGGAACAGCCTTTCCTGTATTTTGTCAGCGGCTTCGGCCACTTTGGCTTGCAGCTGTTTTTCCACTTCTTTCAGCTCAGCGATGCGGGCTTTCATGGCGGCAGCCTCGTTGGCTTTGCCTTCCTTGAACAGCTTGCCGATTTCGGCAGACAGCTTTTTCTGCTCCATCAGGTTGTCGTCAAGGCTTTTCTTGTTTTGTCTAATATCGACATCCAATTGCGAAATTTCGCTGATAATACCTTCAGCATCAAAATGTTTAACCTTCAAACGGTCGATAACGAATTGGGGATTCTCGCGGATTAATTGAATCTGTAACATGTTGTTTTGTTTTTAGTCTTCGGCATTGAGAATGTCAGCGATGTGGATCACCTCAAGGCCCATTCCTTTGGATTGTATGAAGGCGTCCATGTGTTGCAGACAATTGATGTCAGTAGAGGTCACATATTGGGCACCCATGGAATAAATTTTAGTCACGATTTTTTCAATCATCTGGTCTGACGCCTCCGGGTTGATAACCGAAAAACGTCCGTTGGCGGAGCAGCAGTCATTCATGTCAGGGTCGGTGAGGAGGTCGAGACCCTTGGTGTTTTTCAGCAGTATTTCGGCTTCATCCTGCAGCTCGTACATATTGCGGGCAGCGCATGACTTGAAATAGAAAACCCTTTGCGGGAAATGGTTGCCTACAGTGGTCAAGCCCAGTTTGTTGACGATGAAATCGCATAACTCGTAGGTATTGGTTACAAAGAATTTCAGATCGTTAACCACGCTTACATTAGTCAGCAACTGACTGTAATACTTGCGGATAAAGCCGGCACAAGCAGCGGAGGGGATGACCAAGGGGAATTTGGTGTTCTCGTACTCGGCCATCATTTTTGTGCCTAACTCCTTGGCAGTTTCAATTTCGCCTGAAAAATAGAAATTCCGTCCGCAGCAGGTTTGGTCGGCGTTGTAATGCACCTCGAGACCCAACTTTTCCAATAGGCGCACAACGCTCTGTGCTACAGAGGGACTGAACATGTCCATTTCGCAGGGAATGAACAAATTAACATGATTGCCTTGATCTGCCATGATTTAATTTTTTAACCTGCAAAGATACAAAAAATAATTAGCAAATTAGCAAATTAGTTAATGTGCCAATTCTGTCCCCTGTTCCCTGACACCTGTAACCTCGTTATAGCAGTGCCTGCACAGGGGCTCGTAACTTTCCTTCTCTCCCAGCATCACTTGTTTGTCGTTGTGCACAATGCGGTGCGAGTACTGTGCCAGGTCGCCGCAACGGGTGCAGATGGCATGCACTTTCGACACATATTCCGCCACTGCCATCAGCTGGGGCATCGGACCGAAAGGCTTGCCTAAATAGTCCATGTCCAAACCAGCTACTATGACACGTATTCCGCAGGAAGCCAGTTGGTTGCATACATCAACAATGCCGTCGTCGAAAAACTGCACCTCGTCAATTCCAACTACCTCTACCGTTTCCATATTCACGTACAGCAGTATTTCGGAGGAATTGTGCACAGGAGTGGACACCATCGAGGTTTCGTCGTGCGATACCACGTCGGTTTCGTCATAACGGACATCAATGGCAGGTTTGAACAGTTCGATTTTCTGATTGGCGAAAGTTGCCCTGCGGATCCGTCGCAGCAATTCCTCTGTTTTTCCCGAGAACATGGAGCCGCAAATCACCTCAATCCAGCCCTTGTTTTTGCTTCTGCTCGCCTTACTTTCCAAAAACATTTTTTATGGTGTTTGATATTGATAATTTTTGTATTTTTGAAGACTTTTTCGAAAGGCAAAATTAATAAATTTATTGGGACTATTCAGAGCTAAAGACATTAAATTATGCAGACTGTTCACGATGAGTTAGGACAAATTATTGATAATCTTTTGCTTATCAAAAATAATTCGGATAAAATTTCCTCTATTGAGAAAGGTATTCTGCTTCAGAATCTGAGAGAAGCATATCTTGCGATTTTGCGCTATCCTGTTTCTGATGAGGTGCAAGTTGTTGAAAAACAGGAAGAAAAAAGAGAGGAACCGCAGAAGGAAAGTGTTGTGGAGGAGGTAGTTGAGGAAAAGCAGGAAATAGAAGAGACAGAGCCGTTGGAAGAGGAAAACGAGGAAATGGATACCGATATTCTGGAATTTGTCAAGGCAGTGCCCAAGGCAGTTTTCGAAGAAAAATCTCCGATTCAGCAGACTCCTGATTTGTTTTCCGAGCCTACGCCCGTTCCTGAGCCAGTGAAAACGGTGGAGCCAGAGCCCGTGGTGGAAACTAAACCCGAACCCGTGGTTGCTCCTGAGCCGGAACCCGTTGTTGAGCCAAAAGTTGAGAAGTCAGTAGTTTCTGAATTGACTGAAGATACTCATGAACCTGAGCCAATTCCTGAGCCAGTGAAGGTAGTGGAGCCAGAGCCCGTGGTGGAAGCTAAACCCGAACCCGTGGTTGCTCCTGAGCCTGAGCCCGTTATTGAGCCGGAAGCTGAGAAGTCAAAAGTTTCTGAATTGGCTGAAGATACCCTTGAGCCAGAGCCAATTCCTGAGCCTGCAGCAGTTCCTGAACCAGAAGTGGCAGTTGAGCCAGCACCTGTTCCTGAGCCGGTGAAAGTAGTGGCTCCCGAACCAGTTGTGGAAGCTAAACCTGAGCCCGTGAAGGTGGTGGAGCCCGAACCTAAAGTTTTTACCCAGCCCAAAGTGGAAGAGAAACCACAGCAGCGCTCTCTCAACGACCTCTTCAATGAGCAGAAACAGGACCTGGGTGAGAAATTCCAGCAAACCAAAATCGCTGATTTGACCAAGGCCATGTCAATCAATGACAAATTCTTGTTTATCAGAGAGTTGTTTAAAAACAAGAGTGAGGAGTTCAGTCATGCTATCCACACTCTGAATAAATGTGAGAATATTGAGGAGGCTTTCGATACCATGGAAGGTTTGAAAAAACAGTATTTCTGGGATTCCACCTCGTCGGCCTATTTGGCTTTATGCGATTTAGTCAGAAGAAAATTTTAATCATCATACGTTTAACAAAATTATCAAAAATGAAAAAATTAGTTTCCCTCCTTACCATCGCCGCTCTGCTTTTCAGCGGTGTGGTATTCGCCCAAAACGAAACCAAAAAAGAAGAGAAAAAAGAAGGTTATGTGTTCACAAACCTGAAAGAAATCCCTGTCACTTCGGTGAAGGACCAGGCTCGTGCAGGTACTTGCTGGTGCTACTCAGGACTCGGATTCATCGAGGCCGAATTGCTCCGTATGGGCAAGGGCGAATATGACCTTTCCGAAATGTACATCGTTCACAATACCTACATCGACCGTGCCAAAGCAGCCGTTCGTACCCATGGTGATGTTTCTTTCTCACAGGGTGGTTCTTTCTACGATGTGATTTACGGTATGAAGACTTTCGGTTTGGTGCCCGAATCCGAGATGCGTCCCGGTGCCATGTATGGCGACAGCCTCTCCAAACATGGCGAATTGTCCGCTATCAGCGACGCTATCGTGAAAGCCATTGCTGAAGGCGACCATAAATCTTTGCAGCACAACGACAAAAACGAAGTGTTGTGGGTAAAGTCCATCGAAGCTGTGCATGACATATATTTGGGCAAGCGTCCCGAAAGTTTCGTGTACAATGGTGTTACTTACACTCCGATGTCATTCTACAATTCTCTGGGTCTGAATCCTGATGATTATATTTCCATCACTTCTTATACTCATCATCCTTATTACGAGAAGTTCGTCTTGGAGATTCAGGACAACTGGCGTTGGGCTCAGTGCTATAATGTGCCATTGGATGAGATGATGGATATTTTTGACTATGCTATTGACAATGGCTATACCGTCGCTTGGGGCGCTGATGTCAGCGAAGAAGGTTTCCGCAAAGGTATCCGTGAAGGTTTTGCCGTATTGCCCGATTTGGACGCTACCAGCACCGACAATGGTGGCAGCGACATGGCTCACTGGACTGGCTTGAGCAAGACCGACCGCGCCAAAGAGGCATACGAGCATCCTACTCCGCAGCGCTGGGTGACCCCCGAGGAGCGTCAGTTGGCTTTTGATGATTGGGAAACCACCGATGATCATGGCATGTTGATTTATGGCAAGGCCAAAGATCAGATAGGCAACGAATATTATATGGTGAAAAACAGCTGGGGCAAAGTGTACAGATATGATGGTATGTTCTACGCCAGCAAGGCATACGTGCGTTACAAAACCATGAATATTGTGGTTCATAAAAATGGTATTCCGAAAGAAATCAAGAAGAAGTTAGGTATCAAATAAAAAAAACGGCTCAATTGAGCCGTTTTTTTTTATTTATTGTCTATCGTATTTCATCACATCTTCCGAAAAGAACTCCAATTGTACGCCTGCCATCTTGAACATCTCTTCGGATTCGGCACCGTCGTGGTATTTTTTCTCGCACACCACGCGTTTGATGCCACAGTTGATGATCAGCATGGCGCACACGCGGCAAGGAGTCATGCGGCAGTACAAAGTGGCCCCGTCCAAGGAAATGCCTAATTTGGCGGCTTGGCAGATGGCATTTTGCTCGGCATGAACCGTACGCACACAATGTTCAGAGACAGAGCCGTCTTCATGAACCACACGTCTGAACTGGTGTCCCACCTCATCACAGTGGGGTAGTCCTTTCGGGGAACCGACATAGCCGGTCACCAATATCTGCCGGTCACGCACAATCACACATCCGCTGCGGCCACGGTCGCAGGTGGCACGCTTGCTCACCGTGTTGGCGATTTCCATGAAGTATTCGTCCCACGAAGGACGCTTGTATTTGGTTTCTGTATTCTCACTCATGGTCAATTTGTTTAAGAATGTCATCAATTTGCTGATATAAGGCCTCGAAATCCCCGTTGTTCTGCAGGGTGAAGTCGGCCATTTCAATACATTTGCCCAGATTCTGCTTGTTGGGGTCGGTGGAGTTCATTTCGCGCTGCTCGTTCTCGATGAAAGTTTCGTAGCTCACGTGGTCGGTTTCGGAGTTGCGGCCCACAATGCGCTCGTAGCGGATTTTCGGGTCGGCGTCCACGGCCAGCAGTACAAAGTTGCCTTTTTGGCGTAGCGAATCCACCTCGCCGGGTGTGCGGATGCTCTCGATAATGGCGTTCTGTCCCAGCTGTTGGGCGCGTTTGAACAATTCGTCGGTGATGTACGAGGGGCAGTGGGTGGTCCTCAAATCGTTGGCCACCACCACGAAGGTGTCGCGGTTGATGGGCAGGCCGCGCCGTTCCGCCTCCTCAATCAGATAGCTGCGGACCGAGTAGTGCAGAAATTGTCGTTTCTCAATCAGGTAATCCACAATGGTGCCTTTGCCTGCACCCAAAGTTCCGGTAATGCCGATGATAATCATACCACTTTTATTTATGAGGATGCAAAAATACAAAAAAAACCGCTCAAGCGAGCGGTTTTTCCAATCAAACATTATGAACAAACTTTATGCCTCTGCAACAGGTTGTACAGAAACAAAAGATTTACCGTTTCTACCTTTTTTGAAAGCAACGGTTCCATCAATCAAGGCGAACAAAGTATGATCTTTACCCATACCTACGTTCATACCAGGATTGTGGACGGTACCTCTCTGGCGGATAATGATGTTACCGGCTTTGGCCAGCTGACCGCCAAAAATCTTAACGCCTAAGCGTTTGCTGTGGGATTCACGACCGTTCTGTGAACTACCGACACCTTTTTTATGAGCCATTTCTGTAAGTTTTTAATCGTTAATACTAAATTAGAAGGTTATAGAATCAATTTTCAATGTGGTCAGATACTGACGATGACCATTCATTTTCTGATAACCTTTTCTTCTTTTCTTCTTGAAAACAAGAACTTTGTCACCTTTGATGTGGTTGACAACGGTAGCGGTTACTTCTGCACCTGAAACGGTGGGAGTACCTACGTTTACAGTACCGTCATTATCAACGAGCATCACGCGGTCGAACTTAACTTGCGACCCTTCTTCAGCATTGAGGCGGTGAACATAAACCTTGCGGCCTTGTTCAATCTTGAACTGTTGCCCTGCTATTTCTACGATTGCGTACATTGTGATTGATATTTTTGGTTAATAATTTTTTGGGGCTGCAAAAATATAAAAAAAAATCATACCAGCGGAAAAAAATTATACTTTTTATTAAACAAATTCGTTTAATTTACGTCTATATATTGTTACATCTACAAAAAATTAAGGAGGAAAAGCGATGAATGAATTTGTTAAAGCATTAATAATCAGTATTTTATGTTTTTCTGTAGCTTTTTCTAACGCTCAAAATCCTATAGAAAATAATCTCCAAAAACTTCCAAAAACTTCCCATTATGTCGATTTAACCGAGGCGGCTGAGCACTCTGTGCAGGCTGTTGTGCATATCAAAACGGAATTTAAACAGAAAAATTCCGCATGGGACAGTTATTTCAGTGGCTCGTTTTGGGAGGAATTTTTCGGTATGCCGTATGGCAACAGCAATGACTATCCTGTACAGGCAGCAGGCTCGGGTGTGATTATCGCACCTGATGGCTATATTATCACCAATAATCATGTGGTGGAAGATGCGGAGAAAATCACGGTTACCTTGAACGACAAACGCGAGTTTAATGCCACACTGGTGGGCACAGACGCTGATGTGGATTTGGCCTTGATTAAAATTGATGTTACACAATTGCCGTATTTGAGTTTCGGCAATTCCGATCAGGTGCGTATTGGAGAATGGGTGCTGGCTGTGGGTAATCCTTTCAATTTGACTTCTACGGTGACGGCTGGCATTGTGAGCGCCAAGGCCCGAAACCTGAATATCATGGACGGAGGCTCCAATATTGAATCGTTTATCCAGACTGATGCTGCTCTTAATCAGGGAAACAGCGGTGGTGCTTTGGTGAATGTGCAGGGCGAACTGATCGGTATCAACACGGCCATTGCTTCTGGTACGGGTTATTATACCGGTTATTCCTTTGCCATTCCGTCCAACATTGCCCGCAAGGTGGCCAATGACCTGAAAACCTACGGGCTGGTGCAGCGCGCGTATCTGGGTGTTTCCATTATGGATATCACGCCGCAGAAAGCCGAGGAACTGGATCTGAAAAGTTTGGATGGTGTCATAGTGGGCTTGGTGGATGCCAATGGCGCCGCTTATCAGAGCGGTTTGGAAGAGGGGGATGTGATTCTGGCGATTAACGATACCAAAACCAATTCCGCTTCCGAACTGCGAGAGGTGCTGATGCAGCACTCCCCAGGTGAGACGGTCAAGGTGAAAGTGTTGCACAAAGGACAGGAGTCTGTGAAAGACCTCCGTTTGCTGAATCGTCGGGGAAATACCGAGATTGTGGAGCAGAGCAGCGCCACGGCGGAAACTGTGCTGGGCGCCTCTTTCAGCGATTTGAGCAAGCGAGAACTGAATTATTACCGTATCACCGGTGGCGTGAAGGTGACGAATCCCGGTGACGGTCTACTGATGAAGTCCGGCGTGAAGAAAGGCTTTGTAATCACGGTCATCAACGGCCGCATTATCTCCGACACCAAAGACCTGGACAAATTTTTCCAGCATAACAGTGATAGATTTATCGCCATCGAAGGCGTCTATGATAACGGATACTACAAATATACCTATACGATACAGCTGCCATGAGCCATGAGCCATGGGCAATGAGCAACTACCAACTTCTCACAGCTCACAGCTCAAAACTCACAGCTCACAGCAAAAAAAACACTGACAATTAGCACATTATAACAATATGAGACAATTAAAGATTTCGAAATCCATCACCAACCGCGATACCGCTTCGTTGGACCGCTTTCTGGCGGATATTGGCAAAGAGCAAATGATTAGTGCCGACGAGGAGGTTGAGCTGGCAAGACGTATCAAACAAGGTGACCAGGAAGCGCTGGAAAGACTGACCAAAGCCAACTTGCGTTTTGTCGTTTCTGTGGCGAAGCAGTACCAGAACCAGGGTATCAGCCTGCCCGACTTGATTAACGAGGGCAATATTGGCTTGATTAAGGCCGCCAAGCGTTTCGACGAGACCCGTGGGTTCAAGTTCATCTCGTATGCCGTGTGGTGGATACGCCAGGCCATCTGCCAGGCTATTGCCGACCAGTCTCGTATTGTGCGTCTGCCCCTGAACCAAGTGGGTACCATCAACAAAATCAAGAAGGAAATCGCCCATCTGGAGCAGGAGTTCCAGCGTGCTCCCACTTTGGACGAGATTTCGGAGGCGATGGATCTGCCTGTTGACAAGGTGAATGAGATATTGAGAATCAACAATCACCCGCAGTCGATGGACTCGCCGGTTTCGCCGGATGATGACACCAAATTTTCGGATACATTTATCTATAATGTGGAGAAAGATACCGACGACAAGCTGATCAATGAGTCTTTGTCTTCAGAAATCAATGAGATACTGAAGAAAACATTGAATGAAAAGGAGATAGAGATTGTCAAGCTCTTTTTCGGCATTGGAGTGAGCCACGAGTATACTCTGGATGAAATCGGTGATGCCGTAGGTTTGTCGCGCGAGCGCGTGCGACAAATCAAGGAGCGCGCCCTCAAACGCCTCAAACAGGAGACCAAGAACCGGAATTTGAAGATATACCTTTAATTAGCAAATTAGTTAATTAGTTAATTAGCAAATGAATTGATGTGCTAATTGAGTATGGGGGAGTCTCACTTGATGCTGTAGCCGCCAGTCTTTTTCGCTCCATTATATGAAATCAATCCATGCTCTGTCAGTTTGGCGAGATAACGACTGACAGAACCTTTTGAGATTTTGCAATCATTACTTATATCGCTTATTTTGCAGTTAGAATGAGTTGAGATATAATGATATACTGTGAGCAATTTTTGATTTTGATTAAAAACCTCCAATATAGACTGTATGTCTGTAACAGCAGAAATTTTTTTAGAATCCGGATCGTTGATATTTTTTTTAGAGTTTTGAATAGGAGGGCTTTTTATCTCCATATTTAGCTGGTTCACAACTTTTTCCAAATAACTTTCGGACACCCTGAATACCATAGACTGGCTATAGTTGTCATTTTTTTCTAGTTCTATTTTATTATCTTTGAAATTTGAGATATAATTTTTAGGAACTATCACATTCCGTGAAATGCGGACAAACTCTGTTTTACCCAAAAGTTCTTCCAAACTGTTCATAGAGCAATAGCGGACATATTGTTTTCCATCAAGCAGATGTATGACGGAGATATTCCTATCTTGTTCGCAATAATAGATGTTTCCAGTAAGTATGAATAACGGTTGATGTTTTTTGTCTTTCACATCCAAGGAATTATATTTTTCACGAACCAGGGAATCTTTTTCTGCTGTTTGTTTTTTCAGCCATATTATTTCGTTGATCGTATAGGCGAAAAGAGTCAGACCTCCGTTGCGGATAGTGACATAGAAGGAATCCATTGTCAAGGTTTCAATCATTTCAGGTCTACTATAACTAATGTATATATTGTACAACTGAGGGTATACCAATATCATTTCCAAACAACTTGACAATACCACACTGCCTATGGTGTACAACCAATATTCTTTGTATCTTCTACAAGTGTATAGTTTAGGAAACAATACCAAAAAGTTGAGATAAATCGTGATAATGGCAAATCCCCCAGCAACATATTCTTTATACACTGCTGGGAAGGCGACAGGTCTCAAGCGGCAGTTAAAACCGAAAAAATAGAGCAGGACAGCACAAAAAAGAAAGTGTGTCAATATTCTCTCGTAGATTGGTTTGTGAAATACTTTCATATACAAAACATCTTAAAACGTTTTCAGTTGCAAAAATACAGAAATTTACGTCATTTCTTCCATTTAGAAGTTTTTGTACCAAGATTTCTCTAATATTTATCTTCTCAAAATGAGTTTTTCGTCCTAAAATAGGTGAGAAGATAAAAAAATCACAAGATATTAATAATATGAGACATATTAAGAATCAAGTATTTATAATAATACGGAAAAATATTTATCTTCTCAATTGTGTTTTTTCGTCCTGTACCAATAGAAATTCGTCCTAAAAAGCAAAATTTTTTGGAACAATGCACAAATATCAATAGTTTTGTAAGAAAAAAAACAAGTATGAAAAACACTAAAATTTATTCAAGCGTATTTTGTTTGGCATTTCTGTTTTTTATTGTGGGTTGTCAAAAAGAACATGAAAAAGATAACTCCAAGTCACAACCAAAGTCAAATTACATTATTGTAAGCGACAATGATTCAAAAACAATACAAAATTGTATCATTAGTGCGAATATTGGTCACGATGGGAAAAATTGCCCTGGCTGCATATTAATAAATGGCCGTTTAAGGCACCAAGATTGTCAAGGGTATGGTCATGTTTGCAATGTTTCTGCCAATGTCACATTATACAATAATGGAGTTGCAGCGTATGCGGTCACCACCGACACCTTTGGCCTGACCGACCAAGCCTTTTTCAACATGCCTGACAGATCGCTGTTCGTGGAGTACGATGAGAAGAACAACGAGGTGTGGCTGAACATCCCCGCCCAGCTGGTATTCCGGGACTCCGTCAGCCACCAGTTCACATTTACAGGTTTATATTATAGTAATTCACAGATATATGCGAACAACTAAAATCTTTATACGATTAATAGCTCATATTAAGTCTCTATCAAAAAACGATAAAGAACTGAAAATTTAATTATTTTTTTAAACGAAAAAAACACTGTTATGTTTCACAACACAATTAGGAAGAGCATGCTAACAATAATAGTGGTATGCTTTACATTGACAGGCTTTTCTCAAGTTCCACTCCAGCGAGTATATGATTATGATAGCTGTGGAAATCGTGTCTGCCGCAGAGTTGTAGTAATACCCGGGAACACCCTGCGAAATCTCTCTCAACCGGTGGAGAATACTACAGATTCTTGTTATCATGAAAAAGTCTGCTCTTTTTCATGCAAAATATATCCCAATCCTACAACCGGTCAAATCCATCTCGACATTGAGGACTTGACAACAACTTTTCAAGGCGAGGCGGCGTTATACAATGCCAATGGTGCTTTATTAAGGAATTACAAAATTTCAGCGTCACATAATATTTTTGACTTTTCTGATTTTCCTTCGGGAATATATATTATAAGACTGAATATCAACAATAAAAGTGAGGAATGGAAAATCATAAAACGATGAAGACACAAACATACATAAAGCAGCTATATTCAATGTTGGTATTCCTGTTTTTCGCAGGGGTACTATACAGCCAAAATACGAATCTTCCCGTTGGAAGCATAGGGGGAGATTTGCAGGTTTCACCAATGGGCAACGTATCGTATACTATTCCTATCGATGTTGTTCCAGGACCAAGCGGTTTTCAACCTGCCTTGTCTGTGTCGTACAACAGTCTTGCAGAAACAGGTATATTAGGAACAAAATGGTCATTGAACGGTATTTCAGTAATAGGAAGGTCTGGACAGACCGCCTATCACGATGGCAAACACTCCAATGTACGTTTGGATACATCAGACAGGTTCTCCATGGATGGGATGCGTTTAAATAGGGTAGGCAGCGGTTCCTATATTGCCAATAACGCACAATATGCACCAGAGATTGAGAATTACACAAGGGTGAAAGCACCACTGGTCGCGAATGGCCAACCAAAATACTTTACTGCTACAACTGAAGAAGGGACGATAATGGAGTATGGCAACAGTATCGAATCACGCCAAGTGGTGAATGGGAAAACCGTAAACTGGCTCATCAGCAAGGCGACGGATATCAATGGAAATGATATCTGTTATAATTATGCTCAGGAAAGTGGTGAGATATGGCTTACTTCTATATTCTACGGATATTCTGGAATTAGACCATCCTGTACAGTGCTTTTTGAGTATGATGACTATGACCATCTTCAATCTACCTTTATTGGCGGTTATGAGATAAAACACCATAAACTGTTAAGGCAGATAACTGTCAAATATAAGAATGCTGTTGTCAGAAGATATGTGTTCAATTATGACTATACATATAACTTCAACACGAACACCTTTTACATGAACACCGACAGCATTCCTTTGTTAAAGGAAGTGGTTTTATATGGAAGCGATGGGACCCAATTGAATTCTACCAATATTGATTGGTATCCGCCAACGGCAATGGATACATCAATAGTCACCAACCCCGGCATTTACAATTACTCTACCTTGTCGCCAAGCTCTCATATACTAGGGGATTTCAACAATGATGGTGCCTGTGACATTGTAGAATGGGAAAATGGTTCGCAAATTGTATATTTGTCCAACACGAATAATATCACGCTTCCACCTGTGTCACAATACCATATTTTTGAATGTGCAAGTTTGGATCTTTATGGAAACGGTTACAGCCAATTGCTGACAGTTTTTTGCAATCCTAATAATAGCAGTGTTTTAGTAAAAAAAACGGATTTTCATTCCCAATCGAGTCCGGAAACGACAGATTTCTTGAACTTTAGTTTCAACAGCCATATTGACTATATATATACCGCGGATATTACAGGGGATGGAAAGGAAGAAGCCATAGTTTGGTATGATGACACAAAATTGAGAATCAAAGGGGAAACCTGTGATTTTATAGCCACCATTAGTTCTGGAGAACCGAAGTTTGGTGATTTCAATGGGGACGGGAAAGTGGATGTTATAGTATTATCATTATCCAATCCAGGATACTATTACATATATGAATACGATATTGAAAGCGGGAGTTTGGTATTAAGACATTATGAGTACAACAATAATGTGAAAGGTGTGGTGGCGGTGGGAGACTTCAACGGAGATGGCGTAAGTGACCTGTTATGTAATGATAATGGCTATAAAGTCTCTTTTGGCTCTAATTACAAATTTCCAACATCCATCTTCATAGGCTATTATAATGATCCAGGGCAATATCAAGCTTTGTCTGTGGTGGTTGATTTAAATGGTGATGGGAGAGATGATCTGATAGGTTTTAGTTACACATCTGGTGACTTAAGCTGCACTTATTATATAAATTGCGGATATGTAAACAACAAATTGGTTCTATATCATTATCCAATTTTATCGACAAGCTTACTGAGTCAACAAGAACTGAACTATCATGGATGGTTCTCTATTGGGGACATTGACAATGACAAACTTCCTGAGTTGCTTGTTTACAAACCTACCAGTTCTTCTCATTGTAATTTGATAGTGCACGACTTCAATGGAATGCGCAAAACACCTTTGGTATCATCTGTCACGGACGGAATTGGGAAGCAGCAGACTGTGGATTACCGTTTGTTTTCAGGCAAAACCATGAGATATGGCACATACAGAAGACAGCCGGTGGTGATGTATTTACCTGATACGGTTCGCAGTTCAGATGGATTAGGCTCGATGTCCACCTCTTCTTATGATTATAGGAAAGTATATTATTCTCACGAAAGACGATGCTTTCTGGGTTTTAAGGAGTTTGACACCTACAACCCGTCAGCACAAACCACTGTAAAATCCTATTTCGAATATGACACCTCCATCTGTATGCTCCTACCAGATGAAAGAGAAACCTTTGTTCAAGGCACTTACAACCCCATACATAAAACCATCACCAGCTATTTCCATTTCATGCATTCGAAAGCCATGGTGCTTCAGCCACAGCAGGTGAAAGAAATAGACAATTTAAATCAGACAACCCACGTGACGACCAATTCCTATGAGTTACAGACAGGGAAGTTGTCACAGACAGAGAAAGTGACAAGGAACTCTGATTCTCAAGATTTTCTCACAAGGACAAGGACTACCCATACCTATAGTGTTGTCACCTTGCCCAATGGGGTACAAAAATACCGAACAACCTGTGAAAACACCGTGTCGGAAATGGCAGGTTCCTCTGCGGGAATTGCTGCAAATCACTCGACCCATTATAACTATACAAACGGGCGTCTAGGTATGGTTACAAACAGCGATAATGGTGGTTTTTCCGACACCTTGACTTATACCTATAACAATAAAGGTTTGTTGATTACCAAGCAGCACAAAGCCGCCAATTGCGCTACTGAGACCACCCACTACACGTATGATGCCACCAACCGTTTCGTGACAAGCAAGTCCAACGATTATTTCACGGAATTCACAAGGACATACGATCCTTCTACAGGGAATGTGATGACAGAAACTGATGCCAACGGTCTGACCACAAGCTATCAGTATGATGCCTTCGGCAGGCCGGTACTTGAGCAGTTACCGGATGGAACCTATACCCAGTATTTGTACGAATGGCACTCGTCGGATATACCCAACTCAATATACCGGCAAAAGACAACAAGTCCAGAAACACCTACGGCATACGTGTATTATGACATCCTCGGCAGGGAAATATGCAAACAGACAGGCAGTGTGCGCACTGATATACGCTATAACTCATTGGGACAAGTAGAAAAGAAATCGCTTCCTTATAATGTGTTGACGACGGAAAGCGAGAAGATTTGGCATAATTTCCAGTATGACCTCTATGGGCGGATTTCCGCCGAGACGGCTCCTTACACAGACTTGAGTTACTCATACAGCACAAGACAGCAGACCATACATGACAATATCCGAAACACAGACCATGTCAAAGTGAAAGACGCCGCAGGCAGACTGGTTCAGTCGACCGATCCTGGTGGTACCATCAATTACAGCTATAAATACGTGTCTGACAATAATCTGGTAAAAACGGAAAACACCATTAGTGCTGTTGGGGCCACTACGACTGTCGTTTCAGACTTGCAGGGTAATCGTCTTTCCATCACGGAACCTGATGCAGGGGAGGTCAGTTCCGTGTACGACAACTTTGGCAGGCTTGTTTCCCAGACAGACGCAAGGGGAGTGACCACTACTTTTATGTACGATCTGTTGAATAGGACTGTTCGTAAACAATTCGCCAGTGGCGGAGACACGCTGACGCATACTTTCACTTACGACTCCTTAGATGCGGCCAATGTATGGAAAGGTGCGATGATGGAGGCACGTATCAATCCCGCGAATGCGGTAACCTACCATTATGATAGTCTGGGAAGACCTGTAGAAAAAATTACCCGTATTGAGGGGGAGGATTTTTCTTTCGGCTATACCTACGACAGCTTAAGCCGCAATAGTATCACCACTTATCCCAACAATTTTGCCATAAAGTACAACTATGACAATGAAAGCAGGGTAAATGCCATACTGGATAATACCACCCAAAGCAAATTATACAAGGTATGCGATAGGGATCAATTGCAAAGGGCTAAAATAATTGTTTATGGTAATGAAACCGGCAGCCAATATTATCGGAATGACTATGGGAATATTATCAGAATCAGACAGGGCTACACATATCTTCCGGAGAATGGGGATTTATTAGACCGCGACAGTCTTATTTTTGAGGAGCAGCCATTTATCAACACGGAATACAGTGAATTGTGTTATACATACAATGATGCGGGATTAATGAGTTCCCGAAAGGATTCTGTCACCCGTTTCCGTGAAATTTTCGAATATGACAATTTGGACAGACTGACAGCTTTTACGATTGCTAATGCTGACAGCTCTGTGTTTGAATATCATACTACTTCGTTTGCCGATAACGGCAATATTATGGCTAACTCGCATATAGGTGCCTACAGTTATGACAGTGACAAACCCCATGCGGTGACCGGTATTACACTTGACAGTGCCCATGCCCATGCCATATCGGCCGCACAATGCGACGTGCATTACAATCTGTTCAACCAGCCCGACACCATTACAGAAGGCCAATGGCAACTGATTTTGTATTACGGACCGGATCTCACCCGTTGGAAAACCGTGTTGACGAAAAATGGGAATGTGGTTGAAACCCATTGGTATGTTGGTGATAGTTACGAAAAAGCTACAAACAACGTAGGTTCCTCTGTTCACAATAATATTGTCAGTGGGGAAGAAAATGCAAAGGTGATTTGCCAGCAAGGATATGGAACTAATACATATTATTATGTTCATCCTGACATTTTGGGCAGTTGGAGTGTGATTAGTAGACAAGGCAAACGTCTTTATAGGTCAATTCATTTTGATCCTTGGGGCAACCCGAGAAAGTTTAGCAACTGGACACTTGTGGACAGCACCACACTGACCGGTTTTTCCATGCCAGCAAGAGGATTTACGGGACATGAGCACTTGCAGAGATTCAACATTATCAATATGAAGGGCAGGTTGTACGACCCTGTCATCGGACGTTTTTTCTCTCCCGACAACTTCGTGCAGATGCCCGATTTCACCCAGAATTACAACCGCTATAGCTACTGCCTCAACAATCCTTTGGCATACGTGGATCCAAGCGGAGAATTTTTCTGGATTCCGATTGTCGTTGGGGCGGTAATAGGAGGAGTCGTTAATTTAGGAATCAAAGCGTCTCAAGGACAAATCAACAGTTGGGTAGATGGATTAGCAGCTTTTGGTATTGGAGCTGTTGCGGGAGCTGTTGGTGCATTCACAGGTGGGGTTGCATTTGCGGCAGCTGGCGGAGCAGCGGCAGGGGCAGGAGGATTTTTGGCAGGTGCAGCAGGAGGGATAGCAGGAAGTGCTATTGCAACACCTATACAAAGTATTGGAAATTCCATGTACTTTGGAGACCCGATGATAACTGGAAAACAATACTTTGCAAGTGTTGCCATCGGAGGTTTGGTTGGTGGTGTCATCAATGGAAGTGTCGCTTTAATGAATGGTAGAAATTTTTGGAATGGAGAACCTCATACACAATCAACAGTTATTTCTGATCCAGTTTTAAAAACACCTCATCAAAAAGGACAAGAAGGTGTTGAAAAAGCTGTTAAAGAAATAGAAAAAAATGGTGGAAAAATAATTGAACGTGAAGTAACTATAGAAGTGAATGGAATAAGAGTCCGAGTTGATATATGTTCATATGAAAATAAAACTTTGTATCTAATAGAAGTAAAAAATGGTCCGTATGCAGGATTTACACCTAACCAAAATTATGCATATCCTTTAATGAAAGATGGAAATATTCCTATCATTCCCTACGGTAGTCATGCTGAAAATGTATCCGTTTTTATCATGGAAAATAATGCTGCTATTTATTGGAAAGTTGGTCAACCAACAACACAATATACATTGAGAATAATTCGTTATTGATTATTATGAACGAGAAATTTGAGCGTACATTAAAAAAGGAATTTGGCATTATAGCCGAAAGTCTGGGATTCAAAGAAAGAAAACACTTCTTTTTGAACAAACTCAGGCCTATAGGTTATTTCAAGCCACTTACTCCTAATGTTTCT
>JAGCSI010000064.1 GCA_017964255.1 Bacteroidales bacterium | reverse complement strand
TACTTTGCATTTGACTATCCTTTATGGCACACACAATGTGTATGACACTACGGTCTGCGAAAGCTATACCTGGACGGAAGGTGACGGTGAAACATACACTACCTCTGGCTTGTACACCTATAATTATACCAATGGGGATGGTTGTGCCAGTGCGGATACTTTGCATTTGACTATCCTTTATGGCACGCACCATGTGCTTGACACTACCGTCTGCGAGAGCTACACCTGGACGGAAGGCGATGGTGAAACATACACGACTTCTGGCGTTTACACCTATAATTACACCAATGGGGATGGTTGTGCCAGTGCGGATACCTTGCATCTGATAGTGCGTCCATTGCCAGTGGCGATAATCAATGGTTCTCATCATTTGTGTGAGGATTCGTCTATTGTTTTAACATCAGACAGCGCTTTCTCTTACCTGTGGAATACGGGTGAGACCACGCAAAGTATTGTGGTTTCGGAAGAGGGTACCTACACAGTTGTTGTTTCGGATGAGTATGGATGTGCAAGCGACACGTCCCACAGAGTGTCGTCTTCCTATAATCCGATTCTGAATGTCAATATTCCTGATATGTGTGCGGGCGGCTCTTATACCATTTCGGTGGGTCATCAGCAGGATGACAATGTGCAACTTGGAGGAGGGGCCACCACCTTGTCTATGACGGATACAGTGTTTTTGCCTGATGGTGTGCCTTGTGACCCTCACGGTTGCTCCTACCGTTCTCCGCTTACATTTACCGCATACGGAAATCATGAGGTGGTGGAGAGTGTGGAAGATATTTATTATGTGAGATTGAATATGGAACATTCTTGGGCGGGTGATATTTACATCAATATTACTTGTCCCAATGGTCAAAAGGCTGATATTATGAAATATGGAGGCAATGGCATTTCAGCTTGTAATTCGACCATTGTGGATGCTTCAAGAGGTTGGCAATCAGGTAATAATGCGAGTGTAAGCTCCTATTTCGGTCTGGCATACGATATTGAGAGTAGTAGTTATATCTGTGATCCCAACGCAGTGGGGAACGAACAGGGTATAGGCTGGAATTATTGTTGGTCGAATAATACCACACAGGGTTACACCTATGCTCCAGGAGATGGAAGTCTGATTTACCGTGTTGAAAATGAGCATAATGGAACCTTTGATTCTTCTAATGTAGCGGCAGGTACGCATTTTTACCATCCTGACCAGTCGTTCAGCAGTTTGATAGGTTGTCCTTTAAATGGCTCCTGGTATATTGAGGTTATTGATGGTTGGGATGTGGATAATGGCTATATTTTTGGCTGGGAGTTGGCTCTGCGTAATGAAGTGATTACAGATGATGATGCGGTGTTTACGGCAGCAACTTCTGATGGTCCTTGGATTACCAGTATCAATGATTCCCTGTTCAGATTGGATCCACCTGCTGGTTTAACACAGGATACAACAGTTTCCTATACTTTCCATGTTTTTGATGATTTTGGTTGTCAGTATGATACCACAGTGGAGGTCTTGTTCTATGCACCGCGCCATACACTTATTGATACGGTGGCTTGCAGTGCAATTGTTTGGAATGGCGTTCTATATTCTGAAACGGGGGCATATCACGATACTTTGGTCAGTTCGCACGGCTGTGACAGTATTGTCACACTGAATCTTACCATTAATCAGTGTTATATAGAACAAACTGTGGATACAATGATCTGTGCGTCGGCATTGCCCTATACTTGGCATGGACATTTGTTTGCACTGGAGGGAGAATGGATAGACACTCTCGTCATTGATGACGGACTTTCCCTCATCACCACCTATCAGTTGTCGGTGAGCAGTCCTGCGGTAACGGAGATGGGAACGAACCAAGTTACTTGTTATGGTGGCACAGATGGAAATGCCAATGTGGTCGTGACAGGAGGCGTACAACCCTATAGTTATCAATGGACAAATGCGGCCGGGACAACGGTGTCCACAACTGCCCAGTTGGCTAATCAGCCGGCAGGAACATATACCTTCTATGCCAGCGATGCCATTGGCTGTACCGCCACGCAGACTATCAATCTGACACATTTGAGTGACAGTATGGTGGCGGGAACAATTCCCCAGACTCAGTCGGTGTGCATGGGAAATACATTGCCAGTGGTTGTGGGAACGGCAGCGTCAGGAGGAGTAAGCAACGTATATCAATGGCAGATTTCCACTAATGGTGTCAACTGGGATGCGGCACCCATACCCAATAACAGTCAGAACTACAATTATCCTAATGCGGTCACCTCTTCCTTCTTCCTGCGGAGGGCCTGGATCAGTCAGACTTGCGGAACAGTTTACAGTAATGCTATTAGCGTAAGTGTGTTGCCAATATATGCCGATACTATACAGGATGCTATATGTCAGGGATATGCTTACCAAAATAATGGTTTTGACATTTCGGAAGCTGAGACAGCGGCTTCAATGTTCATTGTTCGTACACGGCAGTTGCAGAGTTCACAAGGCTGTGACAGTTCTGTCACTTTGTTGCTCACGGTCATAGCTCATCAGCATACTACGATTACTGATGGAATCTGCCAGCATTCTTCGTATCAGGCCAATGGATTTAATATAGAGGAAGACCAGTTGGCAACTGCAGGTGAATACGTCTTTGCCCAGCAATATATGGTCAACGATTGTGACAGTATGGTGATTTTGCATCTTACTGTATATCCTGAATATGAAGTGAACATACAGGATGTGATTTGTGAGGGTGATGGCTACCATCAGCAGGGATTTAATGTGCCAGCCGCACAGACTGTCGGGGTAGGTGAGCTGGAATTGACACAGGTTTTGCAAAGCCAACATACTTGTGACAGTGTGGTGAACCTGCACTTGACAGTGGTGGATACATCCATTGCCATTGTGTCGCTGACAGAAGATTTTTGTGAGGAGTATTCCGCTGATTTGACGGTGGTGACTGATGCCATGAACTATGTGTGGAGCACAGGTGAAATTACACCGGTTATCACGGTGACTCAGCCAGGCATGTACACGGTGACAGCTATTCAGGACAATTGCTCCATATCGGCATGGTATCAGATCCAGCAATGCGAATTCAATGTGTATCTGCCCAATGCCATTACCCCTGGACTGGGTGACGGATTGAATGATTATTTCTGTATTCATGACAAATACAAACCTATGATTGAGGATTTTGAAATCCGTATTTATAGTCGTTGGGGCGAATTGGTGTATTACTCCAAGGACAAGGATTTCAAGTGGAATGGTGAGGTGAACGGACGGATTAATCGTCAGATAATCTATAACTATTTGATTACATTTACAGATAAACGAGGTGTTCCGTACCAGTTGACAGGTAGTATTACGGTGCTATAAAAAAGAATGCCTGATGCGTTTCCGCGCCTCAGGCATTCTAGTCTCTATATTATTTGTTGTGAAATTTCTATTTCAGCAAATTCCCCAGGATGTCACGGGTGATTTCACGGGTGATGGTGCGGGTGGCGGCGGAAGTGGTGTTCTTGACCATTTTCTCCGTAGTGGATTTGCTTGATTTGGTCTTCTTGCCAGTCACCTTGTCACTCACTGCAGTGCCTACTGAGGATGCGATGGTGGCGGTGGCGGCCGTCAGCACAGCCTTCACCACTTTAGAGAGGAAGCCTTTCCCTTTGCTCTTGAGAACAGAGCCTTTCCCTTCTTTTGCCTCAGCGGGAAGATTCTCCTCCTGTTCTGTGGTGGCAGGCACATTGCTTTCCTCCGCTTCTCTCAGCAGTTTTTCAAAGGCACTCTCACGGTCAACGGGTGTGTCGTATTTGCCATAAATGCGGCTTTGCTTGATAATGTCCAGACGCTGGCCTTCGGTAATAGCTCCGATTTGTGACAACGGGAACAGGATTTTGGCGCGCTGCACAATGCTGGGAGCCCCTTTCTCATCGAGGAAACTTACTAGGGCTTCTCCAGTTTCCAAGTTCATGATGGCCTCGTCGGTTTTGAAAGCAGGATTGGGACGGAAGGTGTCAGCAGCGGTACGCACGGCCTTCTGGTCTTTGGGTGTGTAGGCGCGCAGGGCGTGCTGTACACGGTTGCCCAACTGGCCCAGAATATTCTCGGGTATGTCGGTTGGACTTTGGGTGATGAAATAGATGCCTACCCCTTTGCTCCGTATCAGGCGGATAACTTGCTCAATCTTGTCGGTCATGGCTTTGGAGGTGTCTTCAAACAGCATGTGTGCCTCGTCGAAGAAGAACACTAATTTGGGCATGTCAAGGTCACCCACCTCGGGCAGGGTGGAGTAGAGCTCTGACATGAGCCACAAGAGGAAGGTGCTGTACAATTTGGGTTGCAGCATCAATTTGTCGGCAGCCAGCACACTCATCACACCCTTGCCTCCTTCGGTCTGCAGAAAGTCGTAGATGTCGAAACTTGGTTCGCCAAAGAATTTGTCTGCCCCTTGGCTTTCCAGTTGCAGCAATGCACGTTGGATGGCGCCTACGGAGGCGGTGGAGACATTGCCGTATTGGGTGGTGTATTCCTTGGCATGTTGCGACACATAGTCGAGAACCGAACGGAGGTCTTTCAGGTCGTCCAACAGCAGACCGCACTCATCAGCTACGCGGAACACAATGTTCAGCACCCCGTCCTGTGTCTCGTTCAGTCCGAGCAGACGCGACAGCAACTGGGGACCCATTTGTGAGATGGTGGCGCGGATGGGATGTCCCTGTTCGCCATACACATCGTAAAAGCGCACGGGACAGGCTTGGAATTGCGGATTCTCAATACCGAATTCGGGCAGTCTCTTTTCAATAAAACCGCTCATCTTTCCGCTTTGGCTGATGCCGGAGAGGTCGCCTTTCATGTCGGCCATGAAGCAGGACACTCCCGCCTGACAGAATGTCTCGGCCATGACTTGCAGGGTGACCGTTTTGCCCGTACCTGTGGCACCGGCGATAAGACCATGGCGGTTAGCCATTTTTCCTTTGATAGAAAGCGCTCCATCAGCGCAATGGGCGATATATAGCCCTTCTTTATTGTCGTACATATTCTGTGTTTTTTAGTCTTGGTTTTTATGCTGCAAATATAGTAAAAAATTGATTTCTGTATTGAATTCTGTATGAATATACATCCAAATAATTTTGTATTTTTGCACTCCTGAAAATTTGAAGACTATGAATACACAAACTCCTGTGCTGCTGCTGACTGGCTATCTTGGCAGCGGAAAGACAACTTTGGTAAACCGCATTCTCACCAACCGCCGTGGCATCAAATTCGCGGTGATTGTCAACGATATTGGCGAGGTGAATATCGATGCCGACCTGATTCAGAAAGGTGGTATCGTCGGCCAAAACGACGACAGCCTGGTGGCCTTGCAAAATGGCTGCATCTGTTGCACCTTGAAAATGGACTTGGTGAAGCAGTTGACCGATATCATCAGTCAGAAACGCTTTGATTATATTGTTATTGAGGCCAGCGGTATTTGTGAGCCCGATCCTATTGCCCAGACCATCTGCTCCATTCCTTCGATGGGTGGACCATACACCAAAGATGGAGTGCCTCGTTTGGACTGTGTGGTGACGGTGGTGGATGCTTTGCGTATGCAAAGCGAGTTTGCCTGCGGCGACCAGCTGCTGCGTAAGAATATTGAAGAAGATGACCTCGAAAATCTGGTGATTCAGCAAATCGAATTCTGTAATATTGTATTGTTGAACAAGGCATCAGAAATCTCCCGCTCCGAGCTGAATCGTTTGAAAGAAATTGTGAAGGCTCTGCAGCCGCAAGCTAAAATCATTGAGTGCGACTATGGTGATGTGGATTTGGATTTGATTCTGAATACCAAGATGTTCGATTTCGAAAAGGTGGCCACTTCCGCTACTTGGATTCATGAAATCGAAACCTATCATGATGATGACGAGGAGGAGCATGAAGAACATCACCATCATCATGAAGATGAAGAAGAACACGAACATCATCACCATGACCATGATGAAGATGATGACGACGAGGATGAACACCATCACCATGGACATCATGAGGAGCATGAGCACGGACACCATCACCACCACCATCATCATGACCATGAAGGGGGAGAGGTAGAAGAATATGGTATCGGCACTTTCGTATATTATCGCCGTCGTCCGTTCAATTTGGGGCGCTTCGATGAGTTTGTCGCCCACCTGCCGAAGAGCATTATCCGTGCCAAAGGTATCTGCTATTTCAAGGATGAATACGACCGCTGCTACCTTTTCGAACAGGCTGGTAAGCAGCTGTCACTGAAGGATGTGGGATTGTGGTTTGCTACCATGACCCCTGAGGAATTGGAAGAGACGATGGAGCGTGAGCCTGGTTTGCGCCGCGATTGGGATGAGGATTATGGCGACAGAATGCAGAAACTGGTGTTCATCGGCCAGCACATGGATAAGGAAGCCATCACAGCCGCTCTTGATGCCTGTTTAACATATTAAAACTCTGCCACTATGATAGGTGGCTGTTTACATGATAATCAACAGAGAATAGGTATAAACAAGTCCTAATGGATTTGTTACATTAATTGTGCCCCGGCATATACGCATACTCCGTATAGGCCGGCGGTTTCTGTGCGCAGTCGTCGGGTGCCCAACTTGATAGCTTGATAACCATTGTTTTCCGCTAAGTTGACTTCCTCTGGACTGAAATCGCCTTCCGGTCCTATCAGCAGAATAACATCCTTGCTTTTCAGTTCCTGCTGGGCAAACTCCCGTTGGTTGTGCTCGTCACACCATGCAATATAACGATTTTTAATCTGCTTATTGTTGATTATAAAATCTTTATAATCAAAGATCTGCATGGATGGAATGAGTGTGGTGTTCGATTGCTTGATGGCCGAAACGGCAATGCGTTTCAGTCGGTTCAAGTCCAATTTAACCCGTTCGGAATGCTCGCAGGTGAGGAAAGAAATTTGCTCAATGCCAATCTCAATGCTTTTCTCCACCAGCCACTCAATACGGTCGGCATTTTTGGTGGGGGCAATGGCCAGATGAAACTGGTGCGGTCGGAGCGCATACGCCTCTTCGACGTTTAGTATTTGCACGGCACAATGATTGGGTGAGGCATCCATAATCTGGGCGGTGGCTAGTCTTCCTTCGCCATCGGTGATAAAGATCTGGTCGCCCACCCGTTTGCGGAGGGCTTTCACACAATGCTTGGCCTCATCGGGCAGTAGCTCAAAAACAGGATGAGACAGGTCGGGATGATAAAAGAATTGCATGGCCGCAGCGACTTATTGGGGTTTGCCGAGCAGGCGGAACATGTTCTTCTTGTAGGCTTCCACGCCAGGCTGGTCGAAGGGGTTGATGTCCAATAAATAGCCACCCAAAGCACAACTGAACTCGAAGAAATAGATGAGCTGACCTAAATTGTTCTCATCCACTTTGGGCACAATGAGACGCAAGTTGGGGACTTGTCCGTCCACGTGGGCCATGCGGGTGCCTTCCTCAGCGGTCAGGTTGATGTCCTGAATGGATTTGCCCAGCAGGTAATTCAGTCCGTCAAGGTTGTCTTTGTCTTCCGGAATGGGCACTTGGAAATGCGACTGCTGGATGGAGAGAACGGTCTCAAACAGATGACGTTCGCCTTCCTGGATATATTGTCCCAATGAGTGCAGGTCGGTGGAGAAAGTGGCTCCGGTGGGGAAAATACCCTTGCCTTCCTTGCCTTCGCTTTCGCCAAAGAGCTGCTTGTACCATTCAATGAAGAAGGCCAGTTTGGGATTGTAAGACACCATCAGTTCTATCTTTTTGCCTTTTTTATACAGCATATAACGCAACAGTGCATACTGTTGGGCAATGTTGTCGTCTAACTTGTGCTGTGCCAACAATTCCTGTCGCATGGCACGAGCACCGGCAATCAGTTGGCGGATATCGAAACCTGCAACGGCAATTGGCAGCAGTCCCACGGGGGTGAGAACAGAGTATCTGCCACCCACATTGTCGGGAATGACAAAGGTCTCATAACCTTCGGTATCTGCCAATTTCTTGAGGGCGCCTCTGGCTTTGTCGGTGATGGCTACTATGCGTTGTTTGGCCCATTCCTTACCGTATTTGTCCTCGCAGTGCTTTTTCAGGATTCTGAAAGCGATGGCTGGCTCGGTGGTGGTGCCTGATTTGGAAATCACGATAAGGGAATAATCCTTGTTGTCCAGTACTTCCAGCAGTTCGCAGAGGTTGTCCTCGCTGATATTGTTGCCGGAATAGGTGACAAACGGAGCATGGTTGTCGCTGAAGGGACAAAAACCTTTATAGCTATGCTGCAGTGCTTCGATTACAGCGCGGGCACCCAAATAGGAGCCGCCAATACCGATTACCACAACGATTTCAGACTGTCTTTCGAGGCGGTTGGCGCAGTTCTGGATTTGGTTGAGAAGAGCCTCGTCGGTCTCTTCGGGCAGGTCAAGCCAGCCGAGAAAGTCGTTGCCTTTGCCGCTTTTGTCGCAGAGCTGTTGATAGGCATTGGTCATGAACGCTGCCTGCTCATGGATTTGCTCGTTGGTAAAAAGAAGTTGGTTGCTATAGTCAAATCTTATCATGGTGTGTATTTTAAAAGGGTTGTTTATTTTTTTAGTTCTTCCTTACTGCCTGTCTGGTAGTGGGGGCGCAGGAGTTTCGTTTTCCACTTTTGTTGTTTTTTTATCTTTTTTGCTTTTTTTTGTCTTTGCCGTTTGTCCTAGTTTCTTCTCCTGCACTTTGCCCCAGTCAAAGACTATGCCAGCCTGAAGGTTGGCGGTGTGGGTGTTCAGTAGTGAGCGCTTGGGACTCTTGCTGTTGCAGAAACCGAAAATATTGTCGGTGGCGGCATAAATATGGAAAACTCCTAAGTTGAAACCGACGCCCAAACCGAGGTTGCCATAACTTTTCTTGGCAATAGTATAATTGACACAGAGGTCAAAAATATTGAGAAACGTGCCGTTCCATGCCACTGTAAAGGACGGCAGGAACTGCTTGTTGACGATTCTGCCTTGGAAAAGCGCGGTGAAACGATGGTGTTTGCCCACATTGCAATAACCTTCCATTATAAATCTCCCTGCCAGCATTCGTGTGAAAGCGGAAGAAGGGGTGGCTTCAACAGGGAAGTATTCCATTATTTCTTTTTTGACCGCTTCAGGATCCTCGTTGAAACGTTGAATGTCATCATAGTTGAGACCTGTGAAGATGAAACTTCCGTCATTGTAATAATAACCGGCATCTGTTGTTGAACTGCGGAGACGATAGTTGTTGGTTGTCCAACGGATAAAACCTAAGTCAAGTATGGAAGCGGAAACACCAAACATATTGTTGATGCGGTAGGTGAAGCCAAGGTCGATGGCAGCACCCACATTCTTGAACATGTTGGGCCAATCGTTGCGCAGGTCTTCCGGATAAAAAGCTATGCCAGCCTGGTCGGTGGTGTCTGTATTGATGCTGTAAGGAATAAAACATGATAGTTCGGCATCAAGGTTGTGATTGATGGATGTAACATAATCATCAGGATTGGTATAGATGGAAGCGTATGCTGATTTGGTCTTGTTATGCGCCAATCCGAAAAGCAGCTTGGGTCGTACTCCGATATAGATTTGGGGAGTGATTTCAACCTGTATGCCCAAAGAAAATTCTTGATAGGCATTTAAGCAGACACTTAATTCTGGCTTAGCGATTTTGTTTTGATTGGCATAATACATGTTTCCGTATATCGGCAGTGCGACTGCATCACGATTGAAGAACAGGTATCCGTCTGAGCGAATCCTGTAGCTGAAGCTGAAATACATCTGTTTCACCCTGAAACCGAAATCGATAATATTCACTCCGATGTTGGTACTCAGATAATTGCCTTTTTCTGACAATTGGTCGGCAAAAGTGTTGAGTTTTAAGGTGGTAATGGTGCCTTCGCTGTCGCTTCCGAATAGTCTGTTGAAGAGTAAACTGCTGTTCTGAATAGACACATTGACATTGCCGATGCCGGTAACTCCCACATGGCCGGTATAGGGTATGAAAGCCGAAGGACTGCTGTATTGGGAGTATGGATTCAGTCTCATGAAATGCAGCGTGATGCCATCTTGTGCAGCTAAAGTCATGCTTGCAATGAAGATGCAAATAAACAGAAGGTTTTTTTTCATGTTACAAGTTGATGTTTGAATATTTGACTTCGGCTCCTATGTTGAGACGGATATACTGAGAATCATTGATTTCGACGGTATGGCCTTGGGTGTTCAGCCTGAAACTCACAATGATTTTGTCGGCATTGAAAATTTCATGGGTGGTGGTGGAGTTAATCTCATGGAATGTGGGTTCCCCATGGTAGGGGATGCCATTGTAGCAACCATGCAGTTCTCCCGTATTCAAAGGGTATTTTTGGCCGGTTGCGCTATTCAGAAATTCGATATTGGGAATGAGGTCAAAGGGAAGCGTATTGGTATAGGCGATGCGAAGGGTGAGCTGTTCAATTGATTGAGCGTTGTTATGGCTGAATTGCTGGTAGAGTCCATTGTTGATGGTGTCTTTGTATACAGCATTGTCGATGGATATGTTGATGGGAAGTTCTGTCTTGAGTTTGAAATCCATTTTAGAATTCTCGCTTATTGAGATGTCTCCTGCAGAGAACCCGTCCGGATTGATGTTGAGCATACATCGTATTCCCAGTGAATCTAAATTGGGATTGTAACTGAGAGTGGGAATGTCCGCATTGACAATGAACGAATACTGGACGGGAGAGATGGGAATGGAGAAGTTGAAGACACTTTGGATCAAAGGACTATAGGCTCCATTGTTGCCGAATAAGTATAATTGGTTGAGTGTTCCGTCTATACGGCAGATGTTATTTCTGACATAAATGGCCGCTATGGCATTATGCAATTGGAAAATATTCAAGTGCAACTTGTCGAAGTTAAAAGAAAGTTTGGTTTTAGTATTCAGCTCGTGTGCAATGGCTTTGAATTGGCCGATGGCACTATGGATTTTAAAGTTTTGCACTTCGGCATGGCTGCTGTAAGAGACTTGGTCAAGACCCATGACGGTGGGAATATTCACATGGGCATCGAATTGTATATTGCCGTAAATGTTGGGCCAAATATGGTAATTGCTGAGGTCTATAACTTGTTGCTGTTGGGTATTGCTGAAATGTAAGGATACAGGATTATTATTGGCGTCGAGAATCTGGTTTGTGGTCAGGTCAGCCGTATAGGCAAATGTTGCATTGTTAATGTTGAAGTTAAGGGTCAGGGTCCCGTTTTTGACATGGCAGGTTTTAAGCAGGAAATCTTCAGTGTTAAGATTGATTTGGACGATTTGAGAAAGGTCAAAATCGGGAAGGTGGGTGATGTTCTCCACACCGGAAGTATCGTATGTCCGGTTCCCGAATTGTACGATATCTTTGAGTACTACGGCATTTTCCATGTCGGTCTCAATGATGAATTTGAGGGCTCCGTCACTTCCGGCTTGCAAAAGTCCAGTACTGTCAAGATGTTCGAAAAAATTTTCAACGCTGATGGTGCTATTTAACACGGGAAATCCCCATTCTCCGTCTGCCTCGATGTTGTTCAGGTCAAAAATTAGCTTGTCCTTGCATGCACTGCAGCATAATGCCAATACAATCCATAAGGTAGTTAAAATCTTCGAAAATTTCATTAGTGGTATTTTTTTGCAATAATAGTGATTTATTTTGATATAGAAGCGAAAAAGTTATGAAAAATTAATAGAGCAGCGTGACATTTCCTCTTTTGATGACTTTTTCGCCATTGATGCATGTTCCTTGGAGATAGTAGTCATATACTCCTTGTTCACACATTTTTCCTTTGAAAGAACCATCCCAGCCCTTGTCATAGCTGCTGCTTTCAAAAATAAGCTCGCCCCAGCGGTCGTAAATTCTGAATGTGAATTCCGAGAGGATACTGCTTCGTACGTATAAAATGTCATTTTTTCCATCTCCATTGGGTGTGAAAGTATTGGGTATAAATACCAAAGGACCGTCGCAACTGAGAGGTTCAACGTCAATGGTTACTTCTTTGGAGAGGCTGCAACCAAACTCGTCGGTGACGGTGATGGTGTAGGTGGTGTTTTCGGAGGGACTGGCATAAGTGCTGGGAGTGGTGGGGGTTGACAGGGAAGAAGCGGGTGACCATTGATAGGTGTAAGAACCGCTATAGCTGGTGGAAAAAAGCTGGGTGGAGGTCCCTTGTATGATGGAGCACTCATCACACCATGCTTCCAACCCATTGCCAAAGGTGCCGATGCGCCGGGTGACAGGAATAGTGGCGGTGGTGCTACAACCATGCTCATTGGTGACGGTGACGGTGTAGGTGACAGAAGCGGAGGGGTGAATCCAAGGGTGGGGACTATCGCCTTCACTGGCAATTTCTTCCGATGGTTGCCACTGGTATTGCATGCTGGAACCGCCACTGACCTGAATCGACAATTGCACACTGTCTTCAAAACAAATAAGAACTGGATAGGTCTCATCAATGGTTACAGATGAAATGAATACGGTGATTTCTTTCTCAAAAGAACAGTAATTTCCCTCCACTTTGACATAATAGTGAGTTTCTTCGGTCGGACTGACAATGATTTGGGTTTGGTTCTCCGCAATGGGATTGCTGTAGTCCGGATGTTGCGACCAAATGATATGGGAGGCTGTTCCTGTAGCGATATTGACTTGCAAGCTTGTGCTGTCGCCAAGGCAGATCAAGGTGTCGGGACTTGCGATGACTTGTATATTTTCTACAAAAACTGTTTGATAGATAGTGTCCGAGCAGTAAGGCGTGTTGATGATGAGTCGATAGGTTGTGCTTTCAGTTGGACTAGCGATGGGGTTGGATATTTGGGCGTTGCTCAGGGTGTTGGCTGGGGTCCAGTGATATTGTATGTTGGCGTCTGCTGCGGGAGGAATGCCGATTTGTACAAAATCACCTGAGCAAATGTTTTTGGAAGCCAAGGTCTGAGAACCACCTGTGAGTACCAGAATGTTTTTGCTGACGGAGTCGACAAGATTGCAACTGCCGTTGTCGCTGATATAGAGGGTGACGGTGTAGTTTCCACCCTGTGTGTATTGGTGGGAGGGTGTCTGTTCCGAGGATGAATTGCCGTCGCCAAAATTCCAATGGAATTGTGTTAAAGTACTGAGAGTCTGCGAGTTGTTTTGGAAGAATGCCGTGTCGGGATAGCAGATGACCGTAGGAACGTTGAAATCAGCGATGATAACGGGCAGGTTGAAGTCTATCTTTACCACGCCTAGATTGCAGTTGTCGCTGCCGTTGGTTTCACTCCAAGCTCCTGGGGTGGTCGGGAAATAGTCGTCGCCGCCGCAACCCGCGCAGATGGCCTGATAAATCTTGCCTTTTTTGTCAAAGCGACTGGTGCCGCCGTCCACATGCTCACGGGAAAAGGGACTGCCGAAAAAGGAGGCGTAAACGGGTGTATTGCCATCTTCTCGCAGGCAGATGAAGTAGTAATCGCTGCCATCGGTGGTGGTCTGGAAAGCGTCGGCAGTGACGGGCAGCCCTTGCGTGCCTCCGAAACCATTGAGCTGATGGCTTCCCCATCCGGACATATACACTGTGTTGCAGAGATCTACAAGCAATGCGGTGGGAGAGATGTCCGGCCCTTGTTCGTTGCCAGTGCCGTATGCAGTAGACCAAATGATGCTGTCCAAGTTGGGAGTGAGATGGGTCAGGAACTGACCCCCGCCAGGTTGTCCGTACAGCGTATTGACCCACCATGCATTTCCTGCCGCGCTGGTTTGCCCGAAAATGTAAGGATGGTTGTTCCGGCTCAGTTTCAGCAGATAGCATTGATCATAGTCTGTTTTCCCTAAATAACTGCAATGTAACAATTGGTCGCCATTTTCACTGATGTGTGCCACAAAACCGTCACAGCTGCCACCTCCGTATGTGTTTTGGACAGCTGTGGGAGTTGTGCTCAAATCGGTGGTGGTGGTACCTCCGCAGAGGTAGACGGTGTTGTCGGAAGCTAAGTCCATGCTGTAGCAGGCCTCGTTGCCACTGCTCCCAAAATAGGATGACCAGATGAGGTGCGACAGATTTTGGTCCAATTTTAATATGCAGCCGTCTTTGCCGCCACTGTAGGTGGACTGGAAACATCCAGGAGTGGTGGGGAAGTCATCGGAATAGGTGCAGCTGACTACATAAACATTGCTCTGGCCATCCACAATAATTTCTCCTCGGGATTCATCGGCATAGTTTTTCTTAAGAGGCTGTCCAATGTTGAGACCGTCGTTGCTACTGCCGCCAATAAAGGTGGACGCCAGCAGACTGTCACCATCGGCACTGAACTTGGAGATGAAGATGTCGCTTCCGTATGGGTAGGCTACTTGGGTGTTCACTGTGATTGATGACCCTCCGTTGAAACTGTTGTCGTAGGCTTGGGCTGTGACTGGAAAGTTCGTTGACCCTGTGGTGCCAAAGACATACAGCTCGTCATTGTCGTTGACAAACATGCTGTGAGGGCATTCAGCGGCGTTCCCTCCCAGATAGGTGGAGTAATACAGCTGGCTTCCTGTGGAGTCGAATTTGGAGATTGTCACATCACAGGCTCCACCGGCATAGTCAATTTGATAGTGATGTCCAACTTGTGTGGGATAGCCGATGTTAAAGGCTATGCCCCCACCGTAAAGATTGCCGTGCTTGTCGTAGGTGGCGGTGAATCCCCAGTTGTCAGCGCTTGACCCGCTGTAGGAAGAAAAAATCAAACTGGGGTCAATGATAAGCACTCGTTTCCTATCGTAATTGCCAACTTGATAGGTGACGGTGTTTTTGTTGAGTATGAATTTACAGTTTACAATGATAGTGTCTCTTCTCTCATCCAGCTGGTAGGCGAAGGGAGCCATCTCCACTGTCTGTCCCATATCTGTTTTAATCAAGAGGTTGCCATTGTTGAGAGTAAGGCTGTTCGCTCCGGCATATTCTATGGCAATCTGTTGAGGATCGGCCTCTTCGGCAATGATAAACTCATATTTCAGTTTGTTACCGCGTTGGAATAGGTGCAAACTGATACCCTCATAAAGATTGGTATAGGAAAGCTCGTGATAGAGCGGAACACGTGAAACCCATTGCTGATTATGATTTCCAAGCATATAATTGTGATGGGCACTGAGTTGGTCATGTCCTGAAATGGTGCTGGAAGACAGGCATCCTTTGAAAACCATCTGATAAGCAGAGATGTCAATCAGTCCGTCTGAGGACAGTTGGACATCCATTTTGGCTTCAACAAAGCGGCTTAACTGCTCTTGGTTGGGCATGGCAATAGTCAGCCGGTCGGCCTCGGCAAAAAGGACAGCTCCATTGAGTTTTGCTTTGTATAGAAATGGTGCTTCCCATTGCCCTTGGTTGGCTATGAAGCAGAGTCGTTTCAGCGACAGCGAGTCCCTTTTGTGGCAGTATCCACTGGATAGGATACCGAGACAGATTCCCACTAGAAAAAATAGTCTGACAAACTGCTTTCGCATAATAGTTCAGATTAAAAATGCAAAGATACAAAAATAATTAGCAAATTGGTTAATTTGTTAATTAGTTAATTAGTTAATGTACCTGATTATGTCGCTGGTTTGATTTATTCGTCTTTCTTCAAGCATCTTACACTGTATGCGTTGCAAAAGGTGTTGTTTTGGGAAAGTTCTGCGCAGTCGAAAAATATCATGTAAATCTGTTCGGGCAGATCAGGTCGCAGACTGCTCCAGTAGTAGGTCTCCCCTAACAGGCTGGTGTAGCGATGCTGTACGGCATCGTAGTAGCCTGCGGGTAGGGCGGTGAAGCCACTCTCGTTGGTGCCAGGATTGTGCAGCCAGTATAAGGGGGAACGAAGCTGTTTGACGGAGTAGTTGTACAATGCGGAAAAATCTTCCGGGGTGGGCATAAGCCAACCTTCGGGGCAGACGCCCTGAATGTTGCCGTGACTGTCAGGCAATGCGTGTTTTCCCGTGTCCATGGCGGCAAACCAGTCGTATAGTCGTCCGAAAATGGCGACGTTGGCGTTAGCGTCAGGGAAACTTTCGGAGGAGTACTCGTAAATGCTTGAAATTTTGCGCCCGTCGCTGTAGTTCAATGATTTGAGATTTTCCGCTAACCAACAGTATTTGTCAAGACGTATCGCTGGATAAACGTTTCCGTTGTAGTCAATGGCATCCGGACAGGGCAGATACTTGCTGAACATCAGATGTACATATACGATACTGTCACAGCCGCAAGCCGTCTTGAATTTTATTTCGTAAAGTCCTGTGTCGGTGAGCAAAATGCCGCCATATAGGTAGCTGTCGAGAGAGGTGACGATGCTGTCCACATGCGTTTGTCGGTAAACGGGAAGGATGGTCAGTTTGAGGAAGGTGCTGTCGTCCAAAATGGAGATGAGGGTGTCGTGGAGAATGCGTAGTGTGTCAATGGGGGAGGAGTGAATGGAAAAGCCATACTGTTCGTAACTTTGCCCGCTGCAGATGCTGTCCTCAATCCATAAAAGTTCAGGTATGTGGTTCTTTGTGAGAACCTTAAACATCAGGCTGTCTCGTAATACTCCGCAAGTAGAGTCCTGAATGGACAGATAGTATTTTCCCGACATATTGCTGTCCACGGGGATGAAAAAGCTTGGATTTTGTTCGTTGGAAGCGAAACCACCCGGCCCCTGCCACTGATAGTCGATGTTGTCGAGGCTAATGGCGAACAATTGGCAATAACTGCTGTCTTCTTGGGTGCGATAGCTGTTACCATCTGTAAACCAAGCTTTTTTAATGAGCCGTTGTTCAATAACTTGTCCTTCGTAGATGAAATTTGTGCCGCATTGGTCGAAGACTTTGAGGGAAACCGTGTCGTGATGGGGTAGTGGTACGTTGAAAAAGTCCCCGGTACGGTTGGAGTCAATGAGATTTCCGCTTTTGTCGCGGATGAGGTACAAGTATGGGGGAATACCGCCTTTGGCGCGGGTTCTGACGGTGGATACCGAGTCGCCGATTTCGCAGCAATAACTGTAGAAATAATCGTATTGCAATGGTGTTTTGCTGCAATGAATAAGTGTGTCGCGGAAATGACAGAGATGGTTGGGATTCGTGTAGTTATAATTGTCGCACATCTCGATGCGAATATCTCCTTCTATGAGTATGTCAATGGTGTCGCCGAGATGGTAATAGCCTGTGATGGTTTCGGGACTGCTGGGATTGCCATAGACTCGAAAAGTTGCTTGGACATTGTTGACGAAGGGGGTGTTGGTGTCGAGGTCGTAACCATATTGTTTATAGGAGCCTTGCAAGGGAATGATGCGGATGCCGATACAACTGGGTTCAATCTTATAAGAAGCAGGAGAGGGCTCGTAATATTTGCCTATACCAGAGTTGTTGCTGCTGAGACTTTGCTCAGTTATTATATTGTAACAACATGATTTATAGTTAAATGTAAATTTTCCCTTGCTGCGCATGCCATTAATAGCCCAGTCTCCGAAATGTTTGCTGATGGAGATGTTGGGATTGCTGTCCAAACGAGTCCACTGACCCAAGGATGCCTTGTAAACCATGGTCATGTTGCTGAGCCCACCGGGACTGTCTGTGATTTGGAAGGTGTCAAGGTCGGACAAGCCAATGGGAAAGTTGATATATTCGGTAGTTGTGGAATGACCGCAGAAGTTGGCCGTGTCTAGTAAGCCATATAACGAGAAGCTGGGATTGGAGATGCTGCCGCTTATTTTGGAAGAGACAATGAATTCGCGTTCCGCAATGGTGCAGTTCATTGCATCTGTCACTTTGAATTTGGCGGTTTTGCCATGATAAATACTGTCAAACTCAAAAATCTGACGATAAGACAAATCACGTCCACCGTATTTTTCCGTTATGCCTTGTTGAATGATTGTATCTGTTTCTGTATCAATTATATAGTAACGAACATTTCGACTTCCAGTCCCATTGACGGTGAATAGTTTGTGGCTGTTGTCATAAGGAGAAAAATCGTAGTCGTATTGTCGTTTCTGAGCGCTATAACGGTGTCGCCCGCAGGAATCTGTATAGGAATAGTTCAGTTCAGGAAAGGATATGTTTTTTTCAAAATAACGGAACAATATTTGGGGTTTAATAAATTGAATCGGATAACTGACACTGTTATGGCAGTTGACATCTTTGATTTCCAGAGCTCCTTCCAGTCCCCACAAATCACAATATTTTTCCGCAGTAGCTACTGTATGTTCCATTTCTCCGAAGTCGAAGGCAATCCATCCACTGGTGTCTTGAGGCTGGCCGTTCACACTGGGGTCAATCCAGCGGTATTCCCAGTAAATTTCTTCTCCTTTTTCTTGCCGTGAAACATAGTATTCCGCTTTTTGCGCGAAACTGCCAAGAGCGCTTGCAGGGGTGAAATTGTTGATGAAAAAAGTGTTGAATTGGTCAACTTTTTCGTTTTGGGCTTTGATGCTTGGACTTGTACCGCTGCTCATACTGGAAATTTCTCCCAGTACCACATCATAATACGGAAGTGAGTAGCCACAGGCATCCGTGAAGACAAAGCGGTAGTTGCCCGCAGAGAGACTGTCAATATTGTAATATTCGTGATAGTCCATTTGGGCGGGATTGGTGCCATGGTGCTGGATGCTGTCAAAAATGGTAGTTTTATAAGGCAAGTAAGCGCTTCCGTTCAGTTTCAGCACTTGGATAGTGTAGGGTAACTTGCCTCCTTTGATTTGAAGTTGCACAATGCCGGTGGCCTTGCATGGAAGGGAACGGACCTTGCCAAAAGGACTTGAAAGTGTGTATTCGTTGTTCAAAACACCCATGTTGGGCTCTGTGTAGGAGCTTGACAGGGTGAGTTTTAAGGTGTCTGACAATATCACTACCGCATCAGGACCGCTACCGCCAGTGTGGTTCAAGGCCGTGACGATAGCCGTATATTCTCCAGGAGGTAAATTGTTAAAAACTGGTGAGATGCTGTTGACGCTGCTGATGCTGTTGGCGGGTGAGAACAGGGAATACCGAATGTTATTGCTGTCAATAACACATGTTGTGCCTTTTGTTAATTTAAATATAAATTCACCATTGTTAATACAAGTGCAGGGGTGTGCGTCTGCAGACAGCTTTATAGTACATTCTTCTTGCGAAAAAACGCTTGCATAACTTGCGAAAATGAGCATAAAAATTAATACAATAATCTGATAGATAATGGATTTCATAATCTTTTGTTTTTAGATTTAATTAAAAATATTACGCCGACAAAGATACAAAAGATTTTGAAAAAATCAATAAAATATATGAAAAATAGTAAATTTAACAATTTTGAATTTTTAAGAATTTATAAAAGTTTGAGAATCAAAAACAAGGCTTATGAATATTCACAAATGGGTGTTAGCTATTCGTAGACCATTAAACCTTATGTCAAAAAAAGATTCACTACATTTGCATTTCTATTTTGTATATATGAAAAAACTATTGCTGATTGTGGTTGTAATGTTGCTCGCTATGCTTGTTTCCGTAGCGCAAGAGAACATTAATCCCAATGGCTATAATGTGTTTTATTACCCCAATGGTCAGAAATCGAGCGAGGGGATGTTGAAAGACGGACAGCCGGAAGGTTGGTGGAAATCCTATAATGAACAGGGTGTGCTGGTGTCTGAAGGAAACCGCAAAAACCATCTGCTGGACAGTGTATGGACTTTTTACAATGACCAGGGTGATAAAATGTTGGTAATCAATTATAATGCTGGAAAGAAAGAAGGCGATCGTATTCAGTATTTCAAACAGGAGTATGTGGTGGAACATTGGCATGCCGATACGATTGTAGGTAGTGTAAACACCTATCATACTGATGGTTGGCTGAAGAAAATGACTCCATACGAAGCGGGTGTGCCACATGGCATGGAGAAAGAAATGAATGATACTGGCTTGGTAATCGCTGTGGCCAATTATTACAGGGGTGTTCTCACTCGTCGCGAACGAATTAACCGGACGGATAATTTCGGCTACAAACAAGGCAACTGGAAGTATTTCTGGCCCAATGGAAACCTGAAAATGGAGGTGACCTATCTGAATGATAAAATAAATGGCTTCCTCAAACGTTATGATGAAAATGGCAATTTTCTTTCTGTGGAGAAATATACGCAGGGAGAGTTGGTGGCAGATGCCAAGGAAACCAAGCAACTGGACAAAAAGGTGGCATATCATTCCAACGGACAACCGTCCATTATCGCCACATATTACAAGGGAGTGCCGGAAGGGGTGCGCCGCGAGTTTGATGAAAATGGCAATGTCATCAAAAGTTATAGCTATGAGGACGGATGGATGCGCTATGAGGGTGTGTTGGACTTGAATGGCAAACGTCAGGGATTGTGGAAAGAATACTACAAAAGCGGTGAATTGCGCTCACAGGGTAAATACGTGAATTCGAATCCGGTAGGGCAATGGAAGTTCTATTTTACGGATAAAACCATCGAAATTATTGGATCTTACGACCAAAAAGGACGGAAAACAGGAGAATGGCTGTGGTTTTATGCCAATGGCGACACAATGATGGTGGCCAATTATGACGCAGGTGAGCTGGATGGCGAGTTCGTGGAGTATGACGAAGAGGGCAGGGTGGTCTCCAAAGGCAATTATGTGGAAGGAACGGAAGAGGGAGTATGGGTATATTATAATGGCGGTTATTCTGAAAAAGGCAGCTATTATGACGGTATGAGAACAGGAGAGTGGGTGACCCGCTATCCAGATGGAAAATCTGCGTTTGTGATTCATTATGAGCAAGATGTGATGCATGGAAAATATACTTCCTATTGGGAAAACGGCAGGGTGAAACTGACGGGGCACTATGTGGGCGGGTTGCGTGACGGGGCTTGGTTCAGGTATGATGAGGAAGGGAATCTATTATTAACTACATTGTACAAAGATGGTAAAGAAATCAAGTGGAATACTTACGAGATTAAAGACTAAGGTTGTTTGTAACCTGGTGACAATCGGTGCTCTGGTTTTGTTATCGGGCTCCGGAATGTCTGTCTATGCCCAGGTGGTGGAGCCCGAACAGACTCCGGAAGATAGTCTTACAGAGGCTGCTATCCAGGATTGTTTGGAGGAGCAGAGCAGCAAAATGGATGAAATGCTGCATTTGTGGTATGTGCAGCGTGAAATCATCAGTGCCAACAGCGTGCTGGCGGAACTGACAGATGACACAACGAATTTCTGCCATAATGATTCGCTGATGGCCGACCGCTTGTCGAAGATCGTGACGGTGGTTCCCCTTGCCTACAACAACAAAGTGGGTAGTTTTATCGAATTGTATTCCATCCGCAGAAAAAAGTCTTCCGCCGCCATGTTGGGTTTGGCACAGTATTATTTCCCGTGGATGCAGGCCATCTTCGACAAGTATGATGTGCCGGAGGAACTGATTTATTTGACGATTATTGAGTCAGGACTGAATCCTTTGGCCGTGTCGAAGGCAGGTGCTACGGGCATCTGGCAGTTTATGTATCAGACGGGAAAACTTTATGGTTTGGAAGTCAACACATTTGTGGATGACCGTCGAGATCCGTATAAGGCCACTGATGCTGCCGCGCGTCATCTGAAGGATTTGTATAACATGTTTGGAGATTGGGGGTTAGCGATTTCTGCCTACAATTGCGGGGCGGGAAATGTGCGCAAGGCTATCGCCCGCTCGGGAGGAAAGCAGACCTTCTGGCAGGTGAGCCCCTATCTGCCACGCGAAACCCAGAATTATTTCCCCTTGTACATTGGAGCTTTGTATTTGATGAAGTATCATAACGATTATGGTATTCAGGCAGCACAGATTGCTATCCCCAGTGCGGTGGATACCATTATGGTGAATAAGGAAATGCATCTGGAACAGGTGTCCAAGGTGCTGAATATTGATCTGGATGAGCTGAAAACCTTGAATCCGCAATATAAGCGACTGATTATTCCGGCCTATTCGCAGCCTTATCCCATCAGGTTGAGGGTGACCGATATGGTGCGTTTCATCGAACTGCAGGATTCTATCCATAATTATCATTATGAGGAGTATTTTACGCCAATGAAGGTTTATACTAGTCAGTTTACGGGTAAGCCATTGGCTGAGGGGGAGACCAAAAAGATTTATTATTACGTGAAAAGTGGGGATAATCTTGCCAAGATTGCGGCGAAATACCATTTGTCGGTGGCAGAGTTGAAAAAAATGAACAAGCTGAACAGCAATAGCGTGAAGGTGAAACAGCGTTTGTTGGTGGGCTATGAATATGTCGCCCCACAGAAACCTGTGGAACAGGTGCCGGTGATTCCGACAGACAGTCTGAGTTCGCAGGATTCCACCGCAACGATGCTTCAAGCCCCTGTCCTGCAGGAACAGCAGGATAACACTCCGGTGGTGTATTTCGTGAAAAAAGGCGACAATCTCTCATCTATAGCGGGTCGCTATAACACTACGGCTCGCAAGATTGCCGATTACAATAAACTGGCTAACATGAATGCCCTGAAGGTTGGACAGAAATTATTGATTCCTAGAACTTAATAAAAAAAGAATTTGTTATTTTTCAAGTTCCCTCTTGACGATTTTGGTCATGAGGGGATTTTTGATGCATCCCGGAATAATGGCGGAAAAGAAATAACTCAAGGGGTTGATGATGATATGTTTTTTCCCGCGAAGGGTTTGCTGGATGCATTTCTTGGCGATGTCACGGGTGGTTTTCAAGGTAAATTTGCCTAAAAAACCTTGTTTTTCGATGCGAGCGGACACCTCGGGGTTGGTGGCCATAGCGCCCGGTGAGGCGTAGCTGATGCTGACAGCTGTGTCTTTGAACTCCTCTCTCATGCCGTAGGAGAAATGTTTCAGAAAAGCTTTGCTGGCGGGATAAACAGTCTTGTAACCGGTGGCGGTGAAGGCGGCCATGCTGCCAATGTTGAGCACGTAGCTTTTGGGCTGTCGCAGCAGATTCGGCATCAGTTCGTGGGTGAGCAATGAGGTGGCCCGGATATTCAGCTGGATGATATGGTCGAGGTAGTCGCAGTCCGCTTCGGTAAAAGCCTTGCTGCCACCCATGCCGGCATTATTGACCAGTAGGAAGACTTCGTATCTTTGATTGATTTTCTGTGCCAGATTCAATACTTCCTCTTTCTGACAAAGATTGGCGATAAAGGCTACGGAATGGGTGTGGTATTGCCGGTTGATTTCGGCACATGCCGTCTCCACTGTGCTGCTGGTGCCGACCATGATGGAACTGACTCCGCGACGGGCCAACTCTATGGCTAACTCTTTGCCCAAACCTCGGCTGGCGCCGGTAACCACTGCATAAGGGGTATTCATGTTTTTGTTGTTGTTATGCGTTAAGACGTTAAGGCGTTAAGAAGTGGAGTTTGGATTTAGTTCTGATTGATATCTTTCCGGTAACAGCGTCTTCTGAAATACGGTTCAGTCTCATATTTCTTCCAGATATGGGAGGCCACATTGGTCTCCAGTTGCTGGGCGGTGAAAGCGTATTCGTAGCCTTTGGCGATGAAATTCTCGTGCAGCTGTTTGTGATACAGCACGTGAATGCCGGTGTGCATGTATTCCGGCAGAACCCCTGTAAGATACATGTCTACGTATTTGTTTTTCCGCAGGGCTTTGACCACATGGTACCAGCCACCGCCGGGAAATAGCCTGCCATTGGCTTTGCGGAGAGCCTGGCTTAACGATGGCAAGCAAAAGGCAAAGCCCACTATCCGGCCATTTTCATCCTCCAAAACGGACGATAGTTGGGTGTCTGCCACTTGGAAATCCTCCTCAATGGTCCACTGGATTTCCTCATCGGTCAAGGGAATGAAATTGAATATCTTGGCATAGCTCTGGTTCAGCACATGGAAAAACTCCATGCCACATTTTTTCAACTCGTCCCTGTTTTTGAGATGGCGGAGCCGTACTTTGTATTTACGGGAGAGAATGTCTGCCAGGCGTTCGAAGTTCTCGGGCAGTTCTTTGGAGACTTTGACCTTGTACTGGATATAGTCCACCTCTTTTTCAAAGCCTATTTGTTCAATCAGCTTGGGATAGTATTCGTAATTGTAGTCGGCGCTGATGGATGGGGTATGGTCGAAGCCCTCAACGAGCATGGCCTGTCTTTCCATGTTGGAATAGCGGGAGGGACCACATATTTCTGTCAGCATTTGCTCCCGTCCCCATTCTTCCACCTTCTCAATCAGGGCTTTGGCCACATTGATGTCGTCGATGGTGTCGAACCAGCCGAAGCGGATGCGTTTTTGCTGTTTCAACTCATTGCATTTGTGGTTGATGATGCCGGCGATGCGTCCAACAATTTGATCATCCTGGTAAGCCAGCCACATACGTAAGTCGCAGAAAGCTAATGCGGGGTGTCGGGTGAGTGTGTTGTATTCGCTGTTGTCCAATGGGGGCACATAGTGCTCGCAGTTTTTGTAGAGCTTTTTGGGGAAGTTGATAAACTCCCAGATGTCTTTTCCCTTAGTTATCTCTCTGATTTCCATGTCGATAGTGTGTGCTGATTGCTTATTCTGCTTGTCTGAGTTCTTGAAGATGCTGTTCCCATTTCCAGGCCGACTCCACCATGTCGTTGATGCCATACTGACAGTGCCAGCCCAGCAATTCGTTGGCACGTTGGCTATTGCTATAGATGGCAGGTACATCGCCGGGGCGTCGGCCTCCGATGGTGTAGTTCAGTTTGACACCGTTAACTTTTTCAAAAGCATCGATGATTTCCAATACCGATACGCCGTTGCCACTTCCTAAATTGAAAATTTCGCAGTTGCTCTCGTTTTTACCCTTTAGCAGGAATTGCAGGGCTTTGACGTGGGCGTTGGCGATATCGCATACATGGATATAGTCACGGATGCAGGAACCGTCGCGGGTGTCGTAATCGGTGCCAAAGACCGTCAATTGTTTCATCTTGCCAATAGCTACTTGCGTCACAATGGGCATCAGGTTGTTGGGCTTGTCTGGGGACAGTTCGCCATTCAGACCGCTCATGTCGTTGCCTACGGGGTTGAAGTAACGGAGAAGAACACTCTGGAAGTCAGGGTGCTGTTCAGCGAAGAAACGGATCATCTGTTCTCCAATCTGCTTCGTATGGGCGTAAGGACAGAAGGGTTGTCCGAAGGGAGTTGCCTCGGTGACGGGCAGTTCCTTGACATCTCCATAAACAGAAGCAGAGGACGAGAAAATCAGCTGCGGGATGTGGTAACGTTCGCAAGCCTCCAGCACATTTTCCAGTGAGCCAAGGTTGTTACGATAGTACAGCAAAGGTTTTTCCACTGATTCAGGCACGCTCTTGAAGGCAGCGAAATGGATGATGCCGGTAACAGGACTTTCCTCTTCGATGGTCTTAAAGAATGCGTCTTTGTCGCAGATGTCCACGGCAAGATGCTTGATTCTCACTCCGGTAATTTCCTCGATTCTGTCAATGGTTTCAGGGGTTGATCTCACGCAGGAGTCCACCGCAACGGCCTCAAACTCACCGCTTTTGATCAATTCGATGATGGTATGCGAACCAATATACCCCGTTCCTCCCGTGACAATAATTTTAGGCTTCATACAGATTATGTATTTGAATGTCTATAACTCTTCCAGATTAAAACTGCAAACTTACAAATAAAAATTGATAGTTGTATCAGTTTTTATTTGTTCTATGATTATTTTTTTGCAGACAACACAAAAAGAAAAAATATTATATTTGCATCGTCAATTCTTGCGGCATAATTTGCCGTAGCTTGACGTTTTATTACATATTGAGCTTGACGCTCTTGTTCTCTCAATGCAAAGTCTGGAAAACAATGCAATAGTGCGAGAATATGGGTGAAAAGTCTTAATGGGAACGTGTCTTCAATTAATGTTTCTGAGTTATCTAAAGGTGTGTATTTTATTCGGATACACACAGAAGGAGAGGTTGTTGTTAGAAAATTTGTAAAAAGGTAGGGAGGGGATACCGTTGCAGTCACACTAAAAATGAGAGCCGAAAATCGCTTTGACAATGGGAGTTACCACAACACCACTCTTCCTAGATGCCCCAAGTCCATACTGGCGGTGGTGGCACCGAGGGCTTTGAAAACTTTCACTATGGTGGCGTAGGTAATGCTCTTCCCACTTTCGATTTTTGATATCTGTGCTTTCTGAACACCTACCAACGCGCCAAGCTGGTCTTGTGTCAGGTGCTGCTTGATCCGGGTCGCCTTTATCGCTTCCCCGAAAGCTTGTTGTATCGTGTCAACCTTTGTGGAACCGATGTGTCGTACCGCTGGCACTGGGAAGAGGAAGATGGATGCCGCTATACCCCACACTGAAGTACGGGGTTATTAGGATGTCGCTCCTTCGGGGCTTGGCTCACTGGAATCGCAATATCATGACAAGAAATTCCCAAAATTTCAAAACCTTCTCCCCCTTTGGGTGCGACATCCCCAAAATTACATTATTCTTTTTTTGCAACTTTTTGACCCCTTTTTGCAATTTTTTTGCCTGAAAGTGTAATTTATTAAGCTATTGTATTTTAGTAAATTAGATAAATTTTCGCTATTGATTTTCTGTTACTAATGTCGTAACTTTGCAGACAGTAACAAAGTACTTATGGCAAATAAAAAGGTAAAACAGAATAAACAGCAAATGGAACTTGAAGTCACAAATAGTGTCCAGTTCACGGAGCTTGTCGCAAATTATGATCATTCCATAGAAATGGCAGATTTTGGAGTCGCAAATAGTGTTCCCGAAGACATTGATATAAAGTCAATGATACGGGTTGTCAGAGGTGTACAGGTGTTGTTGGATTCTGATTTGGCAATGCTTTATAATGTTGAAAATAAACGATTAAACGAACAAGTAAAACGAAATATCACACGGTTCCCTCCTGATTTCATGTTCCAGCTTACAAAAGAAGAACACCAGTGTTTAAGGTCGCAAATTGCGACTTTAAACCAAAGTTCCCCATCTTTGAGGTCGCAAATTGCGACCTCAAACGGAAGGGGTGGCGCTCGTTACTTACCTTATGCTTTCACCCGCAACGGCGTAGCCATGCTTAGTAGTGTCTTGCGTTCAGAAACAGCTATACGGGTCAATATTAACATTATGCGCGCATTTACATCAATACCACAAATTTTGGGCCAAAATACTCAAGTGATTCAACGAATGTTCAACATTGAGCAACACCAACAGGAAACCGATGAAAAAATAGATATTTTATTCGAAAAGATTGATGAATTATCTCCCCAAATGCTTCCCGAACAAATCTTCTCCGCTGGCTGCGTATGGGATGCCTGGACTTACGTTTCCGCCCTCGTTCGTAGCGCTAAAAGCCGAATCATTCTCATCGACAATTTTGTTGATGACCGCGTGCTCTCGATGCTTACCAAGCGCGCCGAAGGAGTATCGGCTACTATCCATACCCGCTACAGCGAACAGTTCCTCACCGACCTCAAAAAGCACAACGAGCAATACCCCTCAATCGAGTTCGTCCAGCTCCCTCATCGCCACCACGACCGCTTCCTGATCATTGACGATAAAGTTCATTTTCTTGGTGCCAGTGTAAAAGATATGGGTGCAGGCCTCTGTGCGGTCACCGAAATGGAGGTTGCTCCTGAAACCATACTGGGAATGTTGAAATAGTAACCTACGTCGCTATGCCACTGCGTATGTTGGCCATGCCGACGGTTGGGGCGTATGGACCTATGGGGTGGCACTTACTGTCGGGAAAGGTCTTTGTGTACTTTCCATCTTTGTGAAGTGCGAGAGTAAAGCCGGTTGGTTGGTCGGGATAGACAAGTTATACTTAGATGTCGCTAATTGTACAGTGTCAGGCATAATGC
>JAGCSI010000063.1 GCA_017964255.1 Bacteroidales bacterium | reverse complement strand
TTTTTACAGAAGAAATTGAAATTCCCGCCTCTTTTGCAAGATTCTGTTGTGTAATGTTTTGTTTCAGCCGTATAGCTTTCAGCCGTGTGCCGATGCGATTCATGATAATCCCATCTGAAAGCATATAAATATCATCCATAAGGGTTTAATTTTAAACTTTTACGATGCAAAAATACAAATAAAAGTTCAAATTTCAACCATTGTCGTAAAATTTTACCTAACCAGCAAACTTCTCCCCTCAAACGAAGTGAAACTCCCCTTTGAAACCTCACTCTTTCACCAGTTTCGTCAAATGTGTTTTCCCACTTTGGCTGAGCACTCGTACTACATATATGCCCGCTGGCAGATTGGCAATGTTGACCGTGTTGCCCGAGCAGTTCTCCACATTCATCACCTCTTTGCCCAACATATCCATAATACGCACCTACTTCACGCTCTCCTGCTGGGCCGTAAAGCTAATGGCAAAGTATTAATTGTGAATCTCAATGACGTCAAACAATAATTCTGCGGAATGGCAAGTGCCAGGTTCAGACAAACTTACCCATGGAATTTTTGCCGAGGCGGGGCCAAATGCCAAAACTCCAGTCACATGACATTTCTGTGAGAGGTCAACATTTTCCATCTTGTCCACGCTGCTTTCAATGAAAAAAGCCCCTCCATTATAATTTGAGACATCCATTGCCGTCGCATAATCATCAATCATGGTAAACTGGCAATAGGTGTTGTCCTCATTATAGTGTAACGGCTCCCCATACGAGTGCTTTACGTAACCGCAGAATTTGATGATATCTCCCGCATGCGAATAATAGGGATAATTGGCGTTATCGATGCTGAAATAGATAAAATTCCTTACGACACTCTCACAGCTGTTATATTCCGTACTTGACAATGCCGGAATCTCCTCTGGGGAATAGGCCTGTACGCATTCGCACTGTTTACTCTGTTTACTGTATGTCATGTTGTCATAGCGACAGTCTCTGTTTTTGTTGCAGGAAGTGAGAAACAACACAATGGCCACTAATGACAATAGAATTAATTTTCCTCCTTTTTTCATGATAGTTGGATTTGATGTTTTATTTTTTTTCCATTTTTTAGCGCAAAAATACAATTTGTTGAATGATATTTAAACCCTCACAGTAGAAATGTGACCCCTTGCGGAAAAAATGTGACTACAAGTTGAGAACGGTATTTTTTGTGAGTGATTATATAATGTTGGTAATCAGTATGTTGATAAGTATTTCTTTTTTTTGTTGTGTGAGGGGAAAAACGGCTTTTGAATGAGGGGATAAGGCTGTTTACCTGAAGTTATGCTCTTTTTGTACTCATTCATCTCCGTTTCATTTAAGTTTGACATTCTGCATTCATTCACAAATTCCCGGAAAATCCCCGTCTCTCATTGAGCGCAGCGAGACTCCCCTTGAAAAAAACTACTTCTTCACCAGCTTCGCCGAATAGACTTTGCTACTTTGGCTCTGCACCCGCACTATATACATGCCCGCTGGCAGATTGGCAATGTTGACCGTGTTGCCCGAGCAGTTCTCCACATTCATCACCTCTTTGCCCAACATATCAAAAACTCGCACCTGCTTGAGGCCCTCCTTCTGGTCTGTGAAGCCAATGGCAAAGGATTGACTGACGGGGTTGGAGTAAACCCATCCATGTATCCAACCGGCAGATCTCCTATACTTCCTAAACCTTTAATCTGCATTTGTGATGGGCTGTACCCAAGTTACTCATCGCGGACACAACGGACGGAATAACAAGCTTGCTCAGGCTGGTTCCAATGAGAACCCAATATAGCACTGTTATAGAAGAGCATACGAATAGACTTGTCTTTATAATGCCCTGCTGTCCAAAATATGGCTATGCCGCCAAAACCTCCAAAACTATCTAAACCAGCATTGCCTGCTGGCAAAGCCGAGAAGCCTGTGGCGTTATTCGAACTTGGATCGTTTCCGGGAGTATTTATATCACATTCTGTTGTGTCATCTACACTGGTCCTCCATCCCCATGTGGCTGCTAATGATTTGGCCACATTGAAAGAGTCGTTACCCGAAATATATTCCGGTTGGGTTCTCAAATAGCTGTAAAGTTCATCCCACTCCGCTCCACTGGGCACATGCCAGCCGTCTGGACAAATACCTTGTATGCCACTGGGATTCTCTTCATTGGATGGGCCTTTCGTCACAGCTCTCCAATTATACAAGTACCCCCAGCGGGCCACATTGCCCATATTCTCCTCATTGCTCTGGTTATTGCCAGGAGCCGAACGGTATGGTAAAGTCATACTCCAATTAAATTCTGGGCTTAAAGGTATTTCTGTGCCGTCGGCATAACGCGTGGTGCGCAGGTTCTCCGCCATCCACACCTGATCGCCAATCTGAACCGCATCGTAAATATTACCGTCTATGTCGGTCACGGCCTTGCGTATCACCTGCGCAGTGGGAGGATACTGCTGGTTGGCATAATGGTCATCGCTGGAATTCTCCGTATTACTGTTATTGTTGGTTTCTTTGTGGCACGATGTCAGCAGCAGTGCCATCAGAATGGTCAACGCCATTCCACAGATTAATGTTCTTTTCATTGCTATTTTGTTTTGGTTGATAACTATTTTTATTTTGCTTGCTGCAGCTTGCTCTTTCAATTCCCCTCGCATTTCGAGCGGATGAATGTCAGCATTTGCTTCATTTGCTTGAGATATTTATTCTGATGCTTATCATGCCAACGTTCGTTATGCTTGGTATCTTCTCCCAAACCCCAGCACCCGCTTACTGGCAAATAAAAATAATTCCCATCACACACAATTTCTATCATGAATTTGGGCTCTTCCGTGCGGCAAAAATCTTTCGGCATTTTCATGATGTCGGTCATGATTTTCCACATTTTCTTTGTTTGAGATTGGGAAGGAAGCCATTCTTGTGTATAATATTCTTTGTTCATGATGGTCTCAAAAAGATCTATGGAACAAGAATTGCCGTATTTTCTGGTGACTTTTGTGTTATCACCCGTGCCATATAAAGAAAACATTTCAATTGCCAAAGAATTGTATCCTTTATCTTCAAGATATTCAGAATCGTTACAAATAATTCTGAACCGATTGCTCAGATTTTCTTTGTCATACCATTTTTCTTCGTTGAAACACTGCATGGAAAGGGCTATCTCGCATGTCCGAAAAGTATCGTACACCGCAGGGAAGATTTCTGGAAAATATACAGGGAAAGTATCACAAAAATATTTAATACCCTGGTTCTCAAAAATCATGGATTCCAGATATATTTCTTTTTTCCCCGGTATCAAGCGGTAATTATAGCTGAATTTACCATTGTTAAAACTGTCAATGATTTTATTCCCATTCTGGTCATAATGATAATACTCTATGTGATCATCAGGAAAAATCATAGTGATGTGTTTATTGTAAAAGATAGTATCTATTTCTTGTGCCTGAGACGTAGGAATAAACCCGCATAGAAATGCAGTTAACAGTATGAGTAGTTGCAGTCTGTTCTTAATTTTCATGCTATTCTTATTTTAACACTGTATTACCGCCTCAATCTCTTGTATCAATTCGGGAAGAAAGGATTGGTCTGTTTCATAGGCAAATTCTAAAACTGTACTTTCAATTTGATTTTGTATGGCACACGAAGTATTAGGGTAGAGCCCAGTATGCCTCAGCAAAGTTCAAGTAGTATTC